>JAFSZU010000179.1 GCA_017455585.1 Bacteroidaceae bacterium | reverse complement strand
TCAATAGAGAACATCGGTGTTGTGTCCCCCTTGGGGGACGAAGGGGGGGCTTCCTGCTTGACCCGTGGCGTGGGCAGGAATTGTTCGAGGCCTTTGCGGACACCGACGGGGCCGCTGCCGGGGCCGCCGCCGCCGTGCGGCGTGGAGAAGGTCTTGTGGAGGTTGATGTGCATGACATCAAAGCCCATGTCACCGGGGCGGCACTCGCCGAGGAGGGCGTTGAGGTTGGCACCGTCGTAGTACATCAGGCCACCGGCCTTGTGCACCATCTCGGTGATTTCCAGCACGCGCGGCTCGAAGATGCCGAGGGTGTTGGGGTTGGTCATCATCATGGCTGCCACCTGCGGCCCCATCTCATCAAGGAGCTGGCGCAGATGATCCACATCCACGGTGCCGTCTGGCAAGCTCTTGACCTCCACCACTTCGAGGCCGCAGACTGCGGCCGAGGCGGGGTTCGTGCCGTGGGCGGAGTCGGGGATGAGGACTTTGGTGCGTTTGTTAGTTGACGAGTTGACGAGTTGACGAGTTGACGAGATGTTGGCTTCAGGTGTCAACTTGTCAACTTGTTTACTTGTCAACTTGTCAACTTGTTTACTTGTCAACTTGTCAACTTCCTCATGATACGCCCGGATAACCATCAATCCCGTCAGTTCGCCGTGGGCACCGGCACAGGGATTCAGCGTGAACTCGCTGAGTCCAGCCAGCTCGGCGAGGGACTGCTGGAGGTTGAAATAGACTTCAAGGGCACCTTGGCAGCTCTCAGCGGGTTGCAAGGGATGCAGACCGGCGAAGGCTTTCATGGCGGCAATCTCCTCGTTGATGACAGGGTTGTACTTCATCGTGCAGGAGCCAAGTGGGTAGAAGCCGTCGTTCACGCCGAAGTTATTGTGGCTGAGGTTCGTGTAGTGACGCACCACAGTCAGCTCGTCGCACTCCGGCAACCGGGCAGCCTCCTTGCGGCGCAGTGCCTCGGGCAGCTCGGCAGTGGTGTGGGTGCGGTCGTAGTCCTGCGGCAGGGAGTAACCTCTGCGACCTTTCTTCGATAGCTCGAAGATCAAATTACCATATAACGTTCTATTCATAATCTTTGAAATCAATACTTGCTATTAAAAATACACGAATGCGCACTAATAGGTGATTCACGAATGCGCACTAATATTAAGGTCACGACTGCGCACTAATTATCATAGATAGAACTATTCTGTGAGCTTATTTATGCGCATTGGTGAAATTCATATTTCTGCGTATTAGTGAATTTGTCATTTCTGCATATTTGTGAGTTCATATTTCTGCGCATTGGTGTTTGAACGTTTGCACCTATTCGTGTCTCAGACTATATTCTTGCAAGAATCTCGCAGAGTTCGTCAATTTCTTCGGGTGTGCGCTGCTCGGTGACGGCGAGCATAAGCGTCTTCTCGCCAACCCTAATGCCTGCGAGGTAGCCGCATTCGATGGCTTCTTCAAGCAGTTTGTCGAGGTCGCCGTCATAGTCGAGGCAGAACTCGTTGAAGAAGGGCTGATCGGGGAAGGTGAGCTTGAACTTGCCCGTGGCGAGGAGCTTGTCACAGAGGCTGTGAGCACCGGCATAGCTCATCTCGGCGGCTTCGCGCAGACCTTCCTTGCCCATGAGGCTGAGGTAGATGGTCACGTATAGCGCCATAAGACTCTGGTTGGAACAGATGTTCGAGGTGGCTTTCTGCCGGCGGATGTGCTGCTCGCGGGCTTGCAACGTCAGCACAAAAGCGCGCTGACCACGGTTGTCGAGTGTCTGTCCGACAATGCGACCGGGCATCTTGCGGATGAGCTTCTCCGTGCAGGCCATGAAGCTCACGCCCGGACCGCCGAAGGTCATCGGGATGCCGAGGCTCTGGCCGTCGCCCACGGCCACGTCTGCACCCCATTCTCCCGGTGTCTTCAGGATGGCGAGGTCGCTGGGGTTGGCGTTGATGACAAAGATGCCCTTCTGCTCATGGACGGCATCGGCAATGCCTGTGTAGTCCTCCACAATGCCATAATAGTTAGGCTGTTGCACGATGACCCCTGCCACGCCGCCTTCTGCCAGTTCCTTGTCGAGGGCGGCACGGTCGAGGGCACCGTTCTTGGAGGGTATGAGCTGGAGGGGCACGCCGTGGAAGTGGGCATAGGTATCCACCACGCGGCGCACCTTCGGGTCAAGGGTCTCGCTGACAAGCACACGGGTAGCCTTCTTGGTGTTGCCCCACGCCATCATCATGGCCTCGGCAGTGGCGGTGGCACCGTCGTACATCGAGGCGTTGGAGATGTCCAGGCCTGTCAGCTCTGCAATCATCGACTGGTATTCAAAGATGTAGTGCAGCGTGCCCTGTGAGATCTCGGCCTGATAGGGTGTGTAGGAGGTCAGGAACTCGCTGCGCTGGATGATGTTCTGCACCACACTGGGGGCGTAGTGGTCATAGCATCCGGCACCGGCAAAGCAGATGAACTGCTGGGTGTTGAGCGGATGCGTCAGTTGCTCGAAGAAGAGGCGCAGGTCGGTCTCGGAGAGAGCCTCGGGCAGCTCATAGTCACGCTTGAAGCGTGCTGCCTCGGGCACGTCGGCGAAGAGGTCGTGGACACTCTTCACGCCTGTCACTGCTAGCATCTCCTGCAAGTCTTCTTCGGTATGTGGGAAATACTTGAATTGCATAGCTTAGAACTTTAAGGAACCACAGATTTCACAGATTCCACGGATTCTTATTACATTTGTTTCCATCAATTTCTGTTCATCATTCCACAGATTTCAGAGCCTTGAGGTCTTCTGTACTTCATAGTATAGAGCAAGAGAATCTGAGAAATAATGGATAGAAATATGGAAACCACTGGGTATTGAATCTGTTTAATCTGCGAAATCTGTGGTTTGTTAATTTATGCTTCGCAGTGGGCCTTGTAGGCTTCCACGTCCATGAGGGCGTCGAGCTCGGAGAGGTCGGAGAGCTGAACCTTGATAATCCAGTTGGCGAAAGCGTCCTTGTTGAGGAGCTCGGGCTCGTCCTCCAGGGCTTCGTTGACCTCTACGACGGTGCCACTGACGGGAGCAATCAGGTCGCTGGCGGCCTTGACGCTCTCCACGGCGCCAAACTCCTCACCTGCGGTGACCTCGTCATCGACCTCCGGCATATCCACATACACCACGTTGCCCAGAGCGTGCTGAGCATAGTCGGAAATACCAATGTAACCAAATTCGCCTTCTACGCGAACGTACTCGTGTGACTCGCTGTAATAGAGTCCTGCTTCAAAGTTTGCCATAATAGAAAAATGTGAAATTGTGATAATAAGAAAATTAAGAAAGGAGGGGGATTACTCATTACCCATGTTGTCTCTTGTTTTCTTAATTACCTTGATTAGTGTACCTATTATTATATTTAAATCGTTTTTTAGAGAATCATATTCTTTCTGTTCGATGGTCTCTGAAAAGAACAAAAGGTCTATCCAATAGTCTGTCTCGCCAGCTTCTTTTAAAGCTGTGCTTAACTTAGTTATGAAATCAGGTTTCGTTTGCGCATATTTACTTTCTGCAATATTCGCACCTATGCTCGTGCCAGATTTATAGATTTGATGGGAGATGACATATTCTTTCCGTTCTTCACGTAGAAACTTATGCAATTTAATCATGCGCAAACCAAACTTCTTACTTAGTTCTGCCAGCAGATTATTCCTTATCATCCCTTTTCTTAATATCTTATTTCTTAATATCTTATTTTCTTAATATCTTATTTTCTTAATATCTTATTTCTTATAGTGTTTATCATAGAACTTCTTCTTCACCACCACGCCGGGGAAGGTCTTCTTGCGGATCTGCACTTCCAGTTCTGTGCCGAGCTTGGCGTATTCCGTCTTGACGAGAGCCATGCAGACACTCTTATCGACCGAGAGGCAGTGGTAGCCCGTGGTGACTTCGCCTACGACCTCGCCGTCTTTCAGCACGGCATAGCCGTGGCGGGGGATGGCCTTGTCGGCCAGCTCAATGCCCACAAGTTTCTGCGGCACGCCGTTGGCCTTCTGCGCTGCCAGGGCTTCCTTGCCGATGAACTCTGCTTTGTCCAGCTTGACGAAGATGGAGAGCCCCGCCATGACGGGAGAGATGTCGGCACTGAGCTCGTCGCCATAGAGCGGCAGACCTACTTCAAAACGGAGCGTGTCGCGGCAGCCAAGTCCGCAGGGCTTGCAGCGTCCGCTCTCGATGAGCTTGTCCCAGCACTCCTGGATAAACTCATGAAAACCATAGATTTCAAAGCCGTCCTCGCCAGTGTAACCGGTGCGGGAGATAATCACATCGCCGATGGTCTTCACGGTGTAGAACGTCAATTCGGCACAGGGCAATCCCAGCACTTCCTCCACGACGGCTTCTGCCTCGGGGCCTTGCACGGCCAGCTGGCCGTAGTAGTCGCTCTGGTGGTCGAGAACGATGTCGAAGCCGGCTTTCTGCTCGTTCATCCACGCCACATCCTTGTCGATGTTGGCGGCGTTGATGACGAGGAAGAAGTCATTCTCGCCCATCTTATAGACCAGCAGATCATCGACGGTGCCGCCGTCGGGGTAGCACATCATGCCATAGTATATCTGTCCGATAAGAGCTCCGGCCACATCGTTGGTGAAGATGTGCTGGACATAGCGTTCGGCATCGGGACCCGTGACGCGCACTTCGCCCATGTGGCTGACATCGAAGACGCCGCAGTGCTGGCGCACGGCATTGTGCTCGTCGGTGATGTTGGTGTACTGGATGGGCATGATGAATCCGCCGAAGGGCGACATCAGTGCGCCGAGTGCCACGTGGCGGTCATAGAGGCAGGTTTTCTTTTCCATAGATAAATGTAGGATTAAGGTATTCTTGTTCGATGGTTTCGATGGCGAGGACATCTTGGCCGTTCAGGCAAAGCTCCTTGTCACAGAGCCGTTGCACGGCAAACTCTTTGAAAGCGTTGATGGACAGACTGGTGTGCTCCCGCAGCAGCGTGATGCGCTGGCGCACGCTCTGCACGCCGTGTTTGTCCAGTTTCTGCTGTGGCGGCGTGATGGCGTGGAGCATGTGTTGCATGTCGGTGTCGAAGAGCATGGTGCCGTGGACGATGCTCACCCCGGGCAGGTGGTAGAAGGCATTGCCCGACACCTTGCGGCCGCCGATGAGCACGTCGTTGTTCTGTGTGCTGGTGGCGGGCAGCCCCAAGTCTTGCAGCATCTCGCAGACCATCTGCATATAATGGGAGAAGGTGGTGGTGACCTCGTCGGAGCGTGTGATGTAGCTCATCATCACATTGGACCTGTCTGCATAGACACATCCGCCCCCGCTCTTGCGGCGGTAGAACTGGATGCCGTGCGCGCGGCAGTAGTCCAGATTCACCTCATTCTCAATGACCTGATTGCGCCCGAAGATGACCGTAGGCTCCACCTGCCAGAGGAAGAAGGCATCTTCTTCGAGGCGCAGCTGTCGCGCCGCAAACTCCTCCATCGCCAGATAAAAACTGAGGCGACGGATGTCATCAAAGGGTAGCTTGAGGTGAATCATCAAGACATCTTACGGTGTTTTCGCGGGCAAATGTAAACAATTTCCCGCAACCCTCCACACATTTATCCAAGTTTTTTTCCTTCCCCCCGCTTTTTCTGTCGTTTTACTCAGCATCTACTGAGCACGCCACACAGGGAAGGGGTGCGTCTGTGAGCTTCTGAACAACCGCACGCAAAGCCCTTCACGACCGCATGTAAAGCCCTTCACGACCGCACGCAAAGCCCTTCACGACCGCATGTGTTTTTTCTGCCATATTGCTGCCATATTATGCAAAAAAACGTGAAACGCTTTGAGGACTCAAAAAACACATGTATCTTTGCCGATGTAACCCATCAAATATCTCATTGAAACTACACTTCACCCCGATGACCGAAGACGAGAAATACATGGCTCGCTGCCTGCAGTTGGCGAGACATGGTGAACTGACGACAGCCCCGAACCCTATGGTGGGGGCAGTGATTGTGCATCATGGACGCATCCTGGGAGAGGGATGGCACCGCCGCTACGGCGGTCCACACGCCGAGGTGAACGCCGTGCGCAGTGTGCGAGCCGAGGACGAGGCCCTGCTGCGCGAGGCAACCATCTACGTGAGTCTGGAGCCGTGCAGCCACTGGGGCAAGACACCTCCGTGCGCGGCGTTGTTGGTAGAGAAGGGCTTCCGACGTGTGGTGGTGGGATGTATGGACCCTAACGAGAAGGTGGCAGGTCGCGGCATACAGTTGCTGCGCGAGGCGGGTGCAGAGGTGGTGGTGGGGGTGCTGGAGGCGCAATGCCGTTGGCTGAACCGCAAGTTCATGACCCAGCACACGCTGCACAGACCTTATATTACATTGAAATGGGCCCAGAGTGCCGACGGCTACATCGACCGCCGGCGCGAAAGCCAGGCCGACGGCCCTGCGGTGCAATTCTCCACGCCATGGACGCAGATGCTGGTGCACCGCCTGCGCGCCACCCACGAGGCCATCCTGGTGGGACGTCGCACATGGGAACTGGACCAGCCCGGCCTGACCACGCGATACTGGCCTGGGAAGAGCCCGGAGCGTTTGGTGTTATCGAGGTGCACTATGCATAGTGATTCTGAGTGCATAGTGCATGGTGCTGGAGTGCATAGTGATACCTTTGCCAATGGGAAGCCAGAGTCACAACAATCACTATGCACTATGCACTCCAGCACTATGCACTCCAGCACTATGCACTCCAGCACTATGCACTCAAAAGACACTATGCACCCCAGCACCATGCACTATCAGTCTCTCTTGGTCGAGGGTGGTGCACAAACCTTGCAGTCATTCATCGATGCCGACCTGTGGGACGAGGCATATATAGAACGGTCGCCGCTGCTTCTGGGTGACGGCGTGCGGGCTCCACAAATCCAAACAGACCCTAAAGGACGCCCCGTTCACGTTAATTTTACCTAATTAAGAGGTGTGGAGCGCATATTTTTTCGTTTAACGTTTAGCGTTTAACGTTTAATTCCGTACTTTTGCAGCCGTTTTTGACACACAACCGATGAAGACAAGAACACAATATAGCCTGTTGGCACTGCTGGTCACACTCATCATAACGGGTGCGTGCAGCTCCAGTTCAGACGATTCATACGTCTATACGAGTGACTGTGCCATCAAGAGTTTCACCCTTGGGAAAATGAAGCGGACGGTGCACACCACCTCTTATACAGGCGGAGACAGCACCTACACCATCACGTTCAACGGCAGCCTCTATGCCCTCACCATCGACCAAGTGAATAGGAGGATATTCAATACCGAAGCATTCCCTCTTGAGACCGAGCTGAAGACCGTGGCCACCATCACTGGCGACGGAACGATTGTCTATGCTGCCGAGGCAGACACCTCTCAGTGGACACTCTACTCTTCCAGTGACAGCATTGATTTCTCAGCACCCCTATTGTTCCGTTGCTATGCATACGACGGCAGTGGATACCGCGAGTATCGCATGACTCTGAACGTGCGCACTAACAATGCGCTGGAATATACGTGGCAGCCGCTGTCGGGCATCCCGGCAATGACGGGGCGCACAGAGGCCCGGATGCTGATGCAGGGTGGCGAGGCTGTGGTGCTGAGCAGCACAGCAACGGGCACCGTCTTCTGTGCACGCTCAACCGCCACAGACAGTCCCGCGTGGACGGAGCAGGAGTGCACGGGACTGCCGATAGCAGCAGATGTCCGCAGTGCTGTCTGCTATCATGGCAAACTGTGGATGAACACGTCCTGGGGAAAACTGGCTTGCTCCTCTGATGGCGTCAACTGGACAGAGGTGGCACAAGAGGACGAAGCCGTGGGCGTACACCTCGTGGCAGCCTCGGAAACGCTTCTGCATGCAGCCATACACGATACCCGCGTCAGCACACCGTACTACATGGCCTCTTCCACAGACGGCGTTACATGGACACCCATTCCTGTGGAACAGATGCTCTTTGAACTGCCCTCTGCCGCCGTGGCCTACACACAGGACAACGGCAACCGTCGCGTGCTGCTCTGTGCCGACGTGGTCGATGGCGATGCAGCAGCACCGCTATTCCAATGGAGCCTGTTGGAGGGAGCCGACGAACCCTGGATTCTCATGACCGACGAGAATGCCTCGAATGATTACCTGCCCCGATGGAGAAACCCTGTGCTGCTGGCCTACAACGACTGGCTATACGCACTGGGAGACCACGATTGGAGCGGTCAACATACCGCTCTGGATGCCATCTATGTGAGCTATGACAACGGACTGAACTGGTACGCCGATGAAGACCTGACGATACCAGAGATTCCGGTTGGCACCACTGCTCCCATCACAGCCACCGTCGTGGGCGAATACATTTGGCTCATGGCGGGCGACCAGCTCTGGCGTGTCCGCTACAATGACTATGGGCTGTAGGCTGACGACACTCCTGATGGTTGTGCTGATGGCTGCCACCGCCGCGGCACAGCAAGGCGATGTGCTGGAATACCAGCAGGAAATCGGCGGCGGCGTGGGACTGAGTTCCTATGTGGGCGATGCCGGTGGCGGCTTCCTCACCAGTCCGGGACTGGCCGCGATGGCCATCTGGCGCCGCAACCTGAACCAGCGCATGGTCATCAAGACCAATCTGGCGATGGGACATATCAGCGGGGACACGGAGGGGGTATTCATCCCCACAGACCCGTTGAGCAAGACCGCCGAGGGCGGCACACAGGCTGCTTCCATCCACTTCAGCAGAAATGTCGTCGATGTGGGTGCGCAGTTTGAGATGAACTTCCTGGGCTACGGCATGGGAGCTGCCTACAAGGGACTGCACCGCTGGACACCCTACATGCTGGCCGGAGTGGGGTTCTGCATCGGATTCGGCGGCGGAGGAGAGACCACAGGCGGACTGGCGATTCCCGTGGGAGCGGGCTTCCGCTATAAGCTCAAACCGCGGCTGAATCTTGGAATAGAGTGGACCGTCCGCTTCTCCACGTCAGACAAACTGGACGATGCAGACCTGCCAACTCATCTCTCAGACCCCTACGGCATCAAGGGAGATGTCTTCAAGAACCGGGATGCCTACCAACTGCTGCTGGTGACACTCACCTATGACATATCACCCAAATACCGCAGGTGCAATAATTAAGGTGAAAGTTGAAAGTTGAGAGTTGAAAGTTGAGAGTTGAGAGTTGAAAGTTGAGAGTTGAGAGTTGAAAGTTGAGACCCATTAAACGCTAAACGAAAATATGGTAGAATTTGACAGAAGCCGCATACCCACACACATCGCTATCACGATGGACGGGAACGGCCGTTGGGCCAAGGCCAAGGGACTGCCACGTATGGCAGGACACACAGAAGGCGTGGAAACTGTGCGCAAAATCACATCGGAATGCACACGCCTCGGCGTGAAGTTCCTCACACTCTACACCTTCTCCACAGAGAACTGGAACCGTCCCGAAGAAGAAGTGAAGGCTCTGATGCAGCTGCTGCTGGACAGCGTGGAGGATGAAATCTTCATGAAGAACGACGTGCGTTTCCGCGTTATCGGTGACATCGCCCGTCTGCCGGTGCAGGTGCAGGAGTGTGTCAACGGTCTGGCCTATCGGACACGCAACAACAAGAGAATGACCGTTGTCATCGCTCTCAGCTACAGCTCCCGGTGGGAACTCACCAAGGCACTGCAGGACATCGCACGCGAGGGCATCGCCCCAGAAGCCATCACAGAAGAGGTCATCAGCGAGCACCTGCAGACAAGCTTCATGCCCGACCCCGACCTGCTCATCCGCACCGGCGGCGAATACCGCATCAGCAACTACCTGCTGTGGCAGGCTGCCTACAGCGAGCTCTATTTCTGCGACACCTACTGGCCAGACTTCGATGAGGAATGTCTGCACCGCGCCATTGCCGACTTCCAGAGTCGTGAACGCCGTTACGGCAAGACCAGCGAGCAGGTGGAGGGAGTGAATTGAGAATTGAGAATTGGACAACAGAAATAACGGGAAAGAAGCGGAAAGAGCGGATATGTTTCCGGGTATTTCAGAGGGTTTCTGTGTTTTCCGTTGTTGATAATTGAGAATTAAGCATTGAGACAGCAACTGACATATTTGGCGACCGTGGTCGCACTGTTCTGGGCGTCACTCCTGCATGCACAAGTACAAGAGCGTGTGGTCAATCCCACCGTGGACTACCAGCGCACGCCACAGGAATACTACATCGGAGGCATCAGTGTGGAGGGGGTCAAGACATACGATGACTATATGCTTGTCGGCCTTTCGGGCCTTGCTATCGGCCAGAAGGTGAAGATTCCCGGAGAAGAAATCACCATGGCCACACGACGCTATTGGAAACACGGACTCTTCTCCAAGGTGGCCATCCTGGCAGACAGCATCGTGGGGGACAGCGTCTTCCTGCGCATCCAGCTCACGGCACAGCCGCGCATCTCGCAGATCAATATCAACGGCGTCAAGAAGAGCGAGCGAGAGGATCTGGAGAAGAAGCTGGGACTGGTCAAGGAGGCACAGATCAACACCAATATATTAAATCGCGCGCGCACGTGGGGAAAGAAATACTATGATGACAAGGGCTACAAGAACGCCGAGATAGAGTTCGTGCAGCACGACGATGTGACGGATCCCGGAAAGGTCATCCTCGACGTGAACGTCTCGCGCAAGGACAAGGTGAAGGTTAACAGCATCACTGTCCGGGGCAACAAGGCGCTGGCAATGAAGCAGATTAAGGGTACGCTCTTCAAGAACGGTGCTTTCAAGAAGACCAAGGAAAAGGGAAAACTCAGCAGTTGGTTCCGCTCACGCAAATACATCGAAGAGCGGTGGAAGGGTGACAAAGAGCGACTCATCGAGAAATATAACTCGCTGGGATACCGCGATGCACGCATCATCTCGGACAGTGTGGTGGCGCATGACGACAATTCAGTAGATATCTACATCAATGTGGAAGAGGGACAGAAATACTACTTGCGCAACGTCGAGTGGGTGGGCAACACCATCTACAGCACAGATGCCCTCAACCGCACCTTGCGCATGCAAAAGGGTGATGTCTATGACCAGACACAGCTGGACAAGCGATTGAACAAGGACGATGATGCCGTGGGTAACCTCTACTATGACAACGGCTACCTCTTCTACCGCCTCACGCCCGTGGAGGTGAACATCGTGGGAGACAGCATCGACCTGGAGATGCGCATCGAGGAGAACCGCCAGGCCTACTTCAACAAGATCAACATCGTGGGCAACGACCGCGTCTATGAGAACGTCGTTCGCCGCGAGCTGCGCACCAAGCCGGGAGACCTCTTCTCCAAGAGTGCCTACGAGCGCACCTACCGCGAGCTGGCATCGCTCGGCCACTTTGACCCCGAGGCCATCAAACCCGACCTGAAGCCCGACCCCGATAACGGCACTGTGGATCTCACATGGAACCTTGAACCCAAAAGCACCGACCAGGTGGAGTTCTCGCTTGGTTACGGACAGACGGGCGTCATCGGCAAACTGGGTCTCAAGTTCAGCAACTTCTCCATGGCAAACCTGCTCAACCCCAAGGGCCTGAGACGTGGCATCATGCCGCAGGGCAACGGCGAGACCTTCAGCATCAGCGGACAGACCAACGGACAGTACTATCAGGCCTACAGCATCAACTACCTGAACCCGTGGTTCGGAGGCAAGAGGCCCAACTCGCTCTCCTTCTCGGCTTTCTACTCCAAGCAGACTGATGTCAGCGACCGCTACTACAACAGCAGCTACTACAACTCCTACTACAACTACCTCTACGGCTACGGCTC
Source organism: Bacteroidaceae bacterium (assembly GCA_017455585.1). Lineage (GTDB taxonomy): Bacteria > Bacteroidota > Bacteroidia > Bacteroidales > Bacteroidaceae > Physcousia. The sequence continues at coordinate 7,784 of JAFSZU010000179.1, read as the reverse complement.
CAGCTATGGCAACTACTATGAGAACTTCTACGACCCAGACAAGTATGTGAAGATTTATGGTTTCTCACTTGGATGGGGCAAGCGCCTGAACTGGCCCGACGACTATTTCCACCTCTCGGCAGATGTCAGCTACACGCGCTACAGCTTGAAGGACTGGGAGTACTTCCTCATCACCAACGGTACGTGCAACAATATCGCCATCAGCCTCAGCCTGTCACGCACATCCACCGACAATCCCATCTATCCGCGCCGGGGGTCCGAGTTCCTCTTCTCGGTCAGTGCCACACCGCCCTACTCCCTCTGGGACGGGCGCGACTATGCTTCGCTGGGCAACGACTACAACTCCAGCACCTATATGGACGAGCTGCAGAAGAAGTACAAGTTCATCGAGTTCCACAAGTGGAAGTTCAAGAGCAGAACCTATACCGCTCTCTCTGCAGGCGTCAAGTGCCCTGTGCTCATGACACGTGTCGAGTTTGGTCTCCTCGGCAGCTACAATGCCAACAAGAAGTCTCCCTTCGAGACATTCTACGTCGGCGGTGACGGCATGAGCGGCTATTCCTACAGCTATGCCACCGAGACCATCGGTCTGCGAGGCTATGACAACGGCTCCCTGACCCCGCGCGGCTACACCGGCTATGCCTACGACCGCTTTACCGTGGAGCTGCGTTACCCCTTCATCCTCAGCAACAGCACCAATATCTATGGCCTCGCGTTCGCCGAGGGCGGCAATGCGTGGAACGACCTCAAGAACTTCAACCCCTTTGACATGAAGCGTTCTGCCGGTGCAGGCGTGCGCATCTTCCTGCCCATGGTCGGATTGCTCGGTATCGACTGGGCCTACGGCTTTGACAAGGTATTCGGCAGCAAGACCTACGGCGGCAGCCAGTTCCACTTCATCCTTGGACAAGAGTTCTGAGGACAATTCATAATTCATAATGCACAATTCATGATGCACAATTCATGATGCACAATTCATAATGTACAATTCATAATGCTCAATTCATAATGCACAATTCATAATTCGGTTGGGTGTAGCGCGTATTCGCGCGTCCCGCCTCAACCATCATTCATCGTTCACCATTCATCATTTGTATATGAAAAAAATATTGATTATCCTCTTGGCAGCTTGCGCTTTCGGTGCAACGCAGCCCCTGCACGCACAGAAGTTCGTGCTTATCGACATGGAGTATATTCTCAAGAACATGCCGTCCTACGAGCGTGCCAATGAACAGTTGAACCAAGTCTCACGCAAGTGGCAGGCAGAAGTCGAGGCTCTCAACACCGAGGCCCAGAAACTTTACAAGACCTATCAGTCAGAGGCGGTTTTCCTCAGCGCAGAGCAGAAGAAAGAGCGCGAGGAAGCCATCGTGGCCAAGGAAAAGGAGGCCGCCAATCTGAAGAAGAAATACTTCGGTCCCGAGGGCGAGCTCTTCAAGAAGCGCGAGAGCCTCATGGCGCCCATCAACGATGAAATCTACAATGCTGTCAAGGACATCTGCGAGACACGCGGCTACAGCCTTGTCCTCGACCGTGCCAGTGACAGCGGCATCATTTTTGCCTCTCCCAAGATTGATATCTCCAGCGAGGTCCTGGCCAAATTAGGACTGGGGCAATAATCCAAGTCTTATTGGTTCTATAAGACCACAAGTCACATAAATTACAACAAACAACAATAAATCCTATGAAAAAGATTCTCTTTGCAGCATTACTCATGCTTGCACCCTTCACCCTTATGGCCCAGAAGTTCGGCCACTTCAATGCGCAGGAGCTGATGGAAGCCCTGCCTGAAACCGCCACCATGCGCACAGAACTGCAGACGCTCGGACAGCAATATGAGGCCGACCAGAAGCGTATGCAGGAAGAACTCCAGAAGAAGGCCGATGATTTCCAGAAAGAGCAAGCCAACCTCCTCGAGAACGTGCGTGCACGACGGGAACAGGAGCTCAACGACCTCTATCAACGCTACCAGCAGAGTGTGGCAGATAATCAGCAGGCCTTCCAGAAGGCACAGATGGAGAAACTGCAGGCCATTCAGGATAAGGTCCTCACCGCCGTCAAGAAGGTAGGCGAAGAGGGTGGCTATGTCTATATCATGGACACGTCCTCTGGTGCCGTTCCCTTCATCAACACCAAATTGTCAACCGATGTCACTCCCGAGCTCAAGAAGGCTCTGGGACTCTGAAGTGGTGGGGCCATACCCCCGTGTATGGCCGGCAACACTGATTTCTCAGGCCATACACGGGGGTATGGCCCTACGATAATACACTAAGACCAATTGTTACTATGAAAAAAGTCATCTTTTCACTCCTTCTGGCCCTCCCATTCGGTGTGATGGCGCAAGAGGCCACAGAACAACCGGCAGCAGAAGTCGCCGAGCAGACCCAGCAGCCCCAGGTGGCACGTTTCGGCTATCTCAGCTACAATGCCGTTTACGAACAGATGCCTGAATTTGCCAAAGCCAAGGAGAGCTTTGCCGAGCTCAAGAAGAAGTATGAGGCTGAGGCCACCCGCTTTGAAGAAGAGTTCCAGCGCAAATTCGCCGAGTTCCTGCATGGACAGAAGGACTTCCCCGCCAGCATCATGCAGAAGCGTCAGGCTGAACTGCAGGAACTGATGGAGAAGAGCACCAAGTTCCGTCGAGAGAGTCGTGAACTCCTGAAGAAGGCAGAGGATGATATGCACAAGCCTCTTTTGGATCGTCTGAACGAGGCCCTCAAGGCCGTGGGAGCTGAACAGGGATTCATGTTCATCCTCAACACCGACGGGAACACCCTTCCTTTCATCAATCCCGCCATGGGCGTGGATGTCACAGAGGCTATCCTCATTAAACTCGGCATCAAAACAAACTAACACGCTGGCACGTTGACACGTTAACAAATTAGCAAACGCTCCTCATCTACAGCTAAATTGTTAACGTGTCAACGTGTCAACGTGTTAACGTGTCATGCGTCCCATCGGCATCTTTGACAGTGGCTATGGCGGTCTGACGGTATTTCGGGAGATTCGTCAAGCCATGCCCCAGTATGACTATCTGTACTTGGGAGATAATGCCCGTGCGCCCTATGGCCCCCGCTCCTTTGAACTCGTTTATGAGTTCACTTTGCAGGCTGTGCGTCATCTGTTTGACCAGGGGTGTCCCTTGGTGATACTGGCTTGCAACACCGCTTCTGCAAAGGCGCTGCGCACCATCCAGCAACGGGACTTGCCGCGGCTGTTTCCGCCTTCCGGAACAGACACCGATGGCTTGCCTACACGCCGCGTGCTGGGTGTCATCCGTCCCACGGTCGAGGCTGTGGGTGACATCACCCACACCCGTCATATCGGCATCATGGCCACTCAGGGAACCGTCCGCAGCCACACATACGAACTTGAACTGGCCAAACTTCACCCTGACATCACGGTCACGGGTGAAGCTTGTCCCATGTGGGTGCCACTTGTTGAGAACTATGAATATGAATCGGATGGTGCCGACTACTTTGTCCAGAAGAATATCAACCACCTGCTTGCACGGGACCCGCTGATTGATGCCATTATTCTTGGCTGCACACATTTCCCTTTATTATACAATAAGGTACGCGCCTATACGCCCGCGCATATCCAACTTATGTCCCAGGGAGAATATGTGGCCAACAGCTTGAAGAGCTATCTGCGCCGCCATCCGACCATGGAAGCACGTCTTTCCCAAGGGGGGGCTGCACGTTTCTTCACCACTGAGCAACCCGATAACTTCAACGATTCGGCCGCCATCTTCCTCAATCATCCCGTCCTTGCACAGCACGTCACACTGGCGTAATCGTTGAAAAGATGATTCTCCTCCTGTCACCGCAGATTATTGCCCTTTCCAGAGACGGAAGGGGTAGCGGCGCAGGTGCGAGTTATAGTACCGGCGGTCACCGGTGACTTCTTGACCGATGAAGTCGGGCTTCTGGAAGGGTTCATCGGGGGCTTGCAGCTCCACTTCAGCCATCACAAGGCCGTCGTTGTCACCATAGAACTCATCGACCTCGAAGGTGTGTCCGTCTTCGCTTCTGACCAGATAGCGCGTTTTGTCGATGATGCCGGGTTCGCATAATTGCATGAGGTCGCGCGCATCACTGACGGCTATCTCCGTCTCAAACTCATAACGCGAGAGGCCGCCATCGCGGCTGGGTCCCTTGATGGTGAGGAAGCCTTGCTCGTCGCGGATGCGGACCCGCACCGTGCGCCCGTTACCGCTCGCAATGTAACCCTGCTGGATGTGATAATGATGAAAGGCGAGCACCTTGTAGGCGTCGCCTTTCACCAGGAACTTGCGTTCGATTTCCTGTGCCATGTGCTATCAGACGAGGAACGCATAGACGGCCATGATTACGAACAGAATAACGATGGCGCCTACAATCCAGTTAATGACACGCTTGGCTTGTTTCTCTTCGCGGGCAGCACGCTTGGCTGCGCGCGTCTCTTTCTTTGCTTTACTCATAATGATATGTTGTTTTAGTTTCAAGTTTCAATTCTCAATTCTCTCCCCCGAACTCCATGAGATAGGCCTTGATGAAGCCGTCAATCTTGCCGTCCATGACGGCACCCACGTCGGAGGTCTGGTAGCCCGTGCGGTGATCCTTGACGCGGCGGTCGTCGAAGACGTAGGAGCGGATCTGCGAACCCCATTCAATCTTCTTCTTGCCCGCCTCCACTTTGGCCTGTTCCTGCATACGGTGCTGCAACTCCTTGTCATAGAGCATGGAGCGCAGCAGCCGCAGGGCGTTCTCTTTGTTCTTGGGCTGGTCGCGCGTCTCGGTGTTCTCGATGAGGATTTCTTCCTCCTCGCCCGTGTAGGGGTCCTTGTACTGGTAGCGCAGACGCACGCCGGATTCCACCTTGTTCACGTTCTGTCCGCCGGCACCGCTGCTGCGGAAGGTGTCCCATGAGATGCGTGCTGGCTCAATGTTCACCTCGATGGAGTCGTCCACCAGTGGCGTGACGAAGACCGATGCAAAGGACGTCATGCGCTTGCCCTGGGCATTGTAGGGCGACACACGCACTAGGCGGTGCACGCCGTTCTCGCCCTTGAGGTAGCCGTAGGCGTATTCTCCCATAATCTCGAGCGTGCATGACTTGATGCCGGCATCGTCGGCCTCCAGGAGGTTGCTGACCACACACTTGTAGCCGTTCTGCTCGGCCCACCGCATATACATGCGCATGAGCATCTGCGCCCAGTCCTGTGCCTCGGTGCCACCGGCGCCCGAGTTGATCTTGAGCACGGCATCCATGGGGTCTTCCTGCTGCTGCAGCATGTTGCGCAGCTCCAACCCTTCGATGGCGGCAATGGCACGAGTGTATATCTCATCCACCTCTTCCTCCGTCACCAGTTCCTCCTTGTAGAAGTCAAAGGCGGTGGCCAGCTCGTCGGCGAGGGTGCGCACCTCGGCGTAGCCCTTGATCCACTTCTCCAGACCCTTGACCTTCTTCATCTGCTGCTCTGCGCGCTTGGCATCTTCCCAGAAGTCGGGAGCTTGTGTGCGCAGTTGTTCCTCCTCATATTCCATCTGCTTGCGCGGGATGTCGAGGTAGTGGTTGAGCGCTTCTGTGCGCTCCTGTATTTCCTTGAGTTGCTCTGCTGTTATCACGCTTCTATTGGACGATTTGACAATTTACAATTGGACAACTTTCAACTTTCAACTCTCAACTTTCAACTCTCAACTCTCAACTTTCAGCTCTCCGCGTACATGGCATCAATCTGTGCCTGATAGTTCTTGGCGATGACGGGTCGCTTGATTTTGAGCGTATTGGTGAGTTCGCCGCGCTGCATGGAGAAGGGTTCGGGCAGGAGGGTGATGCGCTTGACCTGCTCGTAGTGGGCAAACTCCTGCTGCAGGGTCTCGATGCGAGACTGCACCATCTGGTTGATGATGGGGTTGGCGCACAGTTGCTCGCGGCTCTCGAAACCGACGCCATTCTCCTTGGCCCACTGTTCCAGCAGGTTATAATCGGGGATGACGAGTGCCGAGACAAACTTGCGCTCATCGGCAATGATGGCCACCTCGTCGATGTATCGGTCAACGACGAACTTGGACTCCAGTGCCTGTGGCGAGATATATTTGCCGTTGGAGGTCTTGAAGAGATCCTTGATGCGGTCGGTCAGGTAGAGCTCGCCGTCCTTGATGTATCCGCAGTCGCCGGTGTGGAACCAGCCGTCCTCGTCGTAGGCCTGGGCAGTGATCTCGGGCTTGCGGTAGTACTGCTTGGTGATGGTGTCGCCGCGCAGCAGGATCTCGTTCTGCTCGCCGAACTTGATTTCTATGCCGTCGAGCACACGCCCCACTGAGCCGATGCTCACGGGCGCATGGTGCCAGTCACAGCTGACGGTGGCGGTGGTCTCCGTCATGCCATAGCCCGCTGTCATCTTGATGCCGCAGCTGTGCACGAACTCCTCGATGGCGGGAGGTATGAAGGAACCGGCGGTGGGGAAGAAGTTGGCGTTCTCCAGCCCCAGCGTCTTCTTCAGCAGGGCGATGATGGTCATCTCGTAGAACTTGTAGCGCAGACGCAGCTGCAACGGCGGCTCCAGGCCCCGTAGTTTGTAGTCCACATTATAGCGCTTGCCCACGGCCAGCGCGTCCAGCATCAGCTTCTGCTGGAGGGCACTGCTGGAGGCAATCTTCTCCTGCACACCGGCATACACCTTCTCCCAGAAACGCGGCACGGCGGCCATGCACGTGGGGTGCACCTCGCGCAGCGTCATCTGTATATCCTGCGGCCGCAGGTTGATGGCCAGCTGGCAGCCGCGGCTCAGGCACCAGTAGCTCCACGCGCGCTCGAAGACGTGGGTGAAGGGCAGGAAGCACATGATGACATCGTTCTCTGAGAGGTCCATCACCTTGTCGTTGGCGGGGATGGCGGCGGCATACATGCGATGGGTGAGCATCACGCCCTTGGAGGCTCCCGTGGTGCCGCTGGTGTAGAGGATGTTCACCAGGTCGCCGGGCTCCACGGCGGCCACACGACGCGCCACCTCACCGGCATGAGGCAGCCCCTCGCCCAGCGCCAGGAACTCGTCCCAGTACATCGACACCTGATCCTGCGGGTTGCGCTCCACCTTGCGGTCGAAGATGATGAGCCGCTGCAGGGTGGGGCACAGCTTGAACACACGGAACGCCGTGTCATACTGATACTGCTCACCCACAAAGACGAAACGCACGCCGGCATCGTTGATCATATATTGCACCTGAGCCTCGCTGCTGGTGGCATAGAAGGGGATGGAGACAGCCCGGATGCCGTAGGCCCCGAAGTCTGTGCACATGCCCTCGGGCTTGTTCTGCGTGAAGACGGCGATGTTCTCCTGCTCGGCCACGCCCAGCGCTATCAGCGCATGAGAGACCTGCGCCACCGTATCAGAAAACGTGCGCCACGAGATCTCCTTCCAGGTGGCGGTGTCGTAGTCGCGATAGCTCAACGCCGTCTTGTCGCCATAGACCTTGGCCTGCTCGTGAATGAGCACAGAAAGTGGTGAAGTGTTCAGCATATAGCACCATTTTTGTTGAAATCGCCACAAAGGTACAATAAAGTTTAGAGATTAGTGTCGAAAGTTGAAATTTTTTTTGCAAAATGGCCGTTATCGCCCACTTTTCCCCTGTCTTTCTACGTGGGAAAACCATCATATTATTTAAGTTTCGGATGTTATTTTTAACCACAGATTACGCAGATTACACGGATTTCCTGTCTTCTGGCTTTCAATTTTTATCTGTATTACACAGATTTTGGGCGAAAGGCTACGCTGCTTTCGAAAGACGCGCTGTAGGATT
>JAFSZU010000022.1 GCA_017455585.1 Bacteroidaceae bacterium | reverse complement strand
CTACTTTTGCACCCGGAAACAAATGACAGAAAGATGCAACATGACTATCAACAACTCTGTGAGGCCATAGAACGCGAGGCGGGACGGACGATGTAAACGCCGTCGGACTTCGAACGGTTATCGGAAATGATCCTGACCCGTGTGCATGAGCAGGTGAGTACTTCGACACTGATGCGACTGTGGGGATAGCGCAAAGGCGGAACGCCACGAGAAACGACATTGGATGTGCTGGCACGCTATCTGGGCTATGCAGATTACCAGGAGTTCAAGAATAAGAATCTCTCCCCTAATACTCCCCCAGACTCTCCTCCCACATGATGATTTCCGTCTCTATCTGGAATACCAAAGTGACGAACCTGTAAAACCTGGCTTACTGATAGGCCAGCGGGTCTTTCTGGAGGATCGGCACCGATAGCGAGGTGGCTGTGGGCTGTCATGGCGTAAGGGATTTCTCGTCCTGTCGCCGCCCCGTTATGGCAGCGGTGTCAGCGGATAGACAATGTTCACAATGAAGATATTGGCGGCGAGGATGATGAGGTTCATCAGCAAACCGATGCGCATGAAGTCACTGAAGCGGTAGCCACCAGGGCCATAAACCAGCATGTGGGTGGGCGAACCGATGGGCGTGGCGAAGCTGCTGCTCAGCTGATCATCAGGGCAATGAGGAAGGGGAATGGCTCATAGCCCAGCTTCTCGGCAGCATGGTACATGATGGGGAAGAACATGGCACCTGCTGCGGTGTTCGAGATGAACTCGGTGGCGAAGGTACCGACAAAGCACACGGCAGTCATCACCACAATCGGGTTGGTGCCGCACACGTCAAGGATGCCGTTGGCAAGCCATTCGGCGATGCCCGTCTTCTGGATGGCGAGGCCGAGGACAGCACTGCCGGCAAAGATCATGAGGATATCCCAGTTGATGGCCCGCATGGCCTGCTCCATGTTGCAGCAACGGCAGATGAGCATGGCGGCAGCAGCCAGGAAGGCGCACTGCAGCAGCGGCATGACGCCCAAGGCCGAGAGCACCACCATCGTAATCATAATGAGGGTGGAGAGAATCGTGCCGTAGCCGAAGTTGGGCACATCGTCGGAGTCGAAGAAGTAGAGGTCTCTCTTCAGAGAATCTGTGTTGACGTTGAAATGCTTCGGACAGACGAACAGCAGCGTATCGCCCACCTGCAGCTTCACACTACGCGGTGCCTGATTGATGCGTTCTCCGCTTCGGGCAACAGCCGCCAGCATCATGTTATTGTCCTTCTCGAAAGAACTGCCGCCGATGGTTCTTCCTATCAGACTGCTGCCGATGTTGACGTATGCCGTGCGCAATTTGCTATAATTATCCAGCTCCTTTATGGAAAAGACATGGTGGTCGGCACTCACCAACTGGTGAGTATATGCCATTTCAATCAAATCGTCTATCTGTCCGGCATAGACCAGATGGTCGCCGCCCATGAGGGGCTCGTCCTCCGTGATGGGCAATGGGGTATCGTCGAAGTGATGCATCTCTATCAGGCTGCCGACTTTGACATGGAAGAGGCCTGCCTCGCCCAGCGTCTGGCCGATATGGGGGGTGTCTGACGGAACCTGCAATTCCACGGTGTAGTCGCCCGTCGATTCGAAGGCACTCTCAGGAGCCTTGCGGTCCGGCAGCAGACGGCGCATGGCGATGACTGACAGCACACCGACAGCCAAGCAGAACAGTCCAGGGACGGTCGTGGCCAGAATGTTCATGGCCCGTCCCGTCTGCTCCTCGTAAAGTCCGCTGATGATCAGGTTCGGCGGGGTACCGATGAGGGTACATACGCCGCCCATACCCGAAGCATAGCTCAGGGGAATGAGCAGTTTCGAGGGCGATATGTTCAGTTTCTTCGACCATATCTTGACGATATTCACGAAGAGAGCCACCACCGTCGTGTTGCTCAGGAATGAGCTCAGCACAGCTACGGGCATCATCAGCCGGACCACCGCCTTCGAGTATCTGTCGGGCGTGCCGAGCAGAAACCTTACAATACATTGCAGCACGCCGGTATGCATCAGGCCCGCCACAACCACAAACAGCACCCCGACGGTGATGACCGATGTGCTGCTAAAGCCCGAAAAGGCTTCCTTTGCATCGAGAACGCCTGTGACAAAGAGCACGCCGATGGCACCGAGGAAGACAATATCGCTGCGCCACTTGGTGAACAGCAGAATAGAGAACATCCCCAACACTGTCACGATGGTAATCCAAGCGTTGAGGCCAAAGCCCAAGAACTCTATCGTTTCCATAATTGCTATTTGTTTTTCTCAATTCACTTGATGATGCCGATAGCTTCTGCACAAACTGTTTGACAGGGGAGGTGAAATAGGGGTCTCATCATAGGTTAAAAGCCATACACCAGTCCATATTTCTCATGCAGCTGGCGGAGGGTGCCGTCGGTCTTCATCTGGGCAATGACAGCGTTGACAAGGGCGAGGAGGTCGTCCTGTCCCTTGCGCATCAACACGCCGATTTGGCCGTGGGTGAAGGGAACATTCAGGAGCGGGGCGGCGAGGCGCGGGTCGTTTTGCACGTACCACGGAGCCTCGGTGATTTCGGTAATCATCACGTCGGCCTCGCCCTCGGCAACGAGCGTAGGAATCTCCTCGTTCTTCTGCCAGACGATGATCTGTGCGTGGGTCAGGTTCTCGTTGGCGAACTTCTCGTTCAGCCCGCCCGGGTTCACCATCACGCGCACCTCCGGCTTGTCGATGTCGGCCAGCGACTGGTAACAGTCGGCATCGGCGGCGCGGCAGAGGATGGTCTTGCCGTTGGCCAGATAGCCGTCGCTCATCAGCATCGTTTCCTTGCGGGCATCGGTAATGGTGATGCCTCCAATGGCAAGGTCGAAGGTCTGCGGCTCGGCCAGCACATCAGCTGTCAGCGTGGGCCAAGAGGTTTGCACGTACTCGATGCCCACACCGATACGCTCGGCAATCTTCCCGGCCACCTCAATGCCGAAGCCCCAGTAGTTGCCGTCGGCCTCGCAGTACGACAGTGGCCGGTAGTCGCCCGTGGTGCCCACCAGCAATATTCCGCGTTCCGCAATCCGCTGGACGGTGGGCTGCTGTGTCTGGACAATAGGATTGTCATTGCTGCTGGTGCAGCGAGTAGCTATGCAGACCCCGCAAAGAATGATAACGGCGACTGTCAGCCAAAGTCTTGTCTGTTTCATCGTCTTGTCGATTTGTTTTTTTATAGAACACACCTTTATTCTCCGAACACTTGATTGATGAGCTGTTCAAACTCCTTGTAGGCCCAGGTGTCGCGGAGTTCGCTGAGCGAGGCGGCCAGGCCGCGGTAGTGCCACTCATGATCCTTGCGATCCTTAGCGTGGAAGAGGCTCCAGAGGGCGTCGCCCTGCTGGGCATAGTCACGGGCGATGGCCCGCATATTCGAGAGCTTGTCGCCCAGAGCCACCATCTTGGCATCGTGCGAGGCACGTGCCAGGCGGTCGATGGCGGCCTGCTTGCGGGCGTGCCAGCTGGAAGCCCCACTCTCATCCGGGGATGTATGGTCGCTCTCTGCCTCCACCAACGATGCCACACGGTCGCCAAACTCAGTGCGGATCTGCTCTACGGTTACGTCTGTGTCTTCCACTGTATCGTGCAGGGCGGTGGCGGCCAGCAACTCCTGGTCGCGCGTCATCGTGGCCACAATCTCCACGGCTTCCATCGGATGGACGATATAGGGGAAACCCTTGCCGCGGCGCTCGGTCCCGGCATGGGCGCGGACCGCAAACACGATGGCGCGGTCCAGCAGTGTGGTGTCTAATGGTTTATTTGCCATCACTTTTCACTTTTCATTGTTCACTTTTCATTCCGGCAGATATTTGTCGATCAGTTTCAGGATGCCCTCAGAGACAGGCCCCTTCCCGTCTGTCAGTTTACTAATCAGGAAGGTAACCTTGGCTGCAATAAAGGGATGCAGTTTCTTGACCTCGGCATCCAACTCTTCCTGCGAGTCCGTGCCGAAGTACACCGACGCGAAAGCTTTCCAGTGCTCCCTGAGTGTTGCGTTGTTCAGATGGAAAATGTTGTCGCACCGCTCCTCACTCATGAAGTTTGACGAGTAGTACATCATGCCCAGGTCCCACTGCGGCACACCGTAGGCAAAGTCGCCCACGTCAATCCAGAGGTCGCGGCTCCCGTCGGTGATGATGTTCCCGATGTGCAGGTCGCCGTGCAGACAGGTGGGCGTGGAGGGCACGGTGTCGAGGAAGCGGTGGATGCGCGCCTTGTAGGTGTCTGGCAGCTGCTCGCGCCGATCCACCCATGTGCTCACCAGTTCCCTCATGTCCGGCAGACGTGTGGTGTCGGCTGGGGTCTGGTGTATCTGTTTGGCCAGCACGGCGAAGCGCTCCGACAGCGGCACCAGTTGGTCGGGCTCCTGCGAGATGATGCGGGTGAAGGAGCGTTTGTTGTTAATCAATTCATACTCCGCCCCGAAGCGGGTGCCGTCGGTAATCAGGCGGATGGGCTTCGGCGTGGGCAGTCCGCTCTCATAGACCACCTGGTTGATGTGGAACTCCCTGACGGCAGTGTCGGCGGCCATGCTGGGCATGAAGAGCTTGGCCAGCGTCTTGCCGTCTTTGTGGTTGTACGTAAGGGCCGTACCGCCCTCGCCCGTCTGGACGTAGTCATCCAGATTGATTCTCTGCAGTTCTTCGCTCATATTTCTGTTTCCTTTATAACGTGTGTTCTTTTTATTTATTAGGACACACCTTATCCTGTGTTTATTCGATTAACTCAAAATGCTGGTAGTCCTTGCATGATGTCCAGTCGCCGCCCCACTCGAAGCCGGCCCCGGTGAAGAGGCGGAAGCAGAGGTCGTCGTGGGTGATCTTGTATGGGAAGTCCCATGTGCGGTCGCAGTATGCCTCGGCGGTGGCGGGCTGGACGTAGCGGGTGCCGTCGGCGCGGTCCTTGTAGTAGGGGTTGTAGAGGGTGTTGATGTCAACAGCCAGTCCGCGGGCATGCTTCGAGAGGTTGGTGCTGCCTGCGATGTTGCGGTAGCAGAAGCACGACGAGTTGTTGTCGCGCATCTGCGTCTCGTCGTCGGCGTCATAGACGTCGGGCAGCAACATCCGCTGGATGGGGTACTTCGCGTCGAACAGCTGGCGCAGGATGGTGGCCACGCGGTCGGCAATCTGCTTGTTGACAATCATCTCGCCCACGTGCATCTGATTGTCGTAGTCCCAGTGCAGTGCGCG
>JAFSZU010000178.1 GCA_017455585.1 Bacteroidaceae bacterium | reverse complement strand
TGGGCACCACCAACTCCGCCTACGTGGCTCCTTCGCTCGACTACATGATCTGCAAGATTCCACGTTGGGACCTCACCAAGTTCGTGGGTGTGAGCCGCCAGATTGGCTCCAGCATGAAGTCGGTGGGCGAGATCATGTCCATCGGCCGCTCGTTCGAGGAGATGCTGCAGAAGGGTCTGCGCATGATCGGACAGGGCATGCACGGTTTCGTGGGCAACGAGCATGTGGCATTTGACGACCTCGACGATGCCCTGGAGAACCCCACCGACCTGCGCATCTTTGCCATCGCACAGGCTCTGGAAGAAGGCTACACGGTAGAGCGCATCGAGGAGTTGACCAAGATTGACAAGTGGTTCATCACCCGCATGAAACGCATTGTGGATTTGAAGCATAAGCTCGAAAGCTACAACTCCTTGGAAGAACTGCCGGACAGCTTCCTCTTGGAGGTCAAGCAGGCCGGCTTCAGCGACTTCCAGATAGCCCGCTTTGTGCTCAAACCCACCACAGGCAACCTGGAGAAGGAGAACCTGGAAGTGCGCCGCCACCGCAAACTCCGCGGCATCCTGCCCAGCGTGAAGCGCATCCCCACCGTGGCCAGCGAGCACCCCGAGCTGACGAATTACCTGTACTTTACCTATCAGGCCACACCCCCCAGCCTCACCCCCAACCCCTCTCCCAAGGAGAGGGGAGTATATACCATTGAGGATAAAGGGATTGCAGCTGACAGAGGTAATTACTCCCCTCTCCCTGGGAGAGGGGTCGGGGGTGAGGCTGTCCACGACATCCCCTATTACCACAACGACAAATCCGTCATCGTCCTCGGCTCCGGAGCCTACCGCATCGGCTCCAGCGTGGAGTTTGACTGGTGCTCCGTCAACGCCATCAACACCGCTCGCAAGCTGGGTTACAAGTCCATCATGATCAACTATAACCCCGAGACCGTCTCCACCGACTATGACATGTGCGACCGCCTCTACTTCGACGAGCTGACACTGGAGCGCGTGCTGGATGTCATTGACCTGGAACAGCCTCGCGGCGTGATTGTCTCCGTGGGCGGCCAGATCCCCAACAATCTGGCCATGAAGCTCCACCGTCAGGGCGTGCCCGTGCTGGGCACCTCTCCCGTGGATATCGACCGCGCCGAAAACCGCGACAAGTTCTCCGCCATGCTGGACAAACTCGGTGTGGATCAGCCCGCATGGCGCGCCCTCACCAGCCTGGAGGACATCAAGGAGTTCATCAGCGAGGTGGGTTACCCAGTCCTCGTGCGCCCCAGCTACGTCCTCTCCGGTGCCGCCATGAACGTCTGCTACTCCGACGAGGAGCTGGAGCGCTTCCTCCAGCTCGCCACCGAGGTGTCACACGAATATCCCGTGGTGGTCTCGCAGTTCATGCAGGAAACCAAGGAGATAGAGTTCGATGCCGTGGCCGACAAGGGCGAGATTGTGGAGTACGCCATCAGCGAGCACATCGAGTATGCCGGCGTGCACAGCGGCGATGCCACCATGGTCTTCCCCGCACAGAACGTCTATTTCTCCACCATCCGCCAGATGAAGAAGATTGCCCGCAAGATTGCCGCCGAGCTGAACATCAGCGGACCCTTCAACATCCAGTTCCTGGCCAAGAACCGCGAGGTGAAGGTCATCGAGTGCAACCTGCGCGCCAGCCGTTCCTTCCCCTTCGTCAGCAAGATTTTGAAGCGCAACTTCATCGAAACCGCCACCAAGATCATGCTCGACGCCCCCTACCAGCGCGCCGAGAAGAGCGAGTTCGACATCGACCGCATCGGCGTGAAGGCCAGCCAGTTCAGCTTTGCCCGCTTGCAGAATGCCGACCCTGTCCTGGGTGTGGATATGAGCAGCACCGGCGAGGTGGGCTGCCTCGGCGACGACATGAACGAGGCACTGCTGAACGCCCTCATTGCCACGGGCTACCGCATCCCCAGGAAGGCCGTGCTCATCTCCTCCGGCGGTGCCAAGGGCAAGCTTGACCTGCTGGAGCCCGCACGCCAGCTCATCAAGAAAGGCCTGGATGTCTATGCTACTGGCGGCACGGCCGTCTTCCTGAACCAGAACGGCGTCTTTGCCCGCAGCGTCAGCTGGCCCGATGAAGAGGACGAGGACAACGTGCTGGCGCTCATCGCCCAGCATAAGTTTGACCTCATCGTCAACGTGCCCAAGAACCGCACACGCCGCGAGCTCACCAATGGCTACCGCATCCGCCGTGCGGCCATCGACCACAATATCCCCCTCATGACCAACACCCGTCTGGCCAAGGCATTCATCCAAGCCTTCACCACCCTGGACCTGGAGGATATCAAGATCAAGAGCTGGCAGGAATATAACGCCTGAGCGTTTCTTCCTCATTTATTCTATGTCCTGAGCCTACACGTTCTATGTCCTGGGCCTATATGTTCAGACATATTCACCCAGGTATTTTGATTGTTCCATCATGACCGAATGATTATTCCATCATGACCGAATAATCAATCGGTCATGATGGAATAATTAAAGCATCGGGCTGCGAAGTGACGCAGACACAATCGAGTAGGAGGAAAACGAAGTAGTTTTCTTCCTACTTTCGTTTTCCGACCTCTCACACCACCGTACATGCGGTTCCGCATACGGCGGTTCTTAACACGGATGCAACTTTACGTAATAATCCATCAGACAGGGGTAGC
>JAFSZU010000177.1 GCA_017455585.1 Bacteroidaceae bacterium | reverse complement strand
GGCCACGCGGAAGTCGAAGATGCCCTCGGCGGGAGCCAGTGTCTCGGGCTTCATACAGTTCTCGGCGACAGCGCAGTTGAAGTGCTTGTCGACGATGGCGTCGGCCTCGGGCACCTGTCCGTCGCTCTGCCACTGGTTGATGGCGGCGCCGATGAGACAGTATTTGCCGATGGCGTCCTTCAGGCCCTGAGCCGATATGGGACTCATGATTGACAGCAGCAGCAAAGCCGCTGTGATGAAACGCTTATTGATCATTCTTGCTACGCTCCTCAATCTTCTTGTTGATGTCGTCGATAACCTCGTCGGTCAGCTCATACTTCGAGATGATGAACATGGCGAGGGCAAGCAGGATAGCGGGGATGACGCAGACCAGCCAGAGGATTCCCTCTTCGGCAAAGGGCGTCTGGTCGATGCTGGCGCTGTTGTAGCCCACGTATGCTAAGACAGCCGGACCAACGATGCTTCCGAAGGTCATACCAGCCTTGAAGAACAAACCCGTCAGGGCGTTGACGATACCCGATATGCGGCGGCCGGTGGTGTACTCACCGTAGGAGATCACCTCAGGCACTAATGCCCACATATAGCCCGTAGCCACGATCACGCCGGTGCTCTTGATGAACTGTGCCACGTAGATCATCATCATGCTCGGATGCTCCATCTTCGAGATGAAATAGAGCATGGCCATACCGATGATGGCGGCAGTCAGGAACAGGTAGAACATGTTCTTCTTGCCGACCATGCGCTTGAACCAAGGCACTAACGGCATGAACAGGAAGGCGGGCAGCGAACCTAAGGCCATGAAGATAGACAGTTCCTGGGCCGAGCCGTGCAGGTTGCTGTTCATGAAATAGGCACCGGCGGCATTACCCACCGACATCATGGCGAAAGCGGTGATGAAGAAGAAGGCGAGCACGCGCAGGGGACGGTTGCGCAGGAACTCCATCCACAGGTCGCTGACCTTCACGTCTTCAGTGGATTTGGCATCCATCACCACACGCTCCTTACACTGCGAGAAGCAGAACGCTAACAGGCAGAAGCCGATGATGGCATAGATGGTCATCGTAGTGAACCATGCCGACGGATCCTTCGGCAGACTGTCGGACGGTGCGCCGGCTATCAGGGCGATGAACAGGGGCAGACCCGAGTTAACGGCCAGACCGCCAAGGTTAGCCATGAACATACGTACTGAGGTTAGGATGGTAATCTCGTCCGTGTCACGCGTCAGCGACGAGTTCAAGGCTCCGTACGGCACGTTGATGAACGTATAGAGCAGCTGCATCGAGATATAGGTGACGTAGGCATAGATCAGCGACGGGGCAAAGCCGTTGTAGAAGCACAGGATGGCGAAGCCCGACAGCGGAATACCTACATACAACAGGTACGAGCGGTATTTGCCGTAACGGGGGTTGCTCTTGTCAATCAAGGCACCCACAATGGGGTCCCAAATAACGTTTGCCACATTTCCTACAAGGAACATGACGGCCACTGCCGAGGGCGTCAAGCCGTAGATGTCGGTGTAGAAGAACAGCAGGTAGGTGCAGATTACCTGGAAAATCAGATTCTGTGCCAGGTCGCCCGAGCCGAAGCCGATGCGCTGGAGCCACGATAGCTTGTAAAAGCCTTTGGTTTCATTAAGTGATGTTGCCATTGTAATAAGTTTTAGATTAGAATTCTGTTGCAAAGTTACTCATTATTTCGCGACTTCCCTATATATAAATGTTACAGAAGTATTTCAAAATATCTCATTTCTCCAAAAAAGCCGCATTCCCCGCCATTCCATCGCCCTTTTTTTGTATTTTTGCAGCAAATACTAAAGACAACTAAAACAGATGAAGAACTACAGACTATTACTTTGGGCCACGATGCTGGCCTGCTCTGTCACCTTGGAAGCCAAGGTCACTTTGCCCCAACTGTTCCAGAACGGCATGGTGATGCAACGTAACAAGGCCATCCCCGTTTGGGGAAAGGCCGATGCCGGCGAGGCTGTTGCCGTCACCCTCAATAAGAAAAAGGTAGAAACCACCGCCGACGCCGATGGCCGATGGCGCGTAGACCTGCCGAAGATGAAGGCGGGCGGACCTTTCCAATTGACCGTTAACGAATTGACCATTGACAATGTGCTGATTGGCGACGTATGGCTGCTGTCCGGCCAGTCGAACATCGACGTGACCATCGAGCGAGTATATCCGAATTATCCCGATGAAATCGACCATTTTTCACTCGACAAGGTGCGCCTGTTCCGTGTTCAGAACGAGACGTCTACCCACGGCGTGAAAGATGATATCCGTCCGACGAACATCAATTGGAAACCCCTGACCAAGGAAAATGCATGGTTCTTCTCGGCGGTCGGCTCCTTCCTCGGCAAGCGTATGTTCGAGGAGACGGGTGTCCCTCAGGGCGTCATCGTCAACAGCTGGGGCGGCACACCCATAGAGGCATGGATTAGCGCCGACTCGCTGAAGAATGACTATCCTATGTTGGTAAAGCGTGTGGAGTTCTTCCAGAACGACAATTACGTGAAGGCGCAGATGCAGGCCAACGGGGAGGCCAGCAGACGCTGGAACGAAATGCTTGACAAAGCAGACAACGTTCAGCAATTCACTCTCTCTTCGTATCAGGATGCCGATTGGCAGACCATCGACCAGAATAACTGGAGTTGGCGAGGAACGGGCACCGTCTGGCTCCGTCAGCATATTACGATTGACAAAGAGCATGCCGGTAAGCCTGCCCGTCTGCTATTGGGCACCCTCTACGACCAGGACATCACCTATCTGAATGGTCAAAGGATTGGAAGCACCGGCTATCAGTACCCACCTCGCCGCTACGACATTCCAGAGGGATTGCTGCAGGAGGGCGACAACGTCATCACCATCCGTTTCATCAACAAAAACGGCGCCGTACATTTCATTCCCGAGAAGCCTTACATGCTCTGCTTTGGCGACGACCGTTTCTCACAGAACCCCATGCCGAAGGATGTCATTCCCCTCAGTCCGTCGTGGAGGTTCCACTTAGGCGTCGAGATGCCTCCCTGTCCCGGCGGAGATGTCTCCTTGCAGAACCTTCCTACCACGCTCTATAATGCCGTGCTCTATCCCTTGGCTCCTTACGCCATCAGCGGCGTCGTCTGGTATCAGGGTGAGTCCAACACGGGCAATCCTGCCCCCTACGCCGACTATCTGAAGAAACTGATAGGCTGCTGGCGCGACCTTTGGCAGGAGCCTCAGATGCCCTTTGTCGTTACACAGTTAGCCAACTACGACGGGCGCCAGCAGACGGGCTTCCCGCGTCCCATCGTCTATCAGGCTGAACCTGGCAACAGCGGTTGGGCACAGCTTCGTGAGGCTCAGCGCACGGTCGCCAAGAATATGGACAACGTGGAGTTAGCTTCGGCCATCGACCTCGGCGAGACGGTCGATATCCATCCGCTGCGCAAGCGTGAGGTGGCTGAGCGCATAGCACTCTGTTTCGACCGCATGGTCTATAATAATAAAAAGGTACGGCTGATGCCCGAGATTGTGAGCACAAAGGTGGAGGGTAGCACTGTCACATTGACCTTCGACCAGCCGCTCCGTCCCTCTGCCGAACTCTTTGAGTTCGAGGTGGCCGGCGCTGATGGCCGTTTCCAGAATGCCAAGGCCCGAGCCGAGGGCTCCTCAGTCATTATCACCTCGCCCATCACCACCCCCACCCGCGTTCGCCACGCCTGGAAGGACAATCCCCTCCGCCTGAACGCCTACGCCGAGTCCGGCCTCCCCGTAGGCCCGTTCGAGCAGGAGCTTTGATGTCACACGGAAATCACGGAAATCACAGAAAAGCCCCCCGTTCTCCCCTCCACTCACCCCGCCCCTCTCCTCTCCACTCTCCCCGCCCCTCTCCTCTCCGCTCTCCCCGCCCCTCAAGGGGAGGGGATGGGGGCGGGGTCTGTATCTACTTTACTGGCAAGATATTACAGTTCCCTTATACCCCGCCCCGCCCTACGGGCACCCCGCCCCTTAGAGGGGTGGGGAGTATAATAAAGGAACCTTAAATCTCCAACAAATCAGACACAAAATCAACTATTATAGATT
>JAFSZU010000176.1 GCA_017455585.1 Bacteroidaceae bacterium | reverse complement strand
ATCAAGGCAGAGTCGCTGCGTCTGGGGAACTTCACGAAGGAGGAAATCCGCGCACTCTACCTGCAACACACCCATGAGACGGGACAGCAGTGGGACGAGCAGTGCTTCCCCATGGTGTGGGAGGCCACCGAGGGACAGCCGTGGCTGGTCAATGCGCTGGCCCATGAGGTGACATGGAAGATGAAGGAGAACCGCAACCGCAGCGTCATCATCACCCCCGACATGCTCTACCGCGCCCAGGAACAGATCATCTACCGCCGCGACACGCACATCGACATCCTGATAGACAAGCTGAAGGAGCCGAGGGTGAAAAGGGTCATAGAACCGATACTGTCCAACAGTGACGAGCCCGACGAGAGCCTGATTCCTTCTGATGACATCCAATATGTTGTGGATATGGGGCTTGTCAAGGTGGAACGCGGCAAACCACGCCGCATTGCCAACGGTATCTATCGTGAGATTATACCCCGGGAACTGGTATGGAGCACACAGACGGGGCTTGTCCAGCAGCCCCAGTGGTATCAGAACCCCGACGGCAGCCTCGACATGCAGAAACTTATTCTCGACTTCCAGCAGTTCTTCCGTCAGAACAGTGACTCGTGGATAGGCAAGTTCGACTATGCTGAGGCCGGACCGCAGCTGCTCATGCAGGCCTTCCTGCAGCGCGTCGTCAACGGCGGCGGATACATCGACCGCGAGTACGGCCTGGGGCGCAAGCGCACCGACCTGCTCATCCGCAAGCCCCTCGGCTGCGGCTATGGCGTTCCTGTGCAGCGCATCGTCCTGGAACTGAAGATCAAGCGGGGCGCCTTGGACACCGTCATTGCCGACGGCCTCCGGCAGACATGGGAATACATGGACACCGTAGGCTCCGTCGATGAAGGCCACCTCATCATCTTCGACCGCGACGGGCAGCGGTCGTGGGAAGAGCGCATCTGGCACCGACCCGCCGACTACCAGGGCCACCCCATCATGGTCTGGGGGATGTGACAGCGGTGCTGTCAAGGAGAACCGAGACTACAACGTCTGGGACGACAGTTGGAGCGAATAACCCCCAGAAAGGCATACCGAAATTTGGGCTGTCCCAACTAATGTTGTATCTTTGCACCGCCTTTTGAGGCCCTGAAGCCTCGGTTCCTGGGGTAGAAAGGCAAGGAAAATGAAAGTTGATTCCCCGTCGGTGAACCGCGGTTCACCGGCGGGGAATTATCGTTCGCCGACGGGGAACGACGGTTCATCGTCGAAGTTTGTATGATTATGTCTAATCCCTATGATGAATGCAGCCGGCTTCGACGATGAATACACCCATACGCTCAAGGGAATATGCTTAACCAGGTTAGCTCATCGCAGTATGAAAGCTGTCCGTTTTGTGTAAAAGAACGATTCGGGATAAGAATAGAACGATTATGCCCAGCCTGTTTCGTGTAAAAATATTACCTTTGCAGCGCAAAAGCGACAAAAGCACATCGCTCGTTTACCAAGCAGTAAAAGCACATCGCTTATTCATCAAAACACTTATAGCCTTATGCGCAGCAAACTCTTATTCGTAGTTATTCTCTTTTCTCTGTTCACTCCCGCCACGGCCACGGCACAGACCGTCATTTGGGAGGGAGAGCACAACCTCGGCAACTGGAACGCCAACCAGGACCTGGCGTGGGGGCGCTATGACTGGAGCCAGGTGTGTGCAGGCTCCACGCTGACCTTCTACTACACGAAGAACGCCGGTACGTCATCGTGGAACATCACCATCGGCGTGGCGGGCAACGGCTGGGCGGCACTCAACAGCAACAGCTCCTCCAGCCTCACAGGGTCGGCTACGCAGTGGAGCCTGAAGCTCACGGCCAGCGATGTGAAGACGCTGGCCGAGAAGAGCGGCATGATCATCAACGGCTTGAATATCACCCTGACGCGCGTCACGCTGACCACACCCTCGGTGACAGTCACGCCCGTGTCCGACGGATACCTCACCCACTACAACGGTGAGAGCTATAACCTCATGGCTCCCGGCGGTGTCAAGGTCTATACGGTGACGGGCAGTCGCGCCGACGGACTGCTGCTGCACGAGGTGGCCGACGGCATCATCCCCTCGAAGCAGGGTGCCGTCCTGAAAGCCCGCTCGGGGGAGGCATTCAAGCTGACCGGCACGGGCACGGCCTCGACCGAGGACTTCGACGGGAACATCCTGCGGGGCGTGGCCCGCAGCACGCGCATCAGCGCCATCAGCGGCCTCACGACGGAGGATTACATCTTTGTGTTGGGGAGTGATCCAAGCCAGGGCACAGGCTTCGTGCCGCTGGCCGTCGGCGAGACCCTTGCCAAGAACCAGTGCTACATAGACTTGGGGACAGTGGGTGCCGAGGACGCTTTCGTGGGCTTCGACATCTATTCGGTGCGCGTGGAGCTGGGTGAGTATGCGCAGGTGGTGATGAACGTGCTGCAGCAGCTCTATGGCCAGAAGATGATTTCCGGCACGATGGCCAACGTGGATTGGAACATCGACGAGGCCAAGAACGTGTATCGGTGGACCGGCAAGTACCCGGCTCTTAACGTCTTCGACTTCATCCACGCCGATGCCTCCAAGGACGTGAATCCCAACGGCTGGCTCGACTACAGTGACATCAGCGTGCCGCGTGCCTGGTGGCGCGCCGGAGGACTGGTGGGTTGTATGTGGCACTGGGGCATGACGACCAACGACGGCTCGGGTCTCACCTGCACACCGGGTACCGACGCAAACAAGACCTCCTTCGACTGTAGCAAGATCACCGACCCGTCAAGCGAGGAGTATGTCTGCATGGTGAAGGACATGGATCAGATTGCCAAGTACTTGAAGAAGCTGCGGGCCGCCGGCATCCCCGTCCTCTGGCGACCGCTGCATGAGGCGGGTGGACGCTGGTTCTGGTGGGGCGCACAGGGGCCGAAGGCGTTCAAGCAGCTGTGGCGATTCATGCATGACCGCTACACCAACCACCACAAACTCAACAACCTCATCTGGGTGTGCAACATCGGGGAAGGCGAGATGGACTGGTACCCGGGCGACGACTACGTGGACATTGTGGCTATGGACAACTATCATGTGACGGTGGAAAAGACATTGCCCACTTGGCAGTTCTACCGCTCGCAGTACCCCGATAAGTTGGCTGCAATGGCCGAGTGTGGCGACAATCCCCAAGGCACCTGCCCCATGGCATCGGTGGCTGACTGGTGGAACGCCGACATCCGCTGGTCGTGGTTCACCACATGGTATGACAGCCAATATAACGCAGGCAAGACAGACGCCCACCTGCACGTCACACCCGAATGGTGGCAGAATGCCGTTGCACAGGACTTCGTGGTCACACGCGACGAGATGAAAGAGATCATCAATGAGGTGAAGACAGGATTAAAGACCCACCCCCTAACCCCTCCCGCAAGGGAGGGGAGTGCTGGCGCAGACAATCCCTCCTCCGTGGGGCTGCGTGGGGCTTTTGACCTGAGCGGACGCCGCGTAGCGAATCCCATGCACGGGCTCTATATCATAAATGGAAAGAAGGTGCACATTAAATATTGACAATTAGCTGAAATAAACGAAACCTATGAAACGACTCTTCATTCTCACCCTCTGCTTCTGCCTCTGCGTGGGAAGTTTCTGCCAGAAGTGGGAAAAGGTGGGCGACCGTCCTCAGATGGGCTGGAACAGCTGGAACAAGTTTGGTGGCAACATCAGTGAGGAACTCATCAAGGGCATTGCCGATGCCCTCGTGGAAACAGGCTTGCGCGATGCGGGCTACGTCTATGTCAACCTGGATGACTGCTGGCACGGTGAACGCGATGCCGACGGCTTCATCCATCCCGACCCCGACAGATTCCCCGGCGGCATGAAGGCGCTGGCGGACTATGTCCACGCCCGCGGCCTGAAGTTGGGTATCTACAGCGATTGCGGACGCCAGACATGCGCCGGACGTCCTGGCAGCTTCGGACACGAATACCAGGATGCCCTCCAGTATGCGCGCTGGGAAATCGACTATCTGAAGGAGGACTGGTGTAACACCGAGAACATCAATGCCCAAGGAGCCTACGGGCTGATGAGCGATGCCCTGCGTGCTGCCGGGCGCCCCATCTTCCTGAGCATGTGTGAGTGGGGCAGCAACAAGCCGTGGTCGTGGGCTAAGGACGTCGGCCACAGCTGGCGCATCGGACCCGACATCTGGTGTAACTTTGACTCCACGAGGGTGCATCAAGGAGGCTTTACTGACGTTGGTGTCATGCAGTGCATCCGCATCAATGAGCCGTTGCGCGCCTACGCCGGACCCGGCCACTGGAACGACCCCGACATGCTGGAGGTGGGCAACGGAATGACCGAGGGCGAGGACCGGGCACATTTCGCGATGTGGTGCATGATGGCTTCGCCGCTCATCCTGGGCAATGACCTCCGCAATATGTCTGCCGAGACAAAGACCATCATCACCAACGCTGAGATGATTGCCATCGACCAGGATGAATTGGGCGTGCAAGGAATGCGCCACGCCACCGAGCAGGGACTGGAGTTCTGGTTCAAACCGCTGAAGGGCGGCGACTGGGCCATGACCATTCTGAATCCTACACAAAAGGCCGTCACCTACGACCTCAACTGGCAGCACTTCAACCTCATCGATACAGAGGTGAGCCGTCTGGGAACTTACTTCGACATGAAGGTATATAAGGTTCGTAACCTCTGGACACATCAGGATGAGGGGCAGACGCTGTTGACGGACAAGGTGTGGCGCACGCTCACCATTCCTGCCCGCGACGTCATCTCCTACCGCCTCACTCCCGTTTCCACCAAAAGTCCCACGACGGCACAGCAGCTGACGAGCCGCCTGAAACGGCTACAGAAACGAGGCATCATGTTCGGCCATCAGGACGATCCTTTCTATGGTCTCGGTTGGCGCTATGAGGAAGGCCGCAGCGATGTGCATGATGTCACGGGTGACTATCCCGCCGTGATGGGTTTCGACCTAGGAGGCATTGAGTTAGGCGACGAGAAGAACCTCGACGGCGTGCCCTTCCAAGTGATGCGGCGGGAAATCCTGAAGCAGCACACCCGCGGCGGCATCATCACAATTTCATGGCATCCACGTAACCCGCTGACGGGCGGCAACGCCTGGGATGTCAAGGACAAAACGGTGGTGCAGAGCGTCCTGCCCAGCGGCAAGAAACATGGCGTTTTCCAAATCTGGCTGAGCCGCGTGACGACTTTCCTGGCCTCCCTGCGCGACGAGCAGGGGCACCAGATTCCTCTCATCTTCCGCCCCTGGCACGAGAACAGCGGCGGATGGTTCTGGTGGGGGCGCGGGCTGTGCACTACCGAGGAGTACAAGGCTCTTTGGAACATGACGCAGGACTATGTCACCCGCGCCTTGCCCTACAATATCCTCTGGAGCTGGAGTCCCAACTATGGTTTCACGCCCGATGCGCTGGAGACCTATCCCGGTCACGACCGCGTGGATATCATCGGATTGGATGCCTATCAGCAGCCCAGCGGCGAGCAGACGTTCATCAGTCAGTTGCAGAAAGACCTTGCCACCCTCAGTGCATTAGCCCGCGCAGGAAAGCGGCAGTTGGCACTGACCGAGTGCGGATTCCAGAACATCCCCGACCCGACGTGGTGGACACGGGTGTTGCTGCCCCAACTGAAGAACTATCCCCTCTGCTACTTCCTCGTCTGGCGCAACGACAGTCAGAAACATTACTTCGCTCCTGCACAGGGAACGCCAGACGCAGAGGACTTCCGCAAGATGGTGAAAGACAAGAGAGTCTTGATGCTGAAAGATATTTCAAGAATAATCAATAATTGACCTATGGATAATCAGATTCACAAAAGTATCTACTCCCTCCCTCACAGGGAGGGTGAGGGGTGGGTCCGGAAATTAGAGGCGTTACATAAACACCACGAGGAACTACTCACCCGCAAGAATGAACCGATGGAGTGGGGGAACGGCATCTATGAGAAATACAAATACCCGATCCTGACGGCAGAGCACACGCCATTGGAGTGGCGCTATGACCTCTCCGAGCAGGATAATCCCTTCCTCATGCAGCGCATCATGATGAATGCCGTTCTGAACGCCGGAGCCATCAAACTGGATGGCCGCTACCTGCTCGTCTGCCGCGTGGAGGGTGCCGACAGGAAGAGCTTCTTCGCTGTGGCCGAGTCGCCCAACGGCATCGACAACTTCCGCTTCTGGCCAGAACCCATCACGATGCCAGAGGCCGCAGTCCCTGCCACCAACGTCTATGACATGCGCCTGACACAGCACGAGGACGGCTGGATCTACGGTGTCTTCTGTGCCGAACGCCACGACGACTCGCAGCCTGGCAACCTCAGTGCCGCCACGGCCACAGCCGCCATCGCGCGCACGCGAGATTTAATAAGGTGGGAACGATTGCCCGACCTGAAGTCCGGAAGCCAGCAGCGCAACGTCGTGCTTCACCCCGAATATATCACTCTAAACTCTCAACCCTCAACTCTCAACGCTAAACGCTATGCCTTCTACACCCGTCCGCAGGACGGCTTCATCGACACCGGCAGTGGTGGCGGCATCGGATGGGCACTGGTGGAAGACATCACCCATGCCGAGGTGAAAGAGGAAATCATCATCAACCCGCGCCACTACCACACCATTCAAGAAGTGAAGAACGGCGAGGGGCCAGCACCCATCAAGACACCGCAGGGCTGGCTGCACTTGGCCCACGGCGTTCGCGGTACTGCCGACGGTCTGCGCTACGTCCTATATATGTATATGACGGCCCTTGATGATCCCACGCGTGTCATCGCCCGACCCGGCGGTTGGTTCCTTGTGCCCGAAGGTCAGGAGTACGTGGGCGACGTGATGAACGTGGTCTTCTCCAATGGCTGGATTGCCGACGATGACGGCCGCGTGCTCATCTACTACGCCACTGCCGACACGCGCCTCCATGTCGCCGTCTCCAGCATTGACCGCCTCATTGACTACTGCCTCCACACCCCCGAGGACGGTCTCACCACAGCTGCCAGCGTGGAAACCATCAAGAAACTTATCGCAAAAAACAAAAGACCCACCCCCTAACCCCCTCCCGTGAGGGAGGGGGCGTGAAGTTTCCTGTCAAGTATAGTAATCATATTAAAAGCAAAAGCTTATGAACAATCCTACATCGCACCAGCCTCTCCCCTCCTTTACGGGAGGGGTCGGGGGTGGATCTTCTTATATTGGTTACGGCCTGGGCGACATGTCATCGTCGATGTTCTGGAAGGTGTTCTCCTACTACCTTCCCTTCTTCTATAGCAACGTCTTCGGACTCTCGCTCGTCGATGCCGGCGTGCTCGTGCTCGTCACTCGCATCTGGGATGCCGTCAGCGACCCCATGATGGGTGTCATTGCCGACCGAACACAGACCCGATGGGGCAAGTATCGTCCCTACCTGCTCTTCGTAGCACCCCTGTTCAGTATCGCGGGCATCCTGCTGTTCACCACACCCGATTGGTCGTATGGCGCGAAGCTCGTCTATGCCTATGTCACTTATATACTGATGATGACCGTCTATACAGGCATCAATGTACCATACGGTGCCATGCTGGGTGTGATGACCGACGACCCGCAGGAGAAGACGGTCTTCTCCAGCTTCCGTATGTTCTTCGCCTACGGCGGCTCCTTCATCGCCTTGGCCGCATGGGAACCGCTGGTCAATTTCTTCAAGGCGGGAGGACTCGGTGGCGGAACCACTGGGCACACCGCAGCGGCCTGGCAGCACGCCATGATGGTCATCGCAGCCATCTGCTTTATCCTGTTCCTGGGTTGCTTCGCGCTGACGCGGGAACGCCTGAAGACTGTCAGCACCGTCAGCGTGGGCAAGGATTTCAAAGCCCTGCTCAGTAACCGTCCGTGGTGGCTTCTCATTGTTGCAGCCCTCTGCTTCAACCTCTTCTGCACCGTGCGCGGTGCCACCGTGGCCTACTACTTTGCCGACATCATCGGCTT
>JAFSZU010000021.1 GCA_017455585.1 Bacteroidaceae bacterium | reverse complement strand
GTGAATCCATTTTTTCTGCGCATTAGTGAATCCATTATTTCTGCGCATTGGTGAATCCATTATTTCTGCGCATTGGTGAATCCATTTTTTCTGCGCATTGGTGAATCCATTATTTCTGCGCATTGGTGAATCCATTATTTCTGCGCATTGGTGAATCCATTTTTTCTGCGCATTGGTGAATCTATTTTTCTGCGCATTAGTGACACGGAATTTATGTGTATTGGCGTTTATCGCCCGCAAAGGTACGGAAATCCCCCCTGTTTATAGAGGAAATTATGTTAAATAGTGTTGGGGGGGGTAAATTACAGTTAATTTATTTATCTTTGCGCCATCGATCGAGCGAGAGACCCGGCGCGGGGCGCAGCGACGTGATGCCGCATGGCCGCGTGCCTCCCTCTTTCGGCATCCAGTGTCTCCCTCTGTGTCCTGTTTGCATTTGGTCACGGGAGCGCGCCGCGGGAAAGAGGTCTCCCCGCTGACGTTTTCAATAAAAATGTTATTAAAAAGTGAGGGATGCGGTGGCCGTGAGGCTCCCGCATCCCGTCTGTCTGCCGACTATCTGTTGCCTTGCCAGATCCACTGCATCACATTGGCGGGCGGGCGCTGGTGCATGAGTTCGCCGCGCATGAAGTCCATGGCGGGTGCCACGTGAGAGAAGAAGATGCGGTAGCCCTCGCAGAGGTAGTTGAGGCCGGGTTCCCCGTCGGCGCTGATGACGAAGCGATCCTTGGGGCAGCCGCCGTTGCAGGCGAAGAGCCAAGGGCACTGGCGGCATTGCCGGGGCAGCGCATCGCGCTTGGCGCGCCCGAAGGTCTGCTGGCGGGGACTGTACATCATGGCGGTGAGGGTCTGGTCATGGATGTTGCCGAGGAGGTAGTCCGGGAAGACAAAGTGGTCACAGGAATAGACATCGCCGTTGGCCTCCATGGCGGCAGCGTGGCCGCAGGTCTCTGCCATGGAACATACACCGGGTGCCACGCCCATCCAGCGGGCCAGCGTGGCATCGAAGAGTTGGACATAGACGGTGCCCACGTCGCGCCGCACCCACTCGTCGAACATCTCACAGGCGAAGCGGGCAAAGGCAGCGGGGGAGACGGAGGAAGTTGAAAGTTGAAAGGCGGGAGGTGGGCAGACATCTGAGGGGAAGGGGGACGAGGGCAAAGGGTGCGAGGGCAAGGGGTGCGAGGGCAAGGTCTTCGATGCCAAATTGTCCAATGGTAAATTGTCCAATGGTAAATTGTCCAATGGTAAATTGTCCAATGGTAAATTGTCCAATGGTAAATTGTCCAATGGTAAATTGTCCAATGGTAAATTGTCCAATGGTAAATTGTCCAATTGTCCAATTGGGATGGGTGCTGCCAGGTGGCGTCCGTCTGGGTGTTGCTGCATGCGTTCCACGATGGGTGTGAACTGGATATAGCGGGCACCTATGCTTTTGTAGAAGTCATAGACCTCGAGGGCGTGGTCGGCGTTGAGGTTGTTGACCACCCCCATGACGTTCCACTCCACGCCGTGTTTCTGCAAGAGTTCAATACCGCGCATGACGCGGCGAAAGGAGGGCTGCCCGCCCCGGGCACGGCGGTAGGCATCATGCAGGTGCTCCGGCCCGTCGATGCTGATGCCGATGAGCCAGTTATGCTCGCGGAAGAAGCGGCACCACTCGTCGGTGAGCAGCGTGCCGTTGGTCTGCAAGGCGTTGTCGATGTGGCGGCCGCGGGCGTACTGACGTTGCAACTTCAGCGCCTTGCGGTAGAAGCTCAGGGGGCGCAGCAGCGGTTCGCCGCCGTGCCAGGTGAAGAGCACCTCGGGCTGGGTCTGCGACTCCAGGTACTGCCGAATGAACCTTTCCAGTGTCTCGTCGGTCATCAGGCCGCGGGTGGCCGCTGGCTCGCTGGCGTAGAGGTGCTCCTTTTCCAGGTAGTAGCAGTACTCACACGCCAGATTGCAGCGGCTGCCGGCTGGTTTCGCCATCACATAGAGAGGACGGGAGAGCGGGGAGAGGGTCATGGGTGCGCCGCCTCGAAGTCGGCGAGCTTCTTGAGGTAGTAGGCGCGGAGGTCGGCCCAGCGGTAGTAGGGGTGCTGTGTGGTGGGCACAGGCAGCGTCTGCTCACGCTCGTTGAGGAGCGCCTTGACCAGGATGTCACCGGCCTTGCCCTTCTTGGGGCGGTAGAAGACGAGTTGGACGTTGCACGCCATGGGGAAGATGTTGTAGTTGCGCCACTCGCGGTCCAGCTGCTCCAGGTTCTCCACGCGCGCGCCGCACGTACCTAATTCTAATAGGCACGCCAGCGGCATCACACACACCTCATGGCCGAAGCGCAAGGTGGCCTGCACCTGTGTGACGGTGTCTGCGGTCTGGATGATGTTCTTCAGGAGGTTGGCCTGGCTGAAGGGCATCACGCCGGCGGTCTGCGGTGCATGGCCGTAGCCCAGATACCAATCGACGTTGCGGATGCGCCACTGGTCATAGAGTTCCTCTGGGGTGAACAGGGGCAGCAGGTCTGGCCCGTCCTCGTGGCTCTGCATGTTGCTGGCCAGGTTGAAGAAGTGGCGCATGAAGCTTCCGGCCTTGATGCTGTCCTGCACCCACTGCGGGTCGTTGAAGAGCACACCCATGAGGCGGTCTGGCTTCGTCCAGTGCTCGCGCAGCCGTGCCTGCGGCTCCCATCGGTTCTGGCGTCGCAGCACCTGCTGCCACGGCGCGTTGAGGTAGTACTGGAACGCCTCGCTCACGTCGTTGTGTATGCGTGCCGTGGGGTTGGCGGCCATCAGCTCCTCGCACTCGGCCTCCATGGAGAGGATGCAGCGTATGACCACGGTGCTGCGGGCATCGATCTTCACGCCGTTGTGCTTGAAGATTTCCGGGAAGTGCTCTGCCATGCGTCGCCCGATGCCGTGGTGCTGTCGCTCGCCCACGGTGGTGAGGTCACCCAGACGCTTGATGGTGCAGGGGTAGAACTTCTCCAGCTGTGCCAGCACCTCGTTGCCCTTGTTGGTGATCTTGCCCTGCGCCTTGGCCTTGCGCAGGATCTCTATGCTCTCCATGTACTCGCCGTCGCCCAGCAGCCAGCGTGCGCCGTGGCGGCCATAGTGGCTCATGTAGAACGGTTCGTAGCCCTTCGGTGCCTTGGTCAGCGGCGTCGTGGCGGGGTAGTTGTCATAGTCCAGGTGGTTGCTGCCGCTGAGGAAGGGGTTCTGTGCAATCTCCTCGCGTGCGGTTTGCTGGGCGTGCACTCCTGTGCCGACGAGCATCGCCATCAGCACCAGGAACAGTCTCGGGATCGTTAATCTCATAGTTGTTTATCTTTTTGTTGATGAAGTTATGTCAGGACGCACAGGGAACCGCAGTAGGCGGTGCCGATGGTGAAGTCGAAGAAGGTGGCATTGGGTGATGGCTCTGGGAAAGGAGATTCGATGCCTTTTCCTGTGGCCTTGGCGTAGGCTTCTGCCCGGCTCCACAGCTGTGTGAACAGGCTCTGTCGCTGTTCCTCCCCGGCGACTGCGGCCAGGCGGGCACGGTCTGCGTCTGTGAATTGCCGGCGGACGAGTTCCGGACGGTAGCGTGTGACACGCTGGATATCCAGCCCGATGGCCACGTCCTGCGGGCAGCCTGTCAGCATCGCCGCCGCCGCCAAGGCTCCGGAGTGTGAGAGATTGAAGAGGTGCCGCGGCAGTGCGCTGAAGGCCGGTTTGCCGTGAGGCCCGGTGACATAGGTCATATCCCGCTCTCGCAAGCCCACCTCCCGGAGCAGATGGTCCAGTGCCAGCGTGGCTCCGACAGAGAGAGCGCGGCTGCGCGGATTGGTGTAGGCCGCGGCCTTGGCGCGCCGCTGCGGCGAGAGCTGCGACAAGACTGCCGCGAGCTGTGGCGCCTCCTGCATCCACGGCGATACCTCCGTCACCGCCAGTCGCACACTGGCTCCTGCCAGGGCTGGCAGCGGCACACGGCTGTCAAGGACAAAAAGGGGTTCTGCGGACTGCTCCATGTCTATTGCTCCATGATGAGGCTGATGAGGGCACTGACATCTGTCACCGTGATCTCGCCGTCGCCATTGAGGTCGGCCACGGCCGCCGTGAAGGCATCGGGGACGGTATTCTCCATGATGATGTCGATGAGGGCGGCGATGTCCGTCACCGTCACCTGCCCGTCGGCATTGACATCTCCCTCTGGCACGAACAGCAGCGAGAGTGCCGTGTTCCCGTCGGCTTCTTCCAGCTGATCCATGGAGAGAATGGCCTGTTCGGTTTCCAGGATGGCGCATTCGTCCTCGATGGGCATGAACCGTTCCCCGTCGAGCCCCATGTATTCGCCCGCCCAGACCACAGTGGGTGCGAGGAGGGCCGTGAGCAGCGGGTCTGGATAGGCTGTGGCCTCGGCATCCGTGGTAGGCAGTGACAGCGTGGCGTCCGCCTCGCCGCGCAGGATGAGCGGTGTGCCGGCGGCGACGATGCCGGTCACGGGCCGCAGCAGGAGTGCTCCGTCCCTGACGGCCACGGCGCGCCAGACGCTGTAGTCCCCGGCCCCGGAGACATCCAGGGTATAATGGCTGGCGAAGGTGGCCAGTCCGTCCTCGTTGAGGGTGACCGTCTCGGCCAGGAATTCATCGGAGGTCTCATTACTGCACACCATGACATCATCCACGAATCCGCGTTTGCCCTTGAAGGTGAGGACGAGTGCCCCGGCGGCCCCTGTGATGTCGATGGAGTAATCCTCCCAGCTGCTGTTGGTGAGCGTGATGGCGGTGTTCCCGTCCAGCGTGCCGCCGGTGGCGGTGACGGTGAGTTTGTTGGTGCCACTGCCCCACCCTGCGGCCCTGAAGGTCAGCTTGCCGCGGCCCACGAGGGGGATGGCCAGCGTCTGGAAGCTGCCCTCGCCACCGGATGAACCAAAGCGCATGCAGGCATCGCCACTATATACCGTGGCACTCTCGCCCCATTCCTCGTCGGTGTTTCGGCTCGCGCCGATCATTGTCATCTTGTTGGAGGCGACGTTCCCCGTGAACTGCGCATCATTGCCGCCAGTGCCGGTGCAACCCGAGAATGTCTCGTCAAACAGCACGCCCTGGTATTCCAGCACCTTGCCACCGCCCTGGGGTTCGGGCTGCGAGACGCTGAGTGTGAAGTCCTCGCTGCCCTCCAGATATTGCGACGTGGCGGCGGTGGAGACGGTGACCCGCAGTGCGCCCGCATAGACGGGCGTGACGGTGAGGCCGCTGACGGTGGCCGCCTCGGCAGGGGTGACGGTGAGCGTGGCGGGTCCGCCGGTGATGGCGCTTTCCAGGATGGTGAACGGCTCATTATAGGCTGTCAGCACCTCGTATGTCAGGTCAAACGTGGGCAGGTTCTTCTCCTGGTCGTCCGAGCCATCGAGGTGGAAGGCATCTGTCATGCGGTCTCCCCAGATGAACTCTGCCAGTTCCGGGTAATCGACAAAAGGATTGCGGTTCTTCTGCTGCTCGTAGGCACGGTCATTGCGCGTCTGCTCCCACTGGCAGACAGGATCCTGCCTGTGCCACCGCAGCAGCAGCGCGATGAAGTCCGACTTCAGGGTCGGATAGTCCTCCTGGGTGAAGGCGCACTCCACATCACCCACATCGCGCCACTCCACATCGGGGTAGCAGGTGGCCACGTAGAAATAGATGCGCGCGAAGTCTCCCTTGTACTCGTCGCACGGCTCAAAGACCAGCTTGCCGTTGCTTCCACGGCCCGTCTTGACACAATCGTTGGAGAAAGACACCGTGCCCGTGACCACGCCCAGCGGGTAGTTGCCCTTGGCGTTGTTGGCCTTCGCCTCGGAGGGGATGACCTGAATGAGGTCACACCCCACGTTGATGCTTGTTCCCTTGCCCCACCAGCTCTGCGGAGCCACATGCTCCTTGTTCATGCCGCTGACGGCACTGCCGTCACCATTGAAGAAGAAGTCCTGGCTGGAGTAGTAGTCATAGACTTTGTAATTCCCCGCGCTGTTGGTCACATTCTGGACATAGTCCACCTTCTCGTATGCCTTCCAGAGGTTGGCATACCGGATCTTGGTGTGATTGGCAATGATCTCCTTGAGCGCGGCCTTCAAGGTGCGCTCACCCTTCCCGTCGGCTCCGGCATAGTAGCCGGCGGGCGGCTGTGCCACGGACAGCACAGAGGTCATGCACAACAGCAAAAAATATATCGTCTTGCACTTCATAGGCTTTGTCTTTCTGGTTTGGTTTTCAGTCTGTTGGAGAGGCCCTGCACACGTCTGGCGGCATCCACCCCCGGAGGCGGCGTTCAACACGCGCGGACGCAACACCTTTCACATGCGGTCGTAACGGCCTTCACAACCGCACGTGACGCGCCTCACGTCCGCATGTTCAGCAGTCCACATTCACGTGGTGCGGAATCCCTTGCGCGGTGCAAAGATAATTCTTTTTTATAGACCCGCACACTTTTTTCTGAAGTTTTTATGCGTGTATCTGAGAAAATGTGTACTTTTGCACGGAAATACCAAACAAAACATATCAATCTCATCATCCTCTCATGAAGAAAAGAATCCAATTCAGCCTGGTTTACCGCGACATGTGGCAGAGCTCAGGCAAGTTCCAGCCCCGCAAGGACCAGCTGGAGCGCATCGCACCCGTCATCATCGACATGGGCGTCTTTGACCGCGTGGAAACCAACGGCGGAGCCTTTGAACAGGTCAACCTGCTGGCCGGCGAGAACCCCAACGCCGCCGTGCGCGCCTTCTGCAAGCCCTTCAACCAGGTGGGCATCAAGACACACATGCTGGACCGCGGCCTCAACGCCCTGCGCATGTACCCCGTGCCCGACGATGTGCGCGAGCTGCAATATAAGGTCAAGCACGCACAGGGAGTCGATATCCCCCGCATCTTCTGCGGCCTCAACGACGTGCGCAACATCATCCCCAGCGTGAAGTGGGCCAAGGCCGCCGGCATGACACCGCAGGCCACCCTCTGCATCACCACCTCGCCCGTGCACACCGTGGAGTACTATTCCGAGATTGCCGACCAGGTGATTGCCGCCGGAGCCGAGGAAATCTGCCTCAAGGACATGGCCGGCATCGGACAGCCCGCCATGCT
>JAFSZU010000020.1 GCA_017455585.1 Bacteroidaceae bacterium | reverse complement strand
TTCACAAGGACTTGACATATCCCGAGATAGGCCCGCGTGACAGCTACTTGCTGCATCATGAGGAGATAGAGTCGCTGGTCATCAATTATCCCACTATCAATCGTGCACGCTTCTGGATGACCTTCGGACAGCAGTACCTGAAGCATCTGGAAGTCATTCAGAACATCGGCATGAGCCGCATCGACGAGATCGAGTATGAGGCTCCGCTGGCTGACGGCACCGGCACTGCCAAGGTGAAGATTGTGCCCCTGCAGTTCCTCAAGGCCGTGCTGCCCAACCCGCAGGACCTGGGCGAGAACTACGAGGGACAGACCAGCATCGGCTGCCGCATCCGCGGCATCGGCAAGGACGGTCAGGAGCACACCTATTATATATATAATAATTGCTCGCATCGCGCCGCCTACGAGGAGACCGGTATGCAGGGTGTGTCCTATACCACCGGCGTGCCCGCCATGATCGGTGCCATGATGTTCCTCACCGGACAGTGGGTGAAACCCGGCGTGCACAACGTCGAGGAGTTCGACCCCGACCCCTTCATGGAGAAGCTCAACACCCAGGGACTGCCATGGCACGAGCTGCACGATGTGGACTTGGAACTCTAACTCGCGCTACACGCGAAGTATAAGTATAAGTAGATGAACACAATTATCTTATACAAACCACAGATTACGCAGATTACACGGATTATAACCTAATCTGTGAAATTCAGATAAATATTACACAGATTAGAAGCAGTAAAATCTGTTTAATCTGTGCAATCTGTGGTTTATGTGAGAAACTAATTTAACGTTAAATATAAAACTGCGGGCTCCGCCCGCGCTATATAATGGCAAAGACAGATATACAACCCATGGACGAGAAGACCGCACGTCTGCAAGCACTGCAGATGGCAACGGCAAAGATAGAGAAAGACTTCGGCAAAGGCAGCATCATGCGCCTGGGCGGTCAGGCTGCCGAGAAGGTGGATGTGATTCCCACCGGCAGCATAGGACTCAACGCCGCACTCGGCGTTGGCGGCTATCCGCGAGGACGCATCATCGAGATCTACGGCCCCGAATCCTCGGGAAAGACCACGCTCACCATTCATGCCATCGCCGAGGCACAGAAGGCCGGAGGCATTGCGGCATTCATTGATGCCGAGCATGCCTTTGATCCCACCTACGCACAGAAACTGGGCGTGAACCTGGAGGAACTGTGGATATCACAGCCCGACAACGGCGAGCAGGCACTGGCCATCGCCGACCAGCTCATCAGCTCGTCGGCCGTGGATCTCGTGGTCATCGACTCCGTAGCAGCCCTCACACCCAAGGCCGAGATAGAAGGCGACATGGGCGACAACAAGGTGGGCTTGCAGGCAAGGCTGATGAGCCAGGCCCTGCGTAAACTCACCGCCACCATCAGCAAGACCAAGACCTGCTGCATCTTCATCAACCAGTTGCGCGAGAAGATTGGCGTGATGTTCGGAAACCCGGAGACCACCACGGGCGGCAATGCCCTGAAGTTCTACTCCAGCGTGCGGCTGGACATCCGCAAGGTCACGACGCTGAAGGACGGCGACGAAGCCATTGGCAACCAGGTGCGCGTGAAGGTGGTGAAGAACAAGGTGGCTCCCCCCTTCCGCAAGGCAGAGTTCGAGATCTCCTTCGGCGAAGGCATCTCCAAGACCGGAGAAATTGTGGATCTGGGTGTGGAATACGGCATCATCAAGAAGTCCGGCTCATGGTTCAGCTACAACGACTCCAAGATTGGTCAGGGGCGCGATGCCGTCAAGCGTGTGCTCAAGGATAACCCAGAACTGGCCGAGGAGATCGAGGCACAGATCATGGAAGCCATCATGGCCAAACAGGCCGGCAGTTGAGACAGGAAAATGAATAAAAACAACAATATAAATGACTTACAAATGGAACTACGACCCTCCAACCCAAGAACAAGAGGAAGCGGCTAAGGCATTGGCCGACGAATTAAATGTGCATCCCGTGCTGGGCCATTTACTGCTGGAACGTGGCATCAACACGGCGTGGGAGGCGCGACATTTCTTCCGTCCGCAGCTGGGCGAATTGCTGGACCCATTCCTCTTCCGCGACATGCGTGTGGCGGTCGATCGATTGAATCAGGCATTAGGACGCAAGGAACGCATTCTTGTTTATGGAGACTACGATGTGGATGGTTGCACGGCGGTGGCACTGGTCTATCGCTTTTTGCAGCAATTCACCACAAACATTGATTTCTATATCCCTGACCGCTACGAGGAGGGATATGGAGTCAGCCACCAAGGTGTGGACTACGCCCATTCCACCGGCGTGGGGCTGATTATCGTACTTGACTGCGGCATCAAGGCCATTGAGGAGATTGCCTACGCCAAACAGCTGGACATCGACTTCATCATCTGTGACCACCATGTGCCCGACGACGAGTTGCCGCCCGCCGTGGCCATCCTCAATGCCAAGCGGGTGGATGGCACATACCCATACGAGCACCTCTCGGGGTGTGGCGTCGGATTCAAGTTGATGCAGGCTTTCGCCATCAACAACGGCATTCCTTTCAGTCAGTTGGTGCCGCTGTTGGATTTGTGTGCGATCAGCATTGCGTCGGATATTGTGCCCATCATGGGTGAGAACCGCATCCTGGCCTTCCACGGCATCAAGCAGATCAACGCCAATCCCAGCGTGGGGCTGCACGCCATCATTGAAGTCTGCGGACTCACAGACAAGGAGATCACGATGAGCGACATCATCTTCAAGATCGGACCGCGTATCAACGCCTCGGGACGTATGCAGAACGGTGGCGAGGCGGTGGCACTGCTGGTGGAGCGTGACCCCGTTCGAGCACATCGTATGGCGCTGCAGATCAATGCCTACAACGAGCAGCGGAAGGACCTGGACAAAGAGATGACCCACGAGGCCAATGCCATCGTGGAGCGGCTGGACCCTGACCACGCTCAGAAGGCCATCGTCATCTACAGCGAGGAGTGGCACAAAGGGATCATCGGCATCGTGGCATCACGTCTGACCGAAGTCTATACGCGGCCGTCGGTGGTGCTCACACGCACAGAGGGCATGGCCACCGGCTCGGCGCGCTCTGTGCCTGGCTTTGATGTCTATAGGGCCATTGATAGCTGCCGGGACCTGTTGGAGAACTTTGGCGGACACACCTACGCCGCTGGCCTTTCCATGAAGGTGGAGAACGTGCCCGAGTTCAAGCGGCGCTTCGAGGCCTACGTGGAGCAGCATATCCTGCCCGTGCAGATACAGTCGGAAATGAACATCGACGGCATCCTGGACTTCAAGGATATCACCCATCGGTTCTTCGTGGACCTGCGGCGTTTCCAGCCCTTCGGACCTGACAATCCAAAACCGTACTTCCTGACACGTCATGTCTATGACTACGGCACCAGCAAGGTGGTGGGTCACCATCAGGAACACATCAAACTGGAACTCGTAG
This sequence comes from Bacteroidaceae bacterium, assembly GCA_017455585.1. Taxonomy (GTDB): domain Bacteria; phylum Bacteroidota; class Bacteroidia; order Bacteroidales; family Bacteroidaceae; genus Physcousia. The sequence goes on along the minus strand of JAFSZU010000020.1, from coordinate 2,890 downwards.
ATAACAAGAGTCCCAAGATTGTGGGCGGCATCGCCTTCGGACAGAGTGCGCAGGCACGCTACATCAAGTCCAAACATCCTTTTGACATCATCTATGCCGTAGAAGAAAACACCCACAAACGCGGCGAGGTGCAATTGCAGATAGAGGACATCAGGCCTGTGGAAGAATGACGGATTATCTTTCCATCCTCAAGCAGTATTTCGGCTACACGTCGTTCCGCGGCATCCAGCAGCAGATCATCGAGAGCATCGGCGGCGGACATGACACTCTCGGCTTGATGCCCACGGGCGGCGGCAAGAGCATTACCTTCCAGGTGCCAGCATTGGCACAGGAGGGTATTTGTTTAGTAATCAGTCCGCTGATTGCTCTCATGAAGGACCAGGTGGCCCACTTGCGAGAGCGCGGCATCAAGGCCGTCTGCATCCACACGGGCATGACCCGTGACGAGGTGATTATGGCGCTGGAGAACTGCATCTTCGGCAACTTCAAGTTCCTCTATGTCTCGCCCGAACGCCTCTCCTCTGAACTCTTTATCGCCAAACTCAGCCACATGCACGTGAGCTTCATCACCGTGGATGAGGCCCACTGCATCTCGCAGTGGGGCTATGACTTCCGGCCGTCCTATCTGGCCATTGCCCAGGTGCGCAAAGTGCTGCCCCATGCACCGGTGCTGGCTCTCACCGCTACTGCCACGCCCTCTGTGGTGAAGGATATCCAACAGCAATTGCACTTCCTGCGGGAGAACGTCTGCCAGATGAGCTTTGAGCGGAAGAACCTTGCCTATTCCGTGCGCCGTATTGATTTGGCCAAGGAACAGGAGGTGCTGGCAGTGTTACAGGAAATCCCGGGCTCAGCGATTGTCTATACCCGCAGCCGCGCGGCTTCACGAGACATGGCCGAATGGCTGGAGCGGCAAGGTGTGCTGGCTACTTTTTTCCATGCAGGACTCACCAACCGCGAGAAGAGCGAGCGCCAGGCGGCGTGGCAGCGGGGAGATCTCCGCGTGATGGTGGCCACCAACGCCTTTGGCATGGGCATCGACAAGGCCGATGTGCGTGCTGTTATCCATGCCGACGTGCCCGACTCGCCCGAAGCCTATTTCCAGGAAGCCGGCCGCGCGGGGCGCGACGGGCAACTGGCGCACGCGGTGCTGCTCTATGACGACCACAGCGCGCCCACCCTGAAACGGCGTGTCGAGGAGACATTCCCGCCGGAAGAGTATGTGACACAGGTCTATGAGGACGTATGCTGCTTCCTGCAGATGGCCATGGGCGACGGCTACGGAGTGACGCGCGAGTTTGCTATCGAGGAGTTCTGCCGCTCGTTCCACCACTATCCTGTCCGTGCCTACAACGCCCTGCAGTTGCTGATGCGCGCCGGATATATCGAATGGACCGACGCCGAGGACGTGCGCAGCCGCGTGATGATGCGCTGCCAGCGCGACGAGCTCTATGAATACCGCTTTGCGCCCTATACCGAGCGGGTGCTATGGCACCTGCTGCGTACCTTCACGGGCATCTTCAGCGAATATGCGTTCATTGACGAGGGCGAGATGGCCATGGCGATGGGGTTCACCCATGATGAGGTCTGCGAGAACCTGATTGAGTTGAGCCGGATGAACGTCATCCGCTACATCCCTCGCAAGGCCATCCCGCACATCACCTTCATGCAACGGCGCGTTGAGCGCGAGGAGATTGTTCTGCCCAAGACCATCTACGAGGACCGCAAGCGCGAACTACAGGAGCGCATCCAGACCATGATCGGCTACCTGCACACCGACGAGTGCCGTAGCCGTTATCTGCTCCGCTATTTTGGCGAGACCCAGGCTCCTGAGTGCGGTGTCTGTGACAATTGCCAGGCCGTGCCCCTCTCGCAAGCCGTGCGATCCGAGCCACCGGCACCCTACGAGGCTGCCCTCACCCCCGAACTCTTCCAGGAGGTGCGCCGCCGTCTGCTGGAACTGTTGCAACAAGGTCCGCAGTCCATAGCCGCGCTGCATCTCGATGGCATCCCCACCCGCATCCTAGCCGAGGTCATGCACCGCATGTTGCAGGAAGAGGAGATCTGCTGTGATGCCCGCGACCCGGTTATCTCCCTGCCGTGACAACAACCTTTTGTTGAAATATGAATGAGTCAACTGGGAAAAGTGCCCTTTTGAGCATTTCGCCTTTTGTAAGACATTGATAATCAGAACTGGAATTTTGCCAAAACGACTTTTTCAAGTATACTCATGAATGAATCATGAAGCATTATAGAATGAAACAAATTGTGCACCTTATTTATATATGCGCTGTGCTGCTGCTGACGGGTTGCGGTGACGGTAAGTCTGTGAGGCAGCTGCCTCATTTAGGCAACACGCCCTACCAGCAGGACACGATATTGATGACTTACGCCACGAATCCTGAGCGGGCGTTGACGCTACTTGGAAATGGCGGAAGCATCCCGTGCTCCGCTTCGACTTCAGCAAATGCGAAGAATACACCATCGAAGGCATGAAGAGCCAGATAGCCAACACGCTCAGCCAGTATGAAAAGCAATACGGCATCACGCCCACCACCAACGACCGCAGCATCCGGCTGGAAAACGTCATCCTGACGGCAGAGCAGCAGGCGGGGCAGCGCGTGGTATTGCTCATCGACGAATACGACACGGTGATGCTCCACAACCTGGGCGAACCCGAAAAGGAGAAAGCCGTGCGCGAGTGCTTCTTGGGCACTTTCGGCCTCATCAAGGCCCTCGACAATCACTTGCAGCTCGTCTTCATCACCGGCATCTCGAAGTTCTCGCAGATGGGCATCTTCAGCCGCCTGAACAACCTGACCAACATCTCGATGGTGCCCGACTACGACACCATCTGCGGCATCAGCGAGGAAGAGCTGACCACGACGAT
>JAFSZU010000175.1 GCA_017455585.1 Bacteroidaceae bacterium | reverse complement strand
GACGACGTGGAGTATCAGCAGTTCCTCAACGGCCAGCCTGTCACAGGACAAATCACCCTTTACAAGGACTTGCCCGAGAAAGCAGCGGTGAATGACAGCACGCCCCGCAAGCAGATGCCTATCAAAGACGAGTGGCGCCAGTTGATCGCTGGTGTGAATAGCTTCGGCATGAAACTCTTCCGGCAAATGGTTCAGGAAAAACAGACAGAGAGCCTCGTGGCATCGCCCCTCAGCGTGGCCTACTTGCTGGGGATGCTTGCCAACGGTGCACCGGAGAATAGCCAGACCCTGATGGAAATAGACAATGCACTGAGGGGGCAAGAAAAGAATGATGACCCCAGTATCATGGAGGGAGGATGTTATTCGTATAGCACCCAGCCATTCAACGAGCTCTTCCAGACCCTCATCACCTGGGCACCGCAGGTGGACAGCAACGTGACGCTGGAGGTGGCCGACGCCCTCTTCACCGACAACAACTTCCCCGTCTATGCCGGTTATGTCAACCTGCTGGCACAATACTATCAGGCAGACTACGCCAAGCTGGACTTCGCCTCGCCCGAAGCCGTGACGACCATCAACAACTGGTGCAGCCAGAAGACCCACGGCCTGATACCCGAGATGGTCAAGGAGATACCGCCCTATGCTGTGGCCTACCTCTTCAACGCCCTCTATTTCAAGGCTCCGTGGCAGACGAAGTTCGAGGCCGAGAACACCCGTTGGGGCGAGTTCACGCGCCCCGATGGCACCAAGCAGTCCCTGCCCTTGATGCACAGCACGCTGGAGACCCGATTCGCAAGAACCGAGCAGTACACCGCTGTATCCCTGCCGTTTGCCAAGGGTGCATACACCATGGACATCTTGCTGCCGGCACAGGGCATGTCCGTCTCGCAGCTGGCACAGGACGTGGACTTCCAGAACATCGGTTGGTTCCGCGCAGAAGTGAACCTGACGCTGCCGCGCTTTGAGGTCAAGTCCTCATACGATGACCTGAAGAGCCTCTTGCAGGTACTGGGCATTCAGCGCATCTTCACCCCTTTGGCAGAGTTCACCGAGCTCTCACCCGTCGAGGAGATCTACATCTCCCGCATCTTCCAGAAAGCACGCATCATCATCAATGAAGAGGGTGGCGAGGCCGCTGCTATTACAGGCGCAGAGATGGAGTTGACTGCGGTAGGAGACTTCGAAATGTTCACCGCCGACCGTCCCTTCCTCTATTGCATCCGCGAGGTGTCCTCCGGCGTCATCTTCTTCCTCGGCACCTACTGCGGCGACGGGGAATGAGCGTGAACCATAATTTGAACACGAATTACCATGCGCTCGGCTTTGCCGCTTCACTCTTGAAGAATTGCCCATATAATCATTCCAGATATGCAGATTCATGGTGGAATGAACCTTATTCCATCGACCGCAGCTGCTGGAAGGTGGGAGCACAAGTGACGCTCCTCGGTGTCCGCTGGGGCAAGGGGCATTGGGGCGGCTTCTTTGAGTTGGGCGTAGGTCATCAAGGCGTTCTCCTCGGCGGCATCAGCTATCGTTTCTGAAGCCCACGCCGTTCAGAGGGAGCCTTCCCTTTGGCTTTTCGTCAAGAAATATAGGTTGTGCAGATAAAAACTTTCAACTTTCAACTTTCAACTTACAACTTTTTACTACCTTTGCGCGCGTTTTTATAGCAAAGGTTCATGAACGAGCAGAATCACACTCCCTCTGCGGCACAGCAGACGCGCGCCTACGCCGGGTATTACGGCCTGTGGGTGGGGGCTTGCTGGATAGCCTGTTTCAGTCTGTTCATGGCCGGGCTCACCCAGCCCCTGTTGAGTAATGTGGGTTTGCTGGTGGGACTGGCCTCGCTGCCGCTGGCCGTGTGGCTGCTGCGTGGTTTCCGCGACCATGTGGCTCCGTTGCCGCTGCGCAGGGCATGGTATCTGGCTTGGATGACATTCGGAGCTGCCGCCCTGCTCTGCACGGCCGCGCAGTATATCTATTTTGCCTACATCGACGGCGGACACCTGATGCGCGCCTACACCGACATGCTCCAGCAACCGGAGGTACACGACATGCTCCAGCAGATGCTGTCGGGACAGGATGTGGATGCGCTGACCAGCCAGGCACTCGATGCTTTCGCCAGCACACCTCCTTCTGAGCTCGCCATCCAGTTCCTCTTCTGGAACATCCTACTGGCCACCGTTGTGGCATTCCCCACCGCTTTGTTCTCTTTCAGCCGACCCACCACCCCTAAACCCTAAACTCTCAACACTCAACCCCATACCCTCCATGGATATTTCAGTCATCGTGCCTCTCTATAACGAGGAAGAGTCCCTGCCCGAGCTCCACGCATGGATCAAGCGTGTGATGGATGCCAACGCTTTCTCCTACGAGGTCATTTTTGTCAACGACGGCAGCACAGACACCTCTTGGTCTGTCATTGAGCAACTGGCCGCCGCCAACTCCGAGGTCAAAGGCATCTGCTTCCGCCGCAACTATGGCAAGAGCCCCGCCCTCTTCTGCGGCTTCCGCCGTGCCGAGGGCGACGTGGTCATCACCATGGACGCCGACTTGCAGGACTCGCCCGACGAGATTCCCGAGCTGCGCCGCATGATTGTGGAAGACGGCTACGACCTCGTCAGCGGCTACAAGCAGAAACGCTATGACCCGCTGTCCAAGACACTGCCCACCAAGCTGTTCAACGCCACGGCCCGCGCCGTGAGCGGCATCCACAACCTGCATGACTTCAACTGCGGCCTGAAAGCATACCGCCGCGACGTGGTCAAGAACATCGAGGTCTATGGCGAGATGCACCGTTACATCCCCTACCTGGCCAAGAACGCGGGCTTCAACCGTATCGGCGAGAAGGTGGTGCACCACCAGGCACGCAAGTACGGCACCACCAAGTTCGGGTTCGACCGCTTCGTCAACGGCTATCTGGACCTGATGACGCTGTGGTTCCTGAGCAAGTTCGGACAGAAGCCCATGCACGTCTTCGGTCTTTGGGGGTCGGTGATGTTCCTGATTGGCTTCGTCGCCGTGGTGATGGTGGGTGCCAGCAAGCTCTATGCCCTCTCGCGCGGTATCCCGGCACGCCTCGTCACAGACAACCCGTATTTCTTCCTCGCCCTCACGATGATGCTCCTGGGCACCCAGCTTTTTGTGGCCGGATTCCTCGGCGACCTCGTCAGCCGCAACAGCGAACAACGCAACAACTACCAGATTGAAAAAGAGATATAAATATCTGCTCTGCCTGACCTTGGGAGCAACCATGCTCTGTGCCTGTGACGACATCTCCTGTCCGCTGGAGAGCACGGTGGAGTGCAACATCGCCTTCTACGCAGAAGCGGTGCCCGACGAGCTGGGGCGCATGGTGCCCGGTGCCAGCATCTCCATCGGTGACACGCTCACCATCAGTGTCGTGCGGCCCGGCATGGCAGACTCTGTGCTCGTCAACCGTCTCACGGGGCAGCACAGTGCGGCACTGCCCGTGAGCTACTTTGCCCCGGAAGATGTCATCGTTTTAGCATTCACAGACACCCTCTCGCGTGTCGGACGTGACACGCTGTGGTATCAGAAGGACAACATCAACCACTGGGATGACCCCGGCTGCCCCATGCACCCCTGGCACCACATTACCGGTCTGCGTTTCACCCGTCACCTCGTTGACACCGTGTTTATCTCCAATTCCACCATCAACTATGCCGGCTCAGAGAACATACAGATCTGCTTCCGCACAGGATCAGAGTAGAAACCTTGGCGGCCGCCGTCTGCTGTCTGCCATCGTGCTGCTGATCCTCCTTGTCCTCTGGTCTGGTGAGGCGCCTGTTTGCGCCGCCCTCCCGCCGGCCGCTCCCCCCTTCACACCCCTTCCGCCAGACACCATCACCATCCCCATCGACTCTCTGGCCACCGTCATCAGGCCCAAGCGCGAGAAGCCCCGCTTCCTGCAGGGGGCGGCCATCGGCGGCGACCTCCTGGGCCTGGGGCTCAAAGTCCTGGGTTCCGACTGGCGACAGCTGGAAGCCTTCTTCCGCCTGAACCTCTTTGATGAGTATTATCCCATTTTCGAGCTGGGCATCGGGGAGGCAGACCGCGAGGGCTTGGAGATAGAGAACCGCTTCCACATCCGTGCGCCTTATTTCCGCCTGGGTTGCGACTATAACTTTGCCAACAAGAAGCACAGCGGCAACCGCGTCTTGGGCGGCATCCGCTACGGTTTCTCCTCCTACAATTATGACTATTCCGCACCCGGCCTTGTCACCGACCCCGTCTGGCAGACCGCACAACCCTGTGCCGAGAAAGACCTCAGCGGTCATCTGCACTGGATAGAGTTTGTGGTCGGGGTGGAGACCAAGCTATGGCGCTTCGTGCGGCTGGGCTGGGACATCCGCGGCAAGATGCGCATCCAGCAGAAAGCTCCTGACGAGGGCGAACCCTGGTTCTTTCCCGGTTTTGGCAAGAACACCGAGGGCCTGGTCTGGGGCGGCAGCTTCAAACTCGTCTTTGACATATAACATACAATGACAGACCCGTTAAATCCCATTGATATCCAGCACCCAGAGCAGGAGGAGCGGCCCCGCTTCTCTCCTTTGACCCCCCAGGACAATCCCCCCTCGCAGTGGCGACGCTGGCATCTGCCGGTGCTCGTGTTCTTCGCCGTGGCAACCTTCCTCATCATCACCCGCCGCAACGCCCCGGCTCCGTTCCAGAAGGACGAGGGGGCCGTCTTCGGCACCTTCTATCACGTCACCTACCAGTCAAGAGAGAACCTGAAGGCCGGCATCGAGGCCGAACTGCAGCGTGTGGACGCAGCCCTGTCCATGTTCAACCCGCAGAGCACGCTCCGCCGCATCAACGCTGGCGAGGACATCGTGGCCGACAGCCTCTTCCGCGCTGTCTTCACCCTGGCAAAGCAGGTCTCGGCGGCCACAGACGGGGCCTTCGACATTACCGTGGCACCGCTGGTCAATGCCTGGGGCTTCGGATTCAAGAACGGAGCACTGCCAGACAGCGCCGCTGTTGACAGCCTGCGGCAGATGGTGGGCTATCAGCACATCAGCCTCACCCCAGATGGCCGCATCCGGCGAGAGGACCCGCGCATGACCATGGACTGCGGTGCCGTGGCCAAGGGCTTCGGCGTGGATGTGGTGGCGGCGTTTCTGCGCGCGCACGCGATATATAATTATATGGTGGAGATTGGCGGCGAGGTCATCGTCAGCGGCACCAACCCCAAGGGCGACGCGTGGCACGTGGGCGTGAACCGCCCCGTGGATGACCCCGAGAGCCTGAGCAGCGAGCTGGACACCGTGCTGACGCTCACCGACTGCGCCATGGCCACCAGCGGCAACTACCGCAACTTCTACACCACCGCCGACGGCCGACGTGTGGCGCACACCATAGACCCGGCCACGGGCTACCCCGTGCAGCACAGCCTGCTCTCCGCCACCGTGCTGGCACCCACCTGTGCCGAGGCCGATGCCTTTGCCACCAGCTTCATGGTCATGGGGCTGGAGCGCGCCCGGGAAATCCTGGCCCGCCACCCTGAGCTGCAGGTCTATTTCATCTATGACTCGATAGGTCAAAACCGCACCTTCTCCACCATTCAACGGTAAACCCCGCAGATGTTTTTTTCTTCTCGATGCACACAACGGTTCCGCACACCCACATGTGACCTTCTTCACACGCGGGTGTGTTCAATTGTGCTGCTGGCTGTCCTGTGCTTGCAGCCGGTCATGGTCATGGCCGGCGACGGCGTCACACGCTTCATCCGCAGCATAGACCGTTGGCTGGAGGACGGTCAGCGGGCGGGCATCGACACCAACTATATTGCCGTCCCACGCCTGAACCATCAGATATACATGGGCACCTACCGCTACTGGCAGAACTACAAGATGTATATGCCTTTCTATGTGGAGAACGCCGCAGCCCTGGTGCCAGGCCTGCGAGACAACGACAGCTATAGAATCAACGCCCACACCAACGAGGGAGAATTTGACATCGGCATCGACTGGAAAGGCTTTGCCGTGGAATTTCCGTTCTCTGCATTCAGCAACTATCTGGCCAGTTTCGGGCTGGCAAAGACGGGAAACGTCTGGGGCTTCCGCCTCCGATATAAATATCTCAAGCAGATGGACGGCAGCAGCAACGTCGGCAGCGAGAAGCTCGAAGACCAGAACAATGCCCTGCGCATCCTCTACGGCGAAGGCTACTATGTCCTCAACAGCCGGCGTTTCTCCTTGGCCGCAGGACTCTATGCCGACATGGTGCAGAAACACAGTGCGGGAAGCATGCTCCTATACGTTAACTTCTATCAGAGCCGATACAACGTGACCCAGCTCCTTCCTGACAACTATGACAGCTTCCGCACCCAGCAGGTGTCCATCGGGGCGGGCTACGCCTATAACTATTCACTCCTGCGTGGGCGTCTCCTCTTCCATGGCTCCCTCGTGCCCATGTTCTCTGTTTGGAACCACCTCCGTCATGATGCCGGTATCAATGCCGACTTGACTCCCGACCAATGGAAGCAGCTGGACAACTTCTATGAGGCTGCCAACAGCGGCCACGCACGTTTCCGCATCAACGCCTTTGCGCGCTTTGCCGCCAACTACAGCTGGCGAGACTACGCCCTCTCCGTCTTCCTCAACTACCGCCACTACGGCTACAGCAACAGCCGCTCCCTGGACATCCTCAACCGCGAGCTCGACTGCCAGATCAACGTCATCCACCGCTTCTGAAAGATGTGGTGGATGGTGTATTTGTTGTTCAATAATAAAATATGTTAAATGCTTAGAATGATATTGTCATAAGAATTATTTTGCATACATTTGCAATCGTTCTCGCAATAGAGGACGACTTTTATTGCTCAATTTCTCTACCGAACTTCCACCTCGCACAGAGTCAAGAGCAAGAATTCACATCCAAGGAGTGTGCGCTTATGCGCAGACTCGCTCAAAGGATGTGAATGGCTGTGGAAGGCCAGGTAGAGTTTGAGTTAGGGATCTGCGCTTTCTTTGTTTCCAGAGTCTGATGCCGATCTTAAACTGAAAAAAGGAGTAAACAGAATTATCACACCGGAACGAATATGGAATCAAACGAGAATAACTGGAACATTGGTGAGATTGCCGTCCTCCCGTGGACATCAATACAATTCAAGAAGAGTGGATCTATTTATTATAAGCACCTCTACACGTCACGATACATCTGTATTCGTGAATCAGATGTTGGACATCGGGGCATCCTCGTGAAGGTGCTGGGCAAGATATCATCGCATAACATATCCATTGTGTGCAAGGCTCCCTTTTGCAGGGATGACATTGATGAACTGTTCGAAGGAAGAGCCATATCAAGTTTTCAATTCCCCACATTTGACCAACTGACAGAAGTGCTTGACATCATCCGCCAAAGCACAGATCTCAAAAGAATATTCAAAGAGGCTTCAATGGATTTTGACCTTGATGGAACATTCTGGGTTAGCGAGACGAAGCGCAACATGTTCTTGCAGAATAAACCACAATTCTACGATGTCAGAACCAACACCATCAAGACCTCTCAAGATAACATCCCTCGCTATCGCCTAACAATGGTTTATTTTCACAACGGGAAATTGATTTATTAGTGGGCGTTGAATGATGAATAACCCGCAACCCTTGGGTTGTGGATGAACCCACTCAGATAGACTGTAATTTTCAAACACTGCCACGACCGCACGTAATTGGCTTTACGTGCGGTCGTGAAAGCAATCACGTCCGCATGTAATTGACTTTACGTGCGGACGTGTTTTAAAGGATGTGCCGGTGTTGGGTTATCGCTGTGCCAGTGTGGGTTATTGCTGTGCCAGTGTGGGTTATCGCTGTGCCAGTGTGGGTTATCGCTGTGCCAGTGTGGGTTATCGCTGTGCAAAGCATGTCTCGCTCCACACGGCCTGGCGCACCTGCTGGACGCCGGCGAGGTCGCGGCTGACGGTCATCTGCGCACCGCTGGGGAGGATGGCGGAGACGGTGCCGTCGGCATTGAAGCGCACGAGTTCACGGGTCACGCCGTTCTGTGTGATGCTCCAACTGTCGGTCTTGCTGTCATGGTTAAAGTAGGTGACCACGCCGTCCTCGGCCTTCACCTCATAGCCTTTCTTGGTGGCCTTCACGAGATAGTTGCGGCCGTCGCTGCCGGTGACGCTTTGTGTGCCGGTGCTGGCAACGGGGTTGTCGCCTGTCCAGAACTCAATGGTATTCAGGACAATGGCATCCACAAACAGGCAGACGCTGCCCACGATGGGTTGCAGGATCAGACCCACCAAGCCGTTGACGATCTTGCTGCTGGTCATGTTGCACTGCCATTTCTCATAGCCGTTGAAGAGGGCAAAGGAGCCGATGCAGGATGTGCACACCAATGTGGCGGACAGCAGGAGGGCTGCCACCTTGAAACTGATTTTCTTCATTTTCTTCACGTGTTAAATGGTTAATAAAACAATTCGTTTGCTTGAAATGTGCTGCAAAAGTAGTCATTTTCATGCAAATTGCCGCAAAATAATGCAGGAAAATGAACAAAAGGGCCCATTATCTGTTATTCCACGGGACGGAGACGGCCATCTTCTGTCCGCCACGCAGATAGATGCCGTTCTTCTGGACCTTGTTCACGCGGCGGCCGCTGAGGTCATGGATGGCTGCTGTCTGGATGGTGCGGTTGGGGGTGTCCGGCACGGTGTGAACGCCGTCTGGCACGCGCTGATAGACGCGCACATAGTCAAAGAAGGTCTGGTAGGTGTAGGACGTGTCGGCATCCTTGGCCCAAGAACCGTTGCCGACGCTCTGGTTCAGTATCAGGTAGAACGGGTGGTCAAAAGGCCATTGGCCATTGGCAAGGGCGTTGGGGTCGGAAGATTTGGCGTAGCGCCCCACCTCTTTGCCGTCCACCGTCCAGATGATGCAGTCCTCTGTCCATTCCAGACCATAGACATGCCAGGCGTTGACCATCACCTGTTCGCTGAATGAACTCCGCGGGTTGGACCTGTTTCCCAAGTCGTAGGTCCAGTGGGAATGCACGGTGTGGTAGGCCGTTTTCTGCGCGTCGATGCTCTCGAAGATGTCTATCTCTCCGCCTCGCGGCCACCCGTCGGCCGGTGGCTGTGGCATCATCCACGCTGCGGGGAAGTTGCCTTTGTGGAGATTGGTCTTCAGACGCACTTCCACCTTGCCGTATGTGAATGAGAACTTGTTCCGCGTTTCCATGGCCCCGGTTATCATGGGGACTGCATCGGCAGTGGTGTCTGGATTCGGTATGGCGCGACAGACGAGTGAACCGTTCTTGACAAATGCCACTTCTGTTGACGGGCTGATCCAACGGCTCCACGTGGCCCCCTGTCTCTGGCTGGCGGTCCATTTGGCAGGGTCGGGTGGCGAGCCGTCCGGCAGGTCAAACTCATCGCTGAAGACGAGCTGGTAGGTCGCATTGCCGTCTTGTGCCTTTGTGGGGCAGACGGTTATATGCCAGAAGTGCCGATAGAATGAGCTTGAATAATTGGTTCATGGCGTAATTCTTCCTGAGATTGTTAGCTTGCGCGTTTATGGTCTGTGGAATATTTTGCGGGTGGAGCCGTCGGACTGGCGGACCACATATATGCCCGTGTGGAGCCGGGTGACATCATTACCCATGAACGTACCTTGGAGATTGTAATATCCCACGGGCACCATGTTCGTGCCGGGTTGTGCTGTCTGCTGATCGATTCGCAGGGCTATGTCCTGTATCTCTCCCTTGTCTGTCTGGAGGAACGTGTCGGTCGTGAGTAGGGAGTTCGCCTTGCTGATTGTCGGATGCGAGAGGAGATAGATGTCATTGCTGCCATCGGGATATCGCCCTACGGTCTGGTCGCCGTTATGGGCAACGTAGGCGAAGCCGTCGGCAAAATCCTTGAGGGCGGGGTGTGTCTGGAAGAATGCGGCATTGTTCTGCACAAACTCTTCTGAGGAAACGATGAATAATGCCTCGCCGTCTTCATTGCCCAGCTTGAACGGTACGTGCAACTGCGTGGCAGACTCCTGCTTGTCTGCCCAGATGACCAGATGGCCGTGGGGCGGCACCACGGTGTTGACGGTGGCCGATGCGGGAATCTGGTATTTGAGCGGATTGCCGAGGTTGTCTGAAATATATAGCCCGGCAACGTCCAGCGGCGTGCCTGTGGTGTTGTAGAGTTCCAGCCAGTCGTTCTTCTTGAAGTACTCGTTGACAAAGACGCTGTTGCCGGCGCTCACCTCGTTGACCCTCAGCGGCAAAGCCCGGTCGGCCAGCTGTTCTGCGTCGGAGACGGGTTCATAGGTGGCCACCACTTTGGACAGATTGGTGCCCTCGTAGGCCGCGAGGTCCAGGTCTGGGTCGGCAGAGAGAGGTGCGTCTTCCCCCAGAGTGTAGCGAACCAGCTCTGCCGTCCAGTAGATATCTGAAGAATGCTCGTGCGTATTATGCACCTCCACGGCGATGGTGTTCAGCCCTTTGTGCAGCCATTGGTTGTCAATCGTGAATGAGCACTGCCCGGCGACGGTTCCTGCGTAGGTGGTCGAGAACTGGTCGTAGGTCACGTCGCCCTCGGCCATCAGATAGCGCCATGCCTCGTGGCCGTTCACATAGACCACGCACCCGTCATCGACATAGCAGTTCAGGACGTATGACTCTTTGTCATCTGGCAGTCGGGTCAGGTTGAAGCGCTTGCGGAAATAATAGGTCGGCCGCTTGTTGTTGGGGTCTGAGCCGTAGTCGAGTGTTGTCTGGTAATCGGCCGAGCCGTTGATGCCGACGTTCCCGTAGCCGAAGGGTGCATCGCCTTTGCTCCACGCCGTGGTGACGTATGACTCTGCCTTCCAGTTCTCACCGTCGAGCGAACCTTGGTCATAGTAGAACCACGGTGTCTGTGTGCTGAAGAGGGTCTCTGCCGGTGTCATCACGCCGCCCCCGTCTTTTCTCCAGCCCACGAAGCGGTATCCCGCGGGAGCTTTGGCCGTGAGCACCATGGGAACCTGCAGCGTGCCCTTGAAGCGGCCTGTGGGCACTTCCTGCCCGTTGGCCAGGATGGTGGCACCTTCCACATTGCTGCCCAGCTCGAGAGTGATGGGGTTCTTCAGTTTGAAGTAGTTGCGGAAGTTGTTCATGGTGCTGCCCCTGTTATTGTTGATGGTGCTGATGAGCGAGTTTGCGGTGGAACTCAACGTGGAACCCTGCCCCTCAAACTCCATCGCCTTATACTTCTCATCCCTCATAGCCGTGATGATAGACTGGCACCGTTCGCTCTCGAAGACACTGCCATCGACCAGGCAGAACGCATCGATGAACCGCTTCTTGAAAGCCTCGTGCTGGAGCATGTTCAGGAAGATGTCTATGAGGAAGTTGCGCCCCGTGTCATAGCGACTGTCAGAGCGTCTGCCAGCGAGACTGGCCAGCATATTGGTGCTGCTGAAGCCTGCATCCTGATCCATGACGACCAGATGGAACTTGCCGTCGTTGCGTGAGCGGTAGCCTTTGACGTTGTTGCTGTTGGTGAGCCAGTCGCTGCATCCGGAATAACACTCGAAGGCCATGTAGTTGGTGTATTCATCGATGTCCACCAGTTCGCAGATCTGCTCGTAGAGGGCATCGTCGGAGGGAGAGGCCGCCAGCTGCGTGGCCAGCGACATCCACTCGCGGAAGGCCGTGTTGTCACCCGTCTTCTGCTCATAGCCCACGCTGCCGTTGATCTCGAACTGGTCCAGCTCTTCGTCTTTCAGTCCGTAGTTGCTGTAGGCGTGGTTCTTGTTATTGGGCTCGCGCAGGTTATAGGTGAACTGGAACTGTCCGTTGATGAAGACGTGGACGGGCTGATACTCCTGGCAATCTGCATAGAAGCCACTGCGCAGGATGATCTGGTGGATGGCCGCATCGCGCAGACGGGCATAGCCGTCGTTGCCGCCGTTGCGGACGACGATGCCCTTGCTCTTGATGTGTGGTTTCTCCTTGAAGAAAGGGTAGGGGAGGTAGTTCTGTCCCAGGTAGTATTTGCCGCCTTTGAGCCGGAAGGACGCATTGGGTGCAAACAGGTTGCGGCTCCATCCGCCGCAGACCTCGAAGTCACATTCCTGGTTGAGGGCCATGAGAAACGAGCCGCCGTCATCATCGCCCTCTGGAACCAGATACTCGAAGTTCACAGGTCGCTCCCAGGAGCGGTTCTTGTTCGTGGAATAGCTCACACCCTGCCCCGAGATGCCGTTGGTGCCCACGGTGTATGCTCCGATGCGGTTGTCAAAGAGGTTCTTCCTGTCTGTCACCACCGACACGATGGGCAGATAGTAGTCCTTGTTCTTATAGATATATGAGCGTGTGACGACCGCGCTGGGCAGGAAACCATCCTGGAACAGGCGCAGCCGCAGCACCAGCGAGCTGCCGCTGACATGGAAGATGCCGTCCTCGCTTGTCTCGCCCGTGTCCAGCGTGGGTGTCTGGCCGTTGGTGGTATAGCGCAGTGTGGCACCTTCAGGGATGGTCACATGCACGTCAAAGTCGGTGGTGAAGACACAGGCGTCGGCATCCACCTCGGGGGCTGGCAGCTGCTCGTCGGCAAAAGTGCTGCCGGCATTGGTGGCTGCCGGCGTGGGCGTGGAGCACAGGCGCCACTCGTCGCCGCCGTCCGTGGTGCGCGCGTAGCTGCATCGCTGCACGGCTGGGGGATAGGTCTGGGACAGCAGCAGATTGCCCTCGGTGTCACTGAGATAGAACGTGCCGCCCTCGTAATCCAGTTTGAAGTTCACCTGCCGACTGGCCGAAGCACTGTATTTGTTGCCCGTGTCATAATGGTCGAACCAGATGTTCCTGAATCCGTGGGCAGGGACGGTGGCCACAGAAGTGTGTAGCTTGAAGAACTTGAGATTGGTGGAATCCAGGCTGACGTATAGCTTTCCCATGCTGATGGGCTCATCCGTGGGATTATAGAACTCTATCCATCCGCCGTAGTTCACTGACGGGTCAATGAATCCGTCAATATTGGCCACTTGTATCTCGTTGATGATGAGTTTCGACGGATCACCTGCCAGCACAGAAACTGTACTCAGCAGCGCTGTCAGAACCCCCAAAAGGATTCGTTTGTGTTTCATCTGGATAGAAAGATAAAATGTTTTCGGGCGCAAAGTTACTCATTTCCACCGAACCGCACGCATTTTTTCTCGAAAATTTTTGCTCATGTCATGGATTTGGCGTACCTTTGCGCCCGCTGTCACGAGTTGGCAGCATCAGTTTCAAACCTATTAACTCATAATTAAACATTTATGGCAACAAAAATCAGATTGCAACGACATGGACGTAAGGGCTATGCCTTCTACAGCATTGTCATTGCAGATGTAAGAGCTCCGCGCGACGGTAAGTTTACAGAGAAGATTGGTACCTACAACCCCAACACCAATCCTGCCACTGTAGATTTGAAATTTGACCGTGCCCTTTACTGGGTAGAGACAGGCGCACAGCCCACAGACACCGTGCGCAACATCCTTTCCGATGAAGGCGTCTATCTCATGAAGCACCTGCGCGGTGGTGTCCGCAAAGGCGCATTCGACGAGGCAACCGCTCAAATCAAGTTCAACGCCTGGAAGGCCGACAAGCAGAAAGGCTTGAAGGCTGTTGCAGACAAGGTCGCTGCCGACAAGAAGGCTGCTGCTGCCGCCGCTCTGGAAGCAGAGAAGAAGACCAACGAAGAGATCGCTAAAAAAGTAGCCGACAAGAAGGCTGCCGCGGCTGCTGCGAAAGCAGAGGCCGAGGCCGCTGCCAAGGCTGAAGCTGCTGCAGAGGAAACCCCGACAGAGGAGGCCAACGCATAAGCTTTAACAACGGCTTTCAAAAATATACTTCTTTCCAAACAAACATACGGAGGGCGTGGCTGTGAAGCCGCGCCCTTTCGCATTTCATCCAAAAGGGACACGCTGACATAGCAGGAGCTATAGCTGCTATAAAACGATGAAAGCCACCGCAAGGTGGCTTTCTAAATGACATCTTGAACAACATGTGGTGAAGAGGAGGAGACTCGAACTCCCACGTCATAATCGACACTACCCCCTCAAAGTAGCGCGTCTACCAATTCCGCCACCTCTCCATATCCGGCTTCATCATCCCTTGAAACAGTGCCCAGAACAGGACTCGAACCTGCACGTCTCTCAACACTCGCACCTGAAACGAGCGCGTCTACCATTCCGCCACCTGGGCATGTTCTGTAGGACTCTGGAAGTCTTTCTTCAGCAGATGAGCGGCAAACGAGACTCGAACTCGCGACCCCGACCTTGGCAAGGTCGTGCTCTACCAACTGAGCTATTGCCGCATTGCTGTGTTGTTCACGATGTCAAAGATACTGTGCAATTCTTGATTGCGGGTGCAAAGGTACAGCTTTTTCTTGAACTGACAAGGGATTTGGATGTTTTTTTTCAAAAAAACTTTCTCTTTGGGGCTCTTTGGGGTGATTTCGCCTCTTTCTGAGTGTCAATCCATGCGATTCCGGTAGTCTTCGTAGGTGAATTGGCGCAAGAGCTGATACTCTCCATCGAGCTTATGCAGGACGATGGATGGGTGGTGAACACCGTTGAACGTAGTGGTCTTGACCGTGGTGTAGTGTATCATGTCCTCGAAGATGATTTCATCTCCGATGCTGAGGGGACGCGGGAAGGACCAAGTGCCCATGTAGTCGCCGCTGAGGCAGGAGTTGCCGCCGAGGCGGTATAAATATGGTCCGCTCCCCGCTCCCCGCACTACCGGCATATACGGCATTTCCAGACAGTCGGGCATGTGACATGTGAAGGACACGTCGAGGATGGCGGTCTTGATGCCATGGTTCTCCACAATATCGACCACGCTGGACACAAGGGGGCCTGTCTGCCAGGCAAAGGCACTGCCGGGTTCGAGAATCATGCGCAGGTGGGGGAACCGTCGATGGAAATCTTGCAGGGTGCTGATGAGCAGTTCCACATTGTAGTCCTCGCGGGTCATGAGGTGACCGCCGCCGAAGTTGATCCACTTGAGTTGCGGGAACCAGGGGGAGAACTTATTTATAATATGTACGAGCGTGCGCGCGAAGGCCTCGGTCGAGCTCTCGCAGTGACAGTGGATGTGGAAGCCCTCGATGGCGGAGGGAAGGGTCGCAGGAAGATCTTCGGCGAGGACACCGAAGCGGGAGCCCGGGGCGCAGGGGTTGTAGAGCTCGGTTTCTATCTCGCTGTATTCGGGGTTGACGCGGAGGCCGAGGGAGACGGTTCCGCTGGGAAAACCAGCGGACACCAACGCCGGAGAGGGGGCAGAGGAAGAGGGGGCAGTGCCCAGAGCAGAGGAAGAGGGGGCAGTGCCCAAAGCAGAGGAAGAGGGGGCAGTGTCCAATGCAGAGGAAGAGGGGGCAGTGCTTAAAGCAGAGGAAGAGGGGGCAGTGCCCACAGCAGAGGTGTAGGCGGCGTTCCAAGCTTCTACTGTGGGCGCAAAGCGGTGGAACTGTGAGAGGCTGTTGAAGGTGATATGGCTGGAACAGCGGAGGATGGTGGGGAAATCCTGCTCGGTGTAGGCGGGGCTGTAGGTGTGGGCGCGCGACCCGAATTCCTCGAGAGCGAGGCGTGCCTCGTCGGGACTGGAGGCAGTGGTGTGGGAGATGTATTCGCGGAAGATGGGAAATGTCTTCCAGAGGGCAAAGGCCTTGAAGGCGAGGATAATCTCTGCTCCGGAACGTTCGGCCACATCGCGGATGAGGGCGAGGTTACGGCGCAGGAGGGATTCTTCGAGGAGGTAGTAGGGAGTGGGGAGGGGCATGGGCGTTGATCGTTGAGAAGTGAAAAATGAATATAGTTCACACAGATTTCACATATTACACATGGATATATGTCCACTGGCTTTATATCGAACACGGATTTTACGGATTCTACGGATTCATGTTCCAGTGGATTATTGTAAACATGAATGATCATGAATCCAATCACGAATTATCTATCAATAATTTCTTTGGCTCATTCATGGTCAATTCGTGGTAATTCGTGTGTGAAGACATCCGTCCCATCCGTGTCATCCTTGTTTGGAAAATCTGCGTATTCTGCAATGGCTACAACCCCACCTCATCGATGGTTTCCTGGGGAATGGTGAGGGTCTGCAGGTCAGCAAGGGAACCGTTGAAGGTGTTGCAGTCAACATGTCCGGGGATACCTTGGACGTTGCCCATGTCGGTGTATTGCCAGAAAGACCATGCGCCTTTGTAGGCCAGTTGGGGCACATAGTAGTGGGCAATCCAGTAGGGATAGTTGTCGAAGACGGGGTCGCTGAGATATTGGAGTTTGAAATGATAACCCGTGTAGATGATGGGTTTGACATGGTAATGCTCTTCCACGGTTTGCAGCCACTGGAGGACGGCCTTGCGCAGTTGCTGGGGAGAGAGTGGTTCTGCCTTTTCCACGTCCAGGACGGGTGGCATGTCTCCGGGTTCCAGATGCACTTGCTTGAGGAAGAAGCGTGCCTGCTTGCGGGCGTCTGACAGCGGTGAGAAGAAGTGGTAGGCTCCTCTGATGATGTCGTTCTGGCGGGCTTGGTAGAAGTTCTCGTTGAAGTTCTCGTCGATGAGGTCTGTGCCCTCTGTGGCTTTGATGAACACAAAACGGAGCGGTCGGCCGTTGATGTCGGCATTGCGCAGTTGTGACCAGTCGATGGGGTCTTGATAGTGGCTGATGTCGATGCCGCGGATGTCATAGCCGTCGGGTGTTACGCCTTCGCCATAGATGGCGTTCCAGCGGAAGGAGAAGGGATCCACGAAGAAGTGGAAGAAGATGAAGATGTAGAGGGCGACGGCGGCAGCGACGGCGGCGAGGATGACCCAGAGGGGTGTGCGCCGGAGGAACGGGCGGCGGTTTTTGCGGGTCTTGCGGGTCTTGCGGGCGAGTTTGCCGGCGGATTTACGGGGGGATTTGCGGGGGACTGGGTTGCCGGCGGGCTTACCGGCGGCGGACAAACCGCCGCCAACTTGCGCACGGGAGCCGTGGTAACCGGCACGGCTGGAGAGGGACGCTGGGCAGCTGGAGGAGGCACGGCTGGAGAGGGACGCTGGGCAGTTGGAGGCGGCGCGGCTGGAGAGGGACGCTGGGCAGTTGGAGGCGGCGCGGCTGGAAGAGACAGCGCGGCCAGATGCGGCGGCGCGGCTGGAAGAGGCGGCCGTCTTTCTGTGGGAGGTTGTGGCAGTGGAAATGTTCCCCGCAGCAGTATGGCTGCGGGGAACGGAGGATATTGGAGAGTTATTGGCAGTCTTCTTCAAGCAGTTCAAGCCTGTTCCAGTTGCAGGGTCTTGGTGGTCTGGTCACAGACCTCTGTGGGGCCGAAGTACTGGATGGGACCGGGATAGACATAGCAGGTCTGGCGGGCCCATTCGTCGCGGTGAGCAGCGAAGAACTTGAAGGGTGCGCCGTCCAGTTCCACGAGAGCCTTGCGGATGACGGGTTTGTCGGCACCGTTGCGGCGTTCGATGTTCATCATCATGGTGATGGGCACGCCACCGGCGATCCACTCTGCGGCAGGAGCCGTGGTGTTGCGGACGATGCTCATGTAACCTGTCTTGCCGTTGGCAATCAGGCGGCTGGCGTTGAATCCGAGGCTGTAGCAGTAGTCGGCGTCGTAGTTGCTGGGTGCTGCGCAGCGTCCCTCGTAGCCGAAGAAGTGGTGCTGTGCGTTGAACTTGGGCGCACGGCCTGTCTCCTTCAACTTCTTGGCCACCATGCGGCTGAGGAGCTTCTCGGTCTCGATGAGGCTCACCTGCACGTTGCCGTGGGGGTCGCGGTCGAGGCATAGCTGGCGTGCCACGTCTTCGGGCAGGCTCTCCAGCACGGCGAGGTTGTCCTTGGCGATGGCACCTTTGACAAAGGCGATCTGCTCTTCGGCACCTGCGAACTCGCGGCTTTCGCCCGTGGCGGGGTCGGTCAGCACCTCGTTCAGCTCCTTGATGAGCTTCTTGATGGCGGGGATGAACTCGATGAGTCCCTCGGGGATGAGCACGGTGCCGAAGTGGTTGCCGTCGGCGGCGCGCGCTGCCACGATGTCGGCGATGTAGTTCACCACGTCGTCCAGGCTCATGGCCTTGGCCTCCACCTCCTCGCTGACGAGGCAGATGTTGGGCTGTGTCTGCAGGGCACATTCGAGGGCGATGTGGCTGGCACTGCGGCCCATGAGCTTGATGAAGTGCCAGTACTTGCGGGCGCTGTTGCAGTCGCG
>JAFSZU010000019.1 GCA_017455585.1 Bacteroidaceae bacterium | reverse complement strand
GGGAGTAAAATGTTTTTGAGTAATGATTTCATTTTCTTGATGCAATTATTGGATGTTATTTGTTTGATAATATTTCTCTTGTTGGGTTTAATCTCGTTTGGTAACCACTCCCCCTCGCCCCTTGGAGAGGGGGGCGGGGGGGTGAGGCTTTCTCATTGCATTGAGAACTTCCACGCCATATCCTTCACGCGGCCAGGGATGGGATAGTCAAAAGAGACGGTTTCATCGAGGATACCGCTGGCGGGGTTGATGAGATACTGGTAGAGATGGCCCTGTCGGGTGACGGGGTTCCAAGTGGCGATATGCACGAGGTTATCCGCCTGCGGCACCCGACCAAAGGCACCGTAGATGGAGCCGTGGTAGTACTTCATAATACGTACGCAGGTGACCTCCTCGTCTGTCGAGGGTGCCGTCCACGCAATATCTGCGGGTTGGTTGCTGTCATAGGCGAGGTTATAGACGTGGTTGCCGGCGCCGTAGTAGATGAAATGTCCCACATTGCTGGCTGACATTGTGGTGGCCGAGGTGACGTCCGGACAGAGGGCATCCAGCGGATAGAGCCCAAGGCCGATGGCATTGTTGTTCGGGTTGGACGTCGAGAAGTTGGCAACGGCCAGGTAGCGCTCGCTTCCCTTCTCCATCAGCATATAGTCATGGGCATAGACGCGGCTGGTGCCCACACCCCAGTCGCCCATCACGAACGTCATGTCTGTGGCGTTGACATCGAAGGCGGCAATGCTCATGTCCTGCACGCCGAAGGTCTCCAACTGTGCGCTGCGATAGGGCGCATAGAGGAAACGATGGTAGGTCTGGTCATAGACCACGATGTTATACTGCAGCGGATTGGCCAGCTCGGCGTTCCAGGCTGCCAGCACGCCGCCGTCGTTGTTGAACATCGGTATTCCGAAGTGGGACTCACGCTCGCCGGTAGGACTCAGGGAGTAGATGTTCGTGTAGATCTTGTTATCGTTGATGAGGACCTCGGCGCTCTGTCCCGAGACGCCGCCGGAACCCTGATGGCTATACCACAGGGGCTTCTCTGTCTCGGGTGCTTCGTTGAAGAAATGGGGGAAGTTCATGACCAGCTCGATGGCATTGTCTGTCACGCCCACCAATGTCTGATCGGTGCACAGACCCACGACGTTGTGTCCGCTCAACGTCATGGCGATGTCCAGGCAGCGGATGGGATGTCCCGGCAGGGCATTGCCGTTGGTGAGGCGGTAGAGGTCGGTGTAGCAACGGTTGAAGGTGGCATTGTCCTTCACCCACGGGTTCAGCACCAGTGCCAGGTCAGCGTAGCCGGCACGGTCGGCACACTCGTAGAAGACCATCCATCCGCCGTCGAAGGCATCGCTGACGGCAACGGGCACGCGCCAGAAATAGCTGATTCCATCGTTGCGATTGGTCACTGTCAGCTGCGCAAAGTAGTTGCCGGAAGGACGTATAATAGTGGCTTTCAGGTGGCGGTCGTAGCCCAGGGTGTCGATGGTGTTGCTGCTTCCGGCGCCAGACGCAGCGCTGAAGAACGTCCACATGTAATCCAGCGGTGCTGAGGCGGCATCCGTCACCTGTTGCCCATTGAAGCTGACGTTGGGCGTGAGCTCCAGCTCGTCGAAACGCATGATGGCGTACTCGTCCTGTATCTCTGTGCCCTCGGTGCTGATGGCGACAGCATCCAGCTTGTGGTAGTCGTAGTTGCCCTTATCGGCGTAGCAGGAGCAAAGACAAAGACCGAAGAGCAGACTCACCCCCAACCCCTCTCTTTCAAAGAGGGGAGAAAAGGAGGGTGGTAAACACTTTTGCCAATAGTTCTTTATCTTGTTCATTATTATATCTATTAGGATCCTCTTTCTTGTTCATTAAAGTCTCCCCTC
>JAFSZU010000174.1 GCA_017455585.1 Bacteroidaceae bacterium | reverse complement strand
CACTAATGGGCACAAATAGTAAAACACTAATGGGCACAAATAGTTATTCACGAATAGGCACAAATAGTGAATCAACAATTTTGATAAGTAGTTGCACACAATTTGTAGTAAAAGATATAGCGCGTGTGATTCGTAATGAGAAAAGATATTGTCATGTAATTCTGTTCAGTTACTTATGAAATAGAGTTGGAGTGTTCATGCGCTATACATCCTGCAGCATAAAGTGGAATGTTCTTCATCCAACCTTCGTCCTGATATGGTAATAGGGATATCCTGAAGGCTTCTTGGGGAGAATATTTTTCATAAAATAGCCTGAAACTTTTTGCTTTGGTACTTACACCAGCTTTGACTTCAACGGGAATGTAGTCTTGGATGCCTTGAAGCATGAAATCAACCTCGGCAGTACTGCGCTCATTGGACCAATAGCCGATGAAGTCCTTGCTGTGTGCGTGCAGCTCCTGCATTACATATTGCTCGGTCAGTGCTCCCTTGAATTCCGTGAAGGCGTTGTTACCTTGGAATAGCACAACGGGTTGGAGACCAGACATGGCTCCCAACAGCCCTACGTCAACGAGGAACACCTTAAAATGAGAGATTTCCATGTAAGCTTTCAAGGGATAACCCGGCGTGCTGACACGATGGCATTTGAGTAACAAACCGCATTGCTCCAGCCACATGAGGGCTAGTTCAAAATCTTTGGCGCGTGCTCCTTCTCTGATGACACCATAGATGAATTTCTTGTTCTCTTTGGCCAACTGCGCAGGCAATGTGTCCCATATCATTTGTATGCGCGGCAGTATTTCCTTTGTGGCATGTTTTGAGAAGTCACTCTGGTAGGAGTGTAGGATGCGCCATTGACATTGGCGCACGGCACCGAAATCTTGATCTTCATACCAGGTCTTAACGGCATCGGGCATGCCTCCCACAAACAGATACCTCTTCAGTTCCTCTGTTAATTGCGTATGTAGTTGGGTCAGCAAGGGCCAGTCTGGATGCTCGACGGCATCAGCCAAAGCCGTGTTACTTGCACGCAGGAACTCGTCAAAAGTCATTGGCGAAAGATCCAGAAAGTCCACCTTACCCACAGGGAAGGACGTTTGGGAGTGCAGAAGCACGCCAAGCGTGGAGCCGGCGCAGACGATGTCATACTGTGGTGCGTTCTCACAGAAATACTTTAGTGATGTGAGGCCTCGGGGCACTTCTTGTATCTCATCAAAGATGACCAGCGTGTGCTTGGGATCAATCTTCACGCCTCTGCTGATTTCAATGCGTTGAATGATGCGAGCCGGGTCGAGATTGATATCAAAGAGGTTATGCAGGTCTGTATCATACTCAAAGTTGATGTAGATGGTTTGTTTGTAGCAGACTCGTCCGAACTCTTGCAGCAACCATGTTTTGCCCACCTGTCTTGCCCCTCTCAAGATCAGAGGGCAATGTCCTTTCTTTGCTTTCCAGCACTTCAGATCTTCAAGTCTATTCCTATACATTGTTTAAATGTTTGAGTATTTATCGCTTTTTCGGGGGCAAAGATACGCTGTTTATTTCATATACCATAACTTTCATTGAGAAAAGTGTTGACCGTTCACGTTTTTTCGTTGAAAAAAGTGTTGCATGAGAATGATTATTCGTTGAAAAAAGTGTGATTTGTGTCCTTCTTGCATTCGTGTCACCGTCCGCAGAGGGCGCGGTAGTGGCAGTGTGTGCAGCTGTCGGCCTTGGCGGTGGGGGCGAAGGGCGTGGCGGGGTCGAAGATCTCGGTGATGAGCTGTTGGAGTCGCAGGAGGAAGTCATCGGAGACGGTGCGCACGTCGTTGAGGGGCAGACGTTCTAGGCGCAGCTTGGGTGAATAGTCCTCGGCACCGGCTTTGTGGACGAAGAAGAGGCAGGGCGTGACGGGCATGTTCTCCTGCCGGGCCACGATGGTGGCGTAGAGGATGGTCTGGAGGTAGTACTCCTCCTTCTGTGATGCCTGGTTGAAGAGCTGTTCCAGCTGTGCCACGCTGCCGGGCAGTCCGCCGGTCTTGTAGTCGATGACGCGGATGGCTGTGCCGCCGTCCACGGCGGGGTCTGCCACCTGGTCCAGACGATCGATGATGCCGCCGGTGTCCAGTTCCATGCCGTTGACGTGCAGTGTGATGATGCGTTTCCGCTCCAGGCCGAGGATGCGGATGGGGCAGTGGCGGCGGTCGTGGCGCAGGAGTTGCAGGAGGTAGGTCTGCAGGACGCGCTCGGCGATGATGAGTATGCCCGTGTATTCCTCGGGGCGGTCCATGAAGAAACGGTCTCGGAAGGCTTGTCGCACAATGGGTTGCAGCCGCACGCCCTCTTTCTCGATGAAGGGGTCGAGGTCTGCGGCGTGGATGATGGGGCCGCGTGACGTGAGTTGCTGATACATCAACTCGGCGGCACGGTGGAAGACCTCTCCGAAGAGGATGGGGTCGAGGCCGTCGGCGGGGTCGGGGTCGATGCGCAGTCCGCGGACATAGCGGTAGTAGAAGCGCAGCGGACAGGCGGTGTATAGGTTGAGTGCGGAGGGTGATAGCAGCCGCCGCTCGTCGCCTGTGCGGCCGCTGTTGTCGAAGAGCTGCCGCAGGTGTGTCAGGATGGCCTCGTCCTTCTGGATGACGGGCGGCTCGATGGCGGCGGGCCGGCTGTCGGCGGTGAGGCGCAGGAAGCGGACGGGGAAGTCGGTCTCTGCCAGCAGCTGGCGGATGAAGCGCGACTGCTCGTTCTGGCGTGTGCCGGCGTTGCTCTCGTTATAGACCAGCGTGATGTGCTCGGCGCGCTGGATGAAACGGTAGAAGTAGTAGGCCCAGACGGCCATCTTGTGGCGGACGGTGGTGAGGCCGAACGCCTCGCGCAGCCCGTAGGGGATGAGGCTGGTGTCTGAGGCGGCCTTGGGCAGATAGCCCTCTCCCACACTGAGCATGATGAGGTTCTTGAAGTCCAGGGCGCGTGTCTCCAGCACGCCCATGACTTGCAGGCCGATGGCTGGTTCGCCGTGGAAGGGGATGGTCAGCGATTGCAGGATGGTGCGCAGGACGCGCCGCAGGGTCTGGTCGCTGACGTCGAGCAGCGGCTGCGGCCCGCTCATGAGGTCTTGCAGGCGGGAGAGGGTGGTGAAAGCCTGGAAGAGTGCCTCGGCGTAGAGCTGGCGGTAGATGGGTGGCAGTGGGCTGTCTGCGTCCTCGGCGAACTGTGGTGCCAACTGTTGGATGGTGTCGAGGAGGGAGGAGACGGGGAGGGGCGCCTCATTGAGGAGGCTGTAGATGGGCGTGCTGGCGAGGGGATAGCCCATGGTGATGTTCACGGCCTGTGGTGCGCCGTCGGTGGGCAGGCTGTGGAGGACGGGTTGGAGGAGGTTCTCGTTGCAGAGGACGACGGCTGTCTGGTTCTCCTGTGGTGTGAGGTGGTCGTGCAGCCAGGTGGGCAGGTAACGTGCCTGTGCGTTCTCGGTCGTTGTGGTGATGATGGTGATGTCCTTGGGCTGGCGCAGGTTGTCGAAGCACTCGGGAGGCAGTTCGTTGCCGTAGCGGCTGATGTTCTGGCGGATGAAGTGGCCGGCCTCGTGGGAAGTTGAAAGTTGAAAGTTCTTCAAGTGTGAAGCGTCGCTTTGCGCCGAGCGGAAAGTTGAAAGTTGGGAGGTGAGGGGGCTGGATTCGGTGTAGAACAGGTCATAGTCCCAATAGAAGAGGGCTTGCTGGCGGGCCTTGAGGGTGTCGAAGAGGGTGCGCTCCACGGGGGTGAGGGCGTTGAAGCCTACGAATACGTAGGCCACCCGACCGGCATCAGCCCCAGCCTCACCCCCGACCCCTCTCTGAATGGAGGGGGGAGTGGTTACCTTTGTGGCTTGCCCGCCAGTAGTGTTCAGCTCTCGAGAGTATATACTCCCCTCCCTGACAGGGGAGGGGTTGGGGGAGAGTCTGTCCGGGGTGAGGCCTTTTCCCTCCACCACCTCGCGCTGGAGGGCTCCCTCATAGAGGAGGCCGTCGCGGCGTAGGCTGTCGCGGAAGTCGTTGTATATCTCGCCCATGTGCCGCCAGAGGCGCAGGAAGCGTTCTTTGAGCTCGGTGTTGTCCTGGAGGGAGAAGTGGCTGAAGAAGGCGCGCAGGGCTGCTTCCTGTTCGGGTGTGATGTAGGCATTGCTGTCGAGGGCGCGGATGTCGGCGATGTTGGTGAAGAGCTGCTGTGCATCCACCATGTTCTTGTCGATGTCGTCGAAGTCTGCCAGCAGGATCTCGCCCCATGAGTAGAACAGGTCCAGCGACTGCGGCTCCTCAACGTAGCGTGCATAGGAGCGGTAGAGGCGGCAGACGGCCTCGACGGGGTGGCACAGCGTGTAGGGCGATGCCTGCTGGAAGAGTTCTGAGATGGTCTGGTAGCGTGGTGCCCAGACGGGTGTGGGCGATGCCTCTGCCAGCGCCTGGTTGAGGAAGAGGCTGGCGCGCTTGCCGGGGAAGACGACGGTGAGGTGGCTCAGGTTGGAGCCGTATTTCTGGAGCAGGGAGGTGGCGACGTGTTCAAGAAAGGAGGGCATTTTACAAGCTCTTTTACTATTTGTTATCCAAACAACTCGCAATGGGATCCAAGACGAACAAGCTCAACGATATCGTTCAATTTATCAATCCAAATGAGTAGGAAGTCACCCTGTATATGACACTCCATACACCCTTTGTAGTCACCATGGAGCATGTGCGGAGAGTATTCGGCTGGTATTGGTTCATCATTTACAAGTTTATCGATAATTTCTCCAAGTGCTTTTAGCTTTTTGGGTTGATTGCGATAGCGTTTGTAGTCTTTCTTGTATTGGCCAGAAGGGAATACCTTTTTCATTCTTCGTCGATTTCTGCGTTTAAAGCGCTAAACAAGTCTTTGGCACTGGTGAATAGTTCGCTATCTGGATAATCCTTTCGGCTCATTGCCTCCTTGATGGCTGCTTTGGTCACTTCGTTAGGTTCACCGTAAACGATGTCAAGAAGCACACTTTCTACGTAGTTGTTGAGTGTGCGGTTCTGGCGTGCTGCGTTGCGTTTCAGCCCCTCCAAAAGGTCAGCACGCAAACGGAAAGAGGTGGGGCGGCGGGTGATTGTTGCTTCCATCTTGCTTATGTGATTGTAATACTATCGGTCGCAAAGGTAATACTTATTTCTGTAAACGAGCAAACTTTGCAGGATTATTTTGAACTTAGTGTTGATTATTGGGTATCGTTTGCACGTGTCCCGAATAGACATACCAGAGGTAGCCGGTGACGGTGGCGGTGGGCAGCATCTGCTGGAGGAGGTGCATGTAGCCCGTGACCTGTGCCTCGTGGGCGGGTGCGGGGTGGCCGAACTTGAAGTCGATGACGATGACCTGCTGCTGGTCTGGGTTGACGAGGACGCGGTCTGGGCGGTGCACTTCGGGCGCACCTTGTGCGTTGAGGCTGACGATGGAGCATTCGCGGAAGAGCTGCCACTCGCCAGAGAACCAGCTGCCGACCACGGGGTTGCGCAGCCCCTGGTCCAGCCACCGCTGCATGTCGCGGCGGCGCACGGTGACGGCTGTCCCGTCGTCGGCACAGCCGGAGATGAGTCCCTCCTGCTCAAAGGCATCGAGGACGGCGGGGATGTCGGCGGCGGTGGCTATCTGCTGGAGCACGCGGTGCAGGAGGCGGCCGGTGGCGAGATAAGAGGAAGACCTAGCCTCAGACCCAACCCCAGCCTCACCCCCAACCCCTCTCCGATTGGAGAGGGGAGTAGTTACCTGTGCTACTCGCTTATCGTTGACTTTCAGCTCTTGAGAGTATATACTCCCCTCTCCAATCGGAGAGGGGTTGGGGGTGAGGCTGGAGCTTTCTGGTGTGAGGCAGAACTCCCTTGCCTTGGTGCTCTGCCGGAACTGTATGTTCAGGTCATAGCTCTGCATGGTCACGGGGATGGGTGTCGGGCGCAGCGTCATGCGGTTTGTCTCTTCGTCGGTGGTCTGGCGGCAGGTGGTGACGGGCGTGCCCACCTCGGGCTGCTCTGTGCAGCAGGCGATGAGGTCGCCCACGGTGCGGCTGGCGGGTGCCAGGTCGGCTCCCACGGCCCATATATATAAATTGGAACGCGCGCGTGTGAAGCCCACGTAGAGGGCGTTGAGCTCGTCGAGGCGCGAGAGCAGATGCTCCTCGGCATAGTCGCGGGCGAAGACCGAGTTGGGTGTGGTCTTGGCGCGCGGCGTGATGGGGATGAGTTGCAGCGCGTCGTAGGGTGCCTGGGTGGGGGTGCACCATAGCAGGGAGGATGAGCGGTCGCGCTCCAGTTCCCAGTTGCAGAAGGGCATGAAGACGGTGTGGAACTCCAGGCCCTTGGCCTTGTGGATGGTGATGATGCGTATGCCGCTGACCTGTCCGGCGGGGATGGACTGCTGGCTGAGTCGGTCGTTCCAGTACTGGAGGAAGGTGTGCAGCCCGGCGGCCTCGGTGCACATGTACTCTGCCACGGCATCGAAGAAGGCCATGAAGTAGGCATCCTGCTCCGGGAAGCGTTGCAGGTTCAGCTGCCGGTAGAGGTGCTCCATGAGCTCGTAGAGCGGCATGAGCCGCAGCCGGTCGCGCTCCTGTGCCAGCCTCTCGGTGTCGATGTCGTGGCGGCGCAGCAGCTCGGTTGCCACGCGGTCGTCGGCATTCTCCAAGAGGCGCAGGGCGTGGATCAGCAGACAGACGGGCAGACTGGAGGAGAGCAGGAATGCCTCGTCGCTGACGATGGGCGGCATCTGCGGGTCGGCGGCGAAGGCCTCGATGATGGGTGCCGCCTGGAAGTTCTTGCGCACGAGGATGGTCATCTGCTCGTAGGGCAGCCCCGCCTCATGCAGCCGCCGCACCTGCTCCTTCAGGTCGTCGAGGATGGCGGGTTCCCATCCCTCGCGGTTCTTATACTCTTCACTGTCAAGCACCTGCACCCGCACATACCCACCTTCGGGTTTCCCCTCAGGGCATTGCTGCACCACGTCGGCATAGGCCTGGGCAAAGAACTGCGGCTGTCCCAGCAGAGCCTCCTCGGGCTGCGAGACAGCGTCGAGTGCGGTGCTGGCAGCAGTGAAGAAGTCGTTGTTGAACTGGATGACGTTGCGCTGGCTGCGGTAGTTGGTGTCCAGGGTGTGGACGAGCGGGGTGGGGGATACCTGCTTCTCGATGCCCCCGAGTGTGCGCCAGTCGCCGCCGCGCCAGCGGTAGATGCTCTGCTTGACATCGCCCACCAGCAGGTTGCGTCCGCCGCGCGAGTAGCTCTCGAGGAGCAGCGAGCGGAAGTTCTCCCATTGCAGCCGCGAGGTGTCCTGGAACTCATCGATCATCACGTGGTGCAGCAGCGCGCCCATCTTCTCGAAGATGAAGGGGGCGTCTGTGTCGCCAATCATGCGGTTGAGCAGGATGGGTGTCTTGGCCAGGTTGAAGCGCGAGGTCTCGGCGTTGATATCGGCCACTTCGCGGTCGATGAAGTCCAGCAGGAACAGCGGTTTGAGGTGTGCCAGTGCCAGCTGTGCGCTGTTGGTGGCATACTGTTTCTCTGGCAGCTCTGCCGCCAGCATGGCCAGAATGCCACTGACGCTGTCGGCGGCGTCGAGGAGGTCGGGGCGGCGTGTCTGGTCGGCCTTCTTCACCATCAGCAGCGGGTCGTCGGCCCACTTCTGCACGGTGGCCGACAGTTCCACCTCGGCCATGCTGCCCGCTTTCAGTTTCTCCACCAGACCGGAGAGGATGCGCTGTCCGTTGGAGAAGTCGGCGTAGGTGATGCCGGCCTCGGCCACGGTCTGTTCTATCTGCTGTCCCTTGATGCGGAGGAACTCCTCTCCCTCGGTGATCTGCGCCTTGAGCTGGCGGATGAACCCTTTGACGAAGTCGCGGTCTGCGAGGACGACACGCAGCTGCTCGCCGCGCCGCAGGTATTCCTCGTTGAAGATGGTGCGCCCGAAGTCCTTGACGCGGCGGGTGACATCCCACCGCTGGCCGTTCTCGATCTGGTCGCGCACGAGGCTGAGGAGCCAGTCCAGCACCACGGGTTCGTCCTGCAGACGGGACACGATGCGATCCACGGCCTCGGAGAGCACCTCGGTGTCGCTGATCTCCACTCGCAGGTTGGCGGTCAGCCCCAGCTCATGGGCCAGACCGCGCAGGATGCTCTGGAAGAAGGCATCGATGGTCTGCACGCGGAAACGGCTGTAGTCATGCAGGATCTGGTGCAGGGCCATGGCGCAGCGCTGGCGGATGTCCGCGTCGGACGGCGGGGCGTCTGGCTCGCCCTGTAGCGCACGTCGCAGGGCGTTCATATAGGGTTCGCTGGCGGGCAGGCCGTGGGCGATGCCATAGAGCTGGCTGATGATGCGGTCCTTCATCTCGGTGGTGGCCTTGTTGGTGAAGGTGACACCGAGGATGTGTGTGAACTCATCTATGTCTGTTGACAGCACCAGCAGCTTGATGTATTCTATGGCCAGCGTGAAGGTCTTGCCGGAGCCGGCCGAGGCTTTATAGACGGTGAGTGGGTGGGACAAGGGGGGGTAGGGGTTAAGGGTTAAAGGTTTGAGGGTTAAGGGTTTTGGGGACAGAGGTTAGGGCTGAGAGATGCGGGTGTAGAGATTATTCGTTCATGATGGAATGATTATTCCATCATGAACGAATAATCATTCCATCATGATGGAATAACCGATACATGCGCGTGTTTCTGCCCGCAACTCCGCATGGAATCATTGTTTTAGCTGGATGAATATTGAGTTTGATGTCAGTACTCGAGGAGTCGGGTGCTGTATTGTCCGTTGAGACTGGCGGCGATGTCCACGACATAGCAGCGGGCACCCTCGGGTTCGCAGATGGTGGCGTGGAAGTGACAGTCCTTGTTCGTCACACGGCCGAAGGCCATGTTGGAGAGGATGGCACCGTCGAGGAAGGGTGCTGGCACCAGGTCTGCGAAGTGTTGTTTCTGGAAGTCTTGTGAGAAGAGACGGCGGCGGCCCTCATAGACACCGATGTGGATGATGTTGTCATAATAGGAGTTCTCCACGGCCATGCCCTCGTCGGTGTAGGTGGTCTTGAGGACGCGCATCCGCGTGGGGTTGACGGTGATGTAGAGGTGCAGGCGCTGTCCGTCGGGGGTGAAGGCCACCGTGTCCCGCTTCACCAGCTGCCCCAACAAGATGGGGGTGTACTCGTTGTGAAGGAAAAAGAGGGAATCTTCCGGCTCATAGCTGCGGTGCAGGTGGATGATGTCACCGGCGAGGTTCTCATACTCGAAGCGGTTGTCTGTGAGCAGGTGGATGGGGTAGCCCGTTCCCGGGTTGTTGGCGAGGAAGAGCGAGTCCTCGATGACGGTGAAGGCGGTGGGCAGGTTGAGCGTGTCGGGATAGAAGATGCTGTCTGCCCGCATCATGAAGACCACGGCCTCCGTCTCGTCATCCACCCATATGCCGCGCAGCTGCTGCATGGCTTCTTCATCCACGGAGCGTGGCGGGGGTGTGGACGTGGCACCGACGGAGCCGTGCCGTGACCTGTTCCCACATGCGCACAGCAGTGCCCCGCACAGGAGAAGAATAAGGTGTCGTGTCTGTTTCATTTTGCCCGCAAATGTAGCACGATTCTGTGAGATGCGCAAGAAGTTTCGCAGGAATTGTTTTTTTTTCCCTTCAAAAAGCATCATTATTCAAAATAAAACTGTACCTTTGCGCCCGATGAATACACTTTCCCATCATATCGAGTGCCTGCTGCTGCGCCATGATTGTGTCGTGGTGCCGCAGTTCGGAGCCTTCATCACCATGGACAATGCGTCTGCACGTGTCGATAGCGAGGACCTGTTCTTTCCGCCTTTGCGGGTGGTGCGCTTCCATCCGAACGTGAAGGAGGACGACGGCCTGCTGGTCGAGTCGTTGCGGGTGTCCATGCGCCAGAACGCCACCGAGGCCAAGCGCACTGTGCAGCGCATGGTGCTGGACCTGCGCCAGCAGTTGCTGGCCGACGGGCAGGTCGATTTCGGCAGCCTGGGCCTGTTCTCGCAGGACGAGGACGGGCGGGTGACCTTCGAGCCGTGCCAGGCAGGAGCCGTCACGCCGGCATACTTCGGCCTCGACGCGTTTGTGATGCCGCGCCTCTCCGCCTTGCAGCGCCGGGCGCTGGATGCGAAACAGAAGGAGACGGTGGCAGCCGACGCAGACAGCCACATCACCATCCGCCTGAACCGCCGCTCGCTGCGCTATGTGGCGGCCACGGCAGCCGCCATCCTGGTGGGACTCTTGTTCTCGTCGCCTGTCACCGAGCGGGAGAGCCAGTCGCAGCAAGCATCCATTGTTACAATTGACACACCGAAAGCAACAACTGCCAGACCCGTTGTGGTTGCACCGGTGGTGGACGAGGTGCCGAATCCTGGTCCTCAAACGTCTGAAGTACAACCCGTACAGGAAACGGATACTGCACAGCCGCAGGAGGAGGGTGGTTTCTGCATCGTCCTGGCCAGTGACGTGAGCCAGAAGAATGCTGAGGCATTCGTGCAGCGGCTGCAGAAGAAGGGGCTGGAGAACGTGACTATCCTGCCAGGCAAGGTGCGTAGAGTGGTCATTGACGGCTTTGCCACCGAGTCTGAGGCTTATAACCGCAATGCCGATATACACCGCATGGGCGGCGACTTCGCCTATTCCTGGGTGATGAAACACTGAGCCTATGAAACGTGTGAAGTGCCCCAAGTGCGACCAATCCATTACTTTTGACGAAACCCGCTATCAGGAAGGCCAGGCCCTGGTCTTCGAGTGCCCTGTGTGCCACCGGCAGTTCGGCATCCGCATGGGAGCGTCCAAGCTCATGGCCACGCGCAAGGACGAGCGCAACCAGCCGCTGGAGGACAATACGCCCTCGGACTGCGGCAAGTTGCTGGTCATCGAGAACGTGTTTCATTACAAACAGACGCTCGAGCTGCGGATGGGCGACAATGTGATTGGCCGCTATGTCCAGGGCTCGGGCATCAACACGCCCATAGAGACCGTGGATCCCAGCGTGGATACCACACACTGTGTCATCAACGTGCGGCAGGACAAGGCGGGACGGTTCATCTATACCCTGCGCGACGGACCGTCCGGGACGGGGACGTTCGTGGGGAACACCATACTCAGGGATAACGACCGGCTGCGCATCGAGGACGGCACCATCATCACCATCGGTGCCACCACCATGATCCTGCGCGCCGCGGGATGCGAGGACGAAGAGACGACGGCCGAGAGCCGATAACACACATACACAAACGACAACACATCGACAATGAAAGTAACCATCCTGCAACATGACATTGACTGGTGCCGGCCAGCGCACAACCTGGCACACCTGACGGAGCTGACAGCCAACCTGCCGCGGACGGACCTGCTGGTGCTGCCCGAGATGTTCGCCACCGGCCTTAACAATAACCCTTACGACATCGTGGATGCACAACCCGCCATCCTCGAATGGATGCGCCAGAAGGCGGTGGCACTGGATGCCGCCGTGGTGGGAAGCATCGCCACCGAAGACGCGGGGAAATGCTATAACCGGCTGCATTTCGTGCGACCGGACGGGAGCGTGACGACCTACGACAAACGCCACCTCTTCGCCTACGGCGGAGAGGCCGATCACTACACCGCCGGAAACCAGCGCGTGGTGGTGGAGTGGCGTGGCGTGCGCTTCCTCCTGCTGGTGTGCTATGACCTGCGCTATCCCCTCTGGGCGCGGCAGCGTGGCGACTTCGACTGCATCCTCTACTCGGCCAACTTCCCCATCAGCCGCGACATGGCGTGGCGCACACTCATCCGGGCACGCGCCATCGAGAACCAGTGCTATGTCGTGGCCTGCAACCGCATCGGCACCGACCAGAAATGCGAGTATTACGGCCGGTCGGCCATCATCCACCCCTACGGCGACACCATGGCCGACTGCCCCGACAAGACCGAGTGGGCTGCCTCGGCAGAGCTGGACCTGGACTTCCTGCGCCACTACGAGGCCAAGTTCCCCGTCCTGTCCGATGCCGACCCGTTTACACTAATATAACATTTATATGAACCACAGATTACGCAGATAGCACAGATTTGTTCCTGTCAATAGAGGAAATCTGTGAAATATCAGACACAATCGATAGTCAGAGGCAAGGGAATCCGTGTAATCTGCGTAATCTGTGGTATAAAAAACAACATGCGAAACTTGAATACAGATAACAATTACAGAGATGAGAAGCAGTACAATAATCTGTTTAATCTGTGAAATCTGTGGTTCATAAATAGAGAATGATTGTTTATAAATATAAGGTATAGAATGAAGAGATTGTTATTAGGTGATGAGGCGATTGCCTTGGGCGCCATTCACGCCGGATTGTCGGGTGTGTATGCCTATCCGGGTACGCCCTCCACAGAGATTACAGAGTTTATTCAGGCCGACGCGCTGGCCCGCGAGCGCGGTCTGCACTCGCGCTGGTGCACCAACGAGAAGACGGCCATGGAGGCCGCACTGGGCATGTCCTATATGGGCAAACGCGCCCTCGTCTGCATGAAGCATGTGGGCCTGAACGTGTGCGCCGACCCCTTCGTCAACAGTGCCATGACGGGCGTCAACGGCGGCGTGGTGGTGCTGGTGGCCGACGACCCGTCGATGCACTCCAGCCAGGACGAGCAGGACAGCCGCTTCTACGGTAAGTTCGCCATGATTCCCACCCTGGAACCCTCCTCGCAGCAGGAGGCATACGACATGATGGCCTACGCCTTCGACTACAGCGAGCAGCAGTGTCTGCCCGTGCTCATGCGTGTCACCACCCGCATGGCACACAGCCGCGCCGTGGTTCAAGTGAAGGATGAAGCACGTGCAGAGAATCCTCTGAATTACAAATCTGTGGCAGCCAATTGGGTGCTGCTTCCCGCCAACGCCCGCCGTCGCAACGACAAGGTGACTGCACAGCAGACACAGCTGGAGGAGGATGCCCTCAACTCGCCATTCAACCTGTATAAGGAGGGATGCACAGCCCCGCGCGAGTATAACCGCAAACATGCACTGGGCATCATCGCCAGCGGCATAGCCTACAACTATGTGGAGGAGTGTTTCCCCGAAGGCTATCCCTATCCGCTGATGAAGGTCTCGCAGTATCCGCTGCCCAAGAAACTGGTGCGGAGGATGATGGAAAAGTGCGAACAGATAATGATCGTGGAGGAGGGACAGCCGTTTATCGAGGATATGGTGCGCGGTGTCACGGATAATGTGTGGATGTATGGCAAACTGGATGGCACTCTGCCCCGCACAGGCGAACTGACACCCGACATCGTGCTGCAGAGCCTTAATAAAGTCATTTCCAAGTACACAACCAAGGCCATTCTCCACAGCTACAAGACCGATCAGAAATGGTATCTTCCCGACGTGGCCAAGAACTTCGCACCCAGTGAGAACGTCGTGCCTCGTCCGCCAGCCCTCTGCCAGGGTTGTGGTCACCGCGATGTCTATACCGCGCTGAACGAGGTGCTGAAGGAGTTTGAGAATCCGCGCGTCTTCGGTGACATCGGTTGCTACACGCTGGGTTTCCTGCCGCCCTACCGTGCCATCCACTCGTGTGTGGATATGGGTGCCAGCATCACCATGGCCAAGGGTGCCGCCGATGCCGGACAATGGCCCGCCGTGGCTGTCATTGGCGACTCCACCTTCACCCATTCCGGCATGACGGGACTGCTCGATGCCGTCAATGAGAATGCCGACATCACCGTGATTATCAGCGACAACCTCACCACTGCCATGACAGGAGGTCAGGACTCCGCCGGCACCAACAAGTTCGAGTCCATCTGCCGAGGGCTGGGCGTGGCCGAGGAGCATCTGCACGTGGTGGTGCCCTTGCCCAAGAACATGCCCGAGATCACACGCATCATCCGCGAGGAACTGAACTATCACGGGGTCAGTGTCATCATACCCCGCCGCGAGTGCATACAGACCTTCAAACGTCATGCAAAAGAAAAGAAGGCAGAGAACAAATAGTAAATCGTAAATGGTTAAATCGTAAATGAAAACAGATATCATTCTCTGCGGCGTGGGAGGACAAGGCATCCTCTCCATCGCCACCATCATCGGCGAAGCCGCCATGAACGAGAACCTCTATATCAAGCAGGCCGAAGTCCACGGCATGAGTCAGCGCGGAGGCGACGTGCAGTCCAACCTCCGCATCAGCTCAGAACCCATCGCCAGTGACCTCATCCCCCAGGGCAAGGCCGATGTCATCATCTCCATGGAGCCCATGGAGGCGCTGCGCTACCTGCCGTATCTCTCTGCCGGCGGGTGGGTGATCACTTCAAGTGTTCCTTTTGTCAATATACCCAACTATCCTGATATGGAGGTTGTTAATGCTGAATTGTCCAAGCTTCCGCACGTGGTGGCCATCGATATTGAGCAGCTGGCCAAGGACAATGGCATCCCGCGCTCGGCCAACATGATCTTGCTGGGAGCTGCCCAGAAAGCTTTGGGGATTGACTATGCGAAGTTGGAGGCCGCCATCCGCCGTGTCTTTGCCCGCAAAGGCGATGCCGTCGTCGATGCCAACATCAAGGCACTGGCCATCGGGAAAGCCCAGGCCGTATAGCTCCTCTCTCATTATTCATACTTCATTGTTCACTTCATTCTTCATTTTGAATAAGAGTCGTGCCCTCATCGTGGTGTTTGTGGCCAGCTGGCTGGTCACCACGATGGGGGCACAATCTGTGCAGCCGTTGCGCGTCATGACATGGAACGTGGAGAACCTCTTCGACACCGTGCATGACGAGGGTTTTCAGGATGAAGAGTTCCTGCCACGGAGCGAGCGGCGATGGACACGCCATCGCTATTGGCAGAAGATGACCGATGTATCCCGGGTTATCGCGGCTGTGGCCGAAGAAGGTGGAGTGCCCGATCTGGTGGGGTTGTGCGAGGTAGAGAATGACAGTGTGCTCCACACGCTCACGCGCCACAGCATCCTGCGTCAGTTGGGCTATGAGTATGTGATGACGCACAGCGAGGATGCGCGCGGAATCGATGTGGCCCTGCTCTATCAGCCCGTGCATTTCCGCTTGCTGGAAGCTCAGGACATCCGCGTTCCCAGCCGTGAAGCAGGACTGCCGGCGACCCGTGACATCTTGTATGCCAAGGGATTGGTGCTGGCAGAGAAGGGGATAGACACGTTGCATGTCATGGTTGTGCATCTCCCCAGCCGGGCGGGCGGACATACAGGAGACCGGAACCGGAATCTTGCAGCCCGGACATTGTGGAACGCAGTAGAAAGCATCATGGCGCAGGGCGGGGGAGCACAAGTGGTGGTGATGGGGGACTTCAATGCGGGGCGTCGTGACAAAGTGTTCAAGCGTGCACCCTTGCGCTTGACCGATGACACACATTCGCCGGGAACCTATTGCTATCGCGGCTTCTGGCAATGGCTGGACCATATTCTTGTCTCGCCGTCTGTGCAGACACGAGGCCCTGCCCGTGCCCTCCGTCTGCCATGGTTGCTGGAGGAGAACAAAACCTACGGCGGCGACATGCCTTTCCGCACCTATCGGGGTCCCACCTATCACGGCGGCGTGAGCGACCACCTGCCCGTTGTCTTGGATTTGGTGTTCTGAGTGCGCGGCATTGTCACTTTTCTGTCAAATCTTGATGCCTGTTTGCACTTTTTGTACTACCTTTGCGCCGCAAAGGCCAACATATTCAAATCATCATGCAAGATCACACAACAGCCAGAGCATCACTCGCTGCACTGGGACGCCAGACGGAGTACAAGAGCGACTACGCCCCCGAGGTCCTCGAAACCTTTGAGAACCGCCACCCGGACAACGACTACTGGGTGCGCTTCAACTGTCCGGAATTCACAAGTCTATGCCCCATCACAGGACAGCCTGACTTCGCGGAAATACGTATCAACTATCTTCCGGGCGAACGCATGGTAGAGAGCAAGAGTCTGAAGCTCTATCTCTTCAGCTTCCGCAACCATGGTGACTTTCACGAGGATTGCGTGAACATTATCATGAAAGACCTCATCCGCCTGATGGAGCCTAAATATATAGAGGTCATAGGACTCTTCACACCGCGCGGCGGCATTAGCATCTACCCCTACGCCAATTACGGTCGTCCGGGTACCAAGTACGAGGAGATGGCGCAGTATCGCCTTCTGCATCACGACCTGTCATAGACTGATGACCGGTGAATGGTCGTCTGTACGGGATTCTGTGTCCAGCCCAACATGATTGATGTCTCGGAAGATGCTGAGTGCCACGGGTTCGATGCGCGGCCACAGGTTGGTGACGATTTCCTGTGCAGTGTCCTCGGCCGAGGCGGGCAGGAAGGAGGCCAGGAGCCGCGTGATGTCTTGCCGGAGGTCTGTGAGGAGGGTGGGGTCGGTCTCAGGTTCGTTGCCCTGTGTGACGGTGAGCATGCAGCGGAGTAGGGTGGGGCGCATCCTGCTGACAATCAGTTCGGCCAGTTGACGGCTGCTGGTGGGCAGAGCAGTGTCTTCTCCACCGAAGAGGGCGAGCAGTGAGAGGGCTTCGGTCATTCGTTTGCCGAAGCGTTCCCAGATGCGGTCGGCCATCATGTTGGCAATGGTGTTGATGCCGTGTTCCAACTGCTGTCGGCCTGCTTCTACCAGAGAGTCAGACGGATGGAGGAAGCAAGTCTCAAGGGTGAGTTCCCCTTCCGGGTTGATTGTTCCCAATCTGAGCGGGAACGGGTAGGTGGTGAGAGAACCCGTGCTCACGTCTGTGATGGTGCAGGAGGGGTTGCCAGATGAGGCTGGGAGAGAGGTGACCGCATCGGTGATATGCAAGTGCCCCGTGAAGATGACGCGCACGCCAGCGGTAGCCAGGGAGGCCACGGCGGTCTCTGCTTCAGGGATGATATAGCGCGGTAACAATGTGGATTCTCCGTCAAAATGCTCCACCAGATGGTGGTGCATGAGGGCAATAACCTTGCAGCCGGCGGCACGGGCTTCGGTGGCGCGGTCGCAGAGCCATGCGAGGGTTTCCGGACGAATGCGTCCAGCGGTGAGGTTCTCGTTGCGCTCGTCGCCGCGGCGCATGAGGAGATTCTCTGTATAGCGGTTGCTGTCTATGCCGAGGACGGTGAGGCCCGGCAGTGGCGTGATAGAGTAGGAGAGGGATAGTGTGTCGCGCATGAAGTGGGCAGCAGCGGTGGTACCGGCATAGCCGAAGTCGGCATAGAGACTGGCAAAGTCGTCGGTGGAAACGGTGTCTGTGTCTTCGGCGCGAGTTGTCAGGTACTTGCGGGCGTAGGGATTGCAGATGTCATGGTTGCCGGGCACCACGCAGACGGCAATGCCAGCCTGGTGCAGACGGCTCAGGTGTTGGCAGAGACGCTGGTGACTGGCCCGCTCGCCGTTATACGTCAGGTCGCCGCTGATGAGCACAAGGTCTGGGTGCAGACGCAGGAGTGTGTCGGTGGTATATGCCATGATGGCGTCGGACTTGTGCACCATCTTGGCCTCTGAGGTGATGAGGCGTTCCGCGGACAGAGAGGCTTGTTGTAGTTCCGGGGCGAGCAGATGGATGTCGGAAATGACGGCAATGCGCTGGGCATGTGTGGACACGACACAAGACAAAAGAAGGGTAATGAACAGTGTACGGGGGAATGGCTTTCCGCATATTCCCAATCGATTCCCGAGTTTTCCGCTGTTCAGAAGAGGATGGATGTGCATGGTGAATGATTGTTTGCGGGTGCAAATGTAATTATAAAAAGGCATAATAAAGAGAATTTAGCACAATTTATTTGGCTGTGTGCAGAATATGGAGTACTTTTGCAGCGGAATACAATCATCCAATCATTCATAAACGTTATACTTATGAAAAAGTACAATTTCAATGCCGGCCCCAGCAAACTTCCCCGCGAGGTGATGGAGGCCACGGCTGCTGCTTGTCTGGACTTTGAGGGCAGCGGCCTGTCTCTGATGGAAATGAGCCATCGCGCCAAGAACTTCCAGCCTGTCGTGGATGAGGCTGTGGCTCTGTTCAAAGAACTTTTAGATATTCCCGCGGGGTACAGTGTGATCTTCCTGGGCGGCGGTGCCAGTCTGCAGTTCTGCATGGTACCCTATAACCTCTTGGAGAAGAAGGCTGCCTATTTGAATACTGGTGTTTGGGCCACCAAGGCCGAGAAGGAGGCCAAACTCTTCGGAGAGGTCGTCGAGGTGGCTTCGAGCAAGGACAAGAACTTCACCTACATCCCGAAGGAATTCACCATCCCCACGGATGCCGACTACTTCCACATCACCACGAACAACACGATTTATGGCACCGAGATCCTGAAGGACTATGACAGTCCAGTGCCCATGGTGGCAGACATGAGTTCGGACATCTTCTCCCGTCCCATCGACGTGAGCAAGTATGGACTGATTTATGGCGGTGCCCAGAAGAACCTCTCCATGGCCGGTGTCACCTTCGTCATCATCAAGGAAGACCTGCTGGGCAAGGTGAGCCGTCCCATTCCCACCATGCTCAATTATCAGACCCACGTCAGCAAGGGTAGTATGTTCAACACGCCTCCCACCGTGCCTATCTACTGCGCTCTCCAGAATCTTAAGTGGATCAAGAAGCAGGGCGGCGTGGCTGCCATGGAGAAACTGGCCATCCAGCGCGCAGAGATTGTCTATGGCGAGATCGACCGCAACAAGCTCTTCGTGGGCACTGCCGAGGAGGACAGCCGCTCGCGCATGAACATCACCTTCGTCCTCAAACCCGAGTATCAGGAGCTGCAAGATGAGTTCATGGCCTTTGCTACCAGCAAGGGCATGGTGGGCGTGAAGGGGCACCGCGATGTCGGCGGCTTCCGCGCCAGCTGCTACAACGCCATGGACATCGAGGGTGTCAACGCCCTCGTGGCCTGCATGAAGGAATTTGAAGCTAAACACTAAAGACTTATGAAAGTACTTATTGCAACCGAAAAGCCCTTCAGCGGCGTGGCCGTGAAGGGCATCAAGGAAGTTTTTGACACAGCTGGTTACGAGACTGCACTCCTTGAGAAATATACAGAGAAGGCACAGCTGCTGGAGGCTGTCGCTGACGTGGATGCACTCATCATCCGCTCGGACAAGGTGGATGCCGAGGTGCTGGACGCAGCCAAACGATTAAAGATAGTGGTACGCGCGGGCGCGGGTTATGACAACATTGACCTCGAAGCCGCCACAGCCCACAAGGTCGTGGCCATGAACACACCAGGACAGAACGCCAACAGCGTGGCTGAACTGGTCTTTGGCCTCTTGGTCTATGCCAAGCGCAACTTCTTCAACGGAACCAGTGGCACGGAGCTGAAAGCCAAGCGTCTGGGCATCCTCGCCTTTGGTGCCGTGGGTCGTAACGTGGCACGCATCGCAAAGGGCTTCGACATGCAGGTTGCCGCCTACGACGCCTACTGTCCTGCCGAGGTCATCGAGGCTGCTGGCGTGAAGGCTGTGGGCTCTGCCGCCGAGCTCTTTGAGCAGAGCGACATCGTCAGCCTCCACATCCCCGCTACCGCCGAGACCAAGCAGAGCATCAATAAGGCTCTGGTCAATAAGTTGCCCAAGGGCGGCATCCTCGTGAACACAGCCCGCAAGGAGGTCATCAACGAGCCCGAACTGCTGGCCCTCCTCGCCGAGCGTGAAGACCTGAAGTATGTCACCGACATCAAGCCCGATGCCGATGCCGACTTCGCCAAGTTCGAAGGCCGCTACTTCACCACGCCCAAGAAGATGGGCGCCCAGACGGCTGAGGCCAACGTCAACGCCGGCATCGCCGCCGCCCACCAGATTGTGGACTTCCTCGAAAAAGGAATCACCAAGTTCCAGGTGAACAAATAAAGATGATCCCCCCCGCCCTCCTCCTGTGAGTGCGGGGGGATTTATCATGATGGATAAGCGGCTTCTTCTTGGCTGTCTGCTGGCAGTCCTCTTCACACAGCCCCTCTTCCACCCGCAACATCCCCTTCATGGGTTGGCCCTATCGCGTTAGCTCCGACATCGAGACACCCGCATTAACGAGAAAATGTTAAAATCTTCAGCCGAATTGAACCAATTTACGTTAATTCGTTCAATTCAACT
>JAFSZU010000173.1 GCA_017455585.1 Bacteroidaceae bacterium | reverse complement strand
TGACGGCGAGATCAGGCTGCACGTCAAGAGCGGCCACAAGTCATGGACGGTCTATAGCGATGGGAAATGGGAGTATAAGGAGGAGGACATCATGGCCAAGCGCGGCCGCCTGAACCTCGACGGCTTCTGGGGCTACGAGATCACCAGCATCAAGCGGGACTGCATCACCATCGAGTACTACGAAAACAAGTATGAACTGCGTCCTGACCAGCCCCTGCACCTCTACAAGGAGATTGAGGGCCGCGAGTACAGTGATGGTTGCGTCTACGATGGCGATGACTACTCACTGGACTTGACGTGGAAAGACTAACTTTTTTCACCACAGATTACACAGATTACACGGATTCCCTTGCCTCTGAGAATCAATTTTGTCTGTTATTCCACAGATTTTTGAGCGAAAGGCTACGCTGCTTTCGAGTGAAGGGAGGCGGCAAGAATTCAGCACCTGCGTAGCGTGCTACTCAATAATCTGTGGA
Organism: Bacteroidaceae bacterium; assembly: GCA_017455585.1. GTDB lineage: Bacteria > Bacteroidota > Bacteroidia > Bacteroidales > Bacteroidaceae > Physcousia. Next base: position 2,118 of record JAFSZU010000173.1, on the reverse strand, counting down.
ATACGGATAAGAAATATCATAGGCATAGGACAAATATCCGCGTATTCAATACCCGTCCCAATTTATGGTTGGTGGCAGAGGTTGACCTTCTGGTGCTTGCTGATTTGCACGTCGGTTTCGGGGAAATGCTCTGCGAGGAGGGCATAGAGGTCGGGGTCATAGACCTTCAGCTCCTCGCGGGTGTTGCACCAGTTGTGCTTGCCGTCGGGGTGGGGCATCTCGGCGTTGACGTTGAACCAGTCCTGCACGGCCTCGGCGAAGTACTCCATGTGGTCGGTGATGCGGTAGGTGCCGTCGAGGATGCCGCGTGCCTTGGCGTTCTCATAGAGCTGCTGGAGGCGGCCGTCGAAGTCGGGTTCTGCAATCATCAGGCCGATGCAGTGGATAGCGTGTGCAAACTCATGGATGAGGATGTCCTCGGCGTGGTACTTGTCGATCTGATAGGCCAGGACGTTCTCCTCTGCACAGGAGGTCAGCGGCTCGTCGATGGTGCCGCCGAGGCCGCGGGCGCGGAGGTCCCAGTTCAAGGCTGTGTCGTTGACCAGGTAATGATGCTCGGGCAGGTCGGTGGTGCCCTCATAGCGTGCCATGATGGCCACGCGGGCGTTGGCCTTGATCATGGCCTCCAGCACCTCGGGCTTCAGCATACAGGTCATGGCATACAGCGTGCGGTGTGCCGCCACAAAGGCGGAGTCCGGCACCCTCCACGACGACACCAGTGGCAGGCCGTTGACATCGACATACTTCACATAGAACGGGTCATAGCCCAGGGAGTCGGGGACAGGCCCCACCACGCACTCGGGCACATCAAAACTCTGCACCTCAGAAACATTGGATGACGGCTGTGTACAGGACACTGCCAACAGCACACCCCACAATACAAAAAGACTCTTTCTCATACTTTATTATTAACACCACAGATTACACAGATTACACAGATTCCTTTTCGTTGGCTTTTATTTTGATCAATATTTCACAAATTCCTAAGCGATACACCAAACCGAAGGATAGAAATCTGTGAAATATAATACTAAATCATGTCAGAGAGGCTAAATCTGTTTAATCTGTGCAATCTGTGGTTCTTCAAATCATTTCATGTAGGTGTAGCGGTAGTCGGTGGGCGAGACGAGGGTCTCCTTGATGACGCGCGGGATGATCCAGCGGATGAGGTTGAACTCGCCGCCGGCCTTGTCGTTGGTGCCGCTGGCGCGTGCTCCGCCGAAGGGCTGCATACCCACGACGGCACCTGTGGGCTTGTCGTTGATGTAGAAGTTGCCGGCGGCGTAGGCCAGCTTGTCGGCAATCTTCTCCACGGCCAGGCGGTCGCGACCGAAGACGGCACCGGTGAGGCCGTAGGGCGAGGTCTCGTCGCAGAGTGCGGCGGCTTCCTCCACCTTGTCGTCATCGTAGGGATAGACGGTGATGATGGGGCCGAAGATCTCCTCCTCCATCGACTTGAAGCGCGGGTTGCTGGTCTCGATGACGGTGGGTTCCACAAACCATCCCACGCTCTTGTCGCACTTGCCGCCCAGCACCACCTTGGCATCGTCGGCGGCGAGCGCGAAGTCGATATAGCTCTTGCACTTGTCGAAGCTGGCCTCGTCGATGACGGCGTTGACAAAGTTCATCGGGTCGCGCACGTCGCCCATCTTGATCTCTGCGGCCATGCGCTTGATGTCTGCGAGCACGCCGGGCCACAGGCTCTTGGGGATATACATGCGGCTGGCGGCGGAGCACTTCTGTCCCTGGAACTCAAAGGCACCGCAGAAGGCAGCCGTAGCCACAGCCTTCGCATCGGCAGAAGGATGCACGAAGATGAAGTCCTTACCACCCGTCTCACCCACGAGACGCGGATAGGAGATGTAGCGGTCCAGGTTGGAGCAGGCCTGTCCCCAGAGGCTCTTGAAGGTGGCTGTGCTGCCCGTGAAATGGATGCCGGCGAAGTAGCGGCTCTCGGTGCATACCTTGCCGATGAGTGCGCCGCTGCCCGGCAGGAAGTTGATGACGCCGTCGGGCAGACCGGCTTCCTTGTAGAGCTGCATCAGGTAATAGTTGGAGAGCAGGGCGGTGGTGGAGGGTTTCCACACGGCCACGTTGCCCATCAGCACGGGTGTCATG
>JAFSZU010000172.1 GCA_017455585.1 Bacteroidaceae bacterium | reverse complement strand
TGGGAATCCAGAGTCACAGCAATCACTATGCACTATGCACTCCAGCACTATGCACTTAAAAGACACTATACACTCTACGACCATAGTGCTACTGGTCGTCTGGGCCATTGCGTTCTTCGGCTATGCCACACTGTATATGCCCAAGTGGTTCCACTGGCAGAAAGGCATCTTCTGGCAGGCCACCAGCCTCACGGAGTTTGTCAGGTTCTTCCATTGTTTCTTGTTGGGCAACCTCTGTCACCGCCAATGGGGACGGCTCTGTCGCTGGCTGGACACCCCGGGCCTGCCAGTGGTGCTGCTGGCAGTGGCCTTCGTGGGTGCGGCAGACTACTTGAACTGGCATCACCTGCGCTTGCACTGGGCCAATCTGCCCCGGACGGCTGCCATCTATGCGCTGGTGCTGTTGTGTGTGGCCTTCTTCCGTCATTATCAGGACTGGTTCACCTGGGACAAGCCCGTGGGCCGCGCGTTGCAATATGTGGGTGTGCGCACGCTGGACGTCTATCTCCTGCATTATTTCTTCCTGCCCCACATGCCAGCGGTGGGCGCGTGGTTCAAGGATAATCCCCATAACTTTGTCCTCGAGGGAACGGTCAGCATTGCTGTGGCCTTGCTCGTCACCGCTTTCGCCCTGCTCACCAGCCAGGTGCTACGGGTTAGTCCCGTGCTGCGCAAATGGCTCTTCGGGAGAGACAGATGAACATCGGAAAGAACGGAAATATAACGGAATAGACGGAAATATAAAAAATAATGGAAATAACAGGAAGTTGAACCTTGAACAACGGGAAAAGTTTCCGTGTCTTTCAGAATGTTTCCGTGATTTCCGAGGTTGTAAACGTTAAATGAATAAAGAATGATCAAGGCACGAATGCAATGGGCCGATGCTGCACGGGGGATTGCCATCCTGCTGGTGCTCTTCGGACATACCTGTCCCCCACCTTACACGACAGCGTTCATCTATGCCTTTCACATGCCTCTTTTCTTCTTCCTCTCGGGGATGTTCATGCAGATCGACACGCCGTTGCGCCCTTGGCTGCGGAAACGAGTTCGCACGCTGTTGGTGCCCTTCGTTATCTTCAATCTAGTTCTGCTGGTCTCGGACTGGTGTATCGTGGCACTCTCGCCCAATGCGCACACGCCTGTTGACATTCCAGGACGCTTGATGGGAACACTCACGGGATGGCGCAGTGCCGCGTGGCTGCTATTCGAGGGCACGTGGATTCATTCGTGGAACAGTTCCCTCTGGTTCCTGCCCGCTCTGTTTGTGGCACAAGGGCTACTGCTCATCTGCTACCGTCTCCTCAACTCTCTCTCCGATCCGCGCGTCAGCCAATTTCCAATTTTCAACTTTCCGCTCGGCGCAAAGCGACGCTCCACACTTGGAGAACTTTCAACTTGCCTCCTCTCCCTCGCCGGGGCGGCCTACGCCTACTACGTGGGACTGGCATTGCCCATGAGCCTGGATGCCGCCTTGGTGGCTACTGTCTTTCTGCTGATGGGTCGCGAGTGGTTGCATCGAGGCTTCAGCGGTTTTCAGACGTGGTACTGGGTTGTAGTGGGTATTGTGTTTGTGGTGACAACCCTCCAGAATTTCCACTCACTGGGAGGCGGTAACAACCATGTAGATATGTCCACATGCACCCTCGGACAGACCTTTAACTTCTATATTGCCGCCACAGCAGGTAGTCTGCTGATGGTTCGCGCTTGCCAGAAGTGGGAGGGACACGCGCTGCAACCATTGTTCCAGACCGCGTGCTGGCTGGGGCGCAACTCGCTGTGCATCTACTGTCTGCACCGCATTCCCATGAACCTTGGCATTGGCATCTGGAACGCCATCGTCATGTCGCCGGCACAGACTTCCGACATGTTCACCTTGTCGCGCTCCCTCATCCTCCTCACCTTCACCGTTCTGCTGCTTGTCCCTGCCGTCTATGTGGTCAACCGCTGGTTCCCCTGGACGCTGGGGCGGCAAACCTCCATACATTAACGAACACAGATATAACGGATTAAACGGATATAACTATTGAATGAACGACACACGGAAAGGAATCCGGCGAATCCGTGAAATCCGTGTTCAAAGAAAAACTCAACTTTTAACTCTCAATGACCGACGTAGCTGTACTCATCCTTTTCTTCAACCGTCCCGAACAACTCTCCAAAGTGTTCGAACAAGTGCGCAAAGCGCAGCCCACACGCCTCTTCCTCTATCAGGACGGGCCACGTGGTGAACGTGACATGCCCGGCATCCTCGCTTGCCGACAAGTGGTGGAGCAGGTCGATTGGGATTGTCAGGTGGAGCGCATGTATCAGGAACGCAACTACGGTTGCGACCCCTCGGAATACATCTCGCAGAAGTGGGCGTTTTCACATGTGGACAAGTGCATTGTCCTGGAAGACGATGATGTGCCAGACCCCACCTTCTTCCCTTTCTGCAAAGAGATGCTGGACCGCTATGAGCATGACACGCGCATCACTATGATCTCCGGCTTCAACCACGAGGAACACACCACGGACGTGGGCGAAGCCAGCTACTTCTTCACCTCCAACCACAGCATCTGGGGCTGGGCCAGCTGGCGACGCGTCATCGACCAGTGGGATGAGCACTATACCTTCCTCGACGACCCCGTGGAGTTGCAGATGATGCAGAACCTGATCCGTCAGCGCGGCTTTCGTGACGACTTCCTGCTCACCTGCCGCCGCCACCGCGAGCTGGGCAAGGCGTTCTACGAGACCATTTCCGAATCCACGATGCGCCTGAACAACGGCCTTGCCATCGTACCGCGTGACAACATGATCAACAACTTGGGTGTCACTGCGGACAGCACGCACTTTGGCGGTACCACGGCCACCCTGCCGCGGGGCTACCGGCGCATCTTCACCATGGGGCGACACCCCATGCAGTTTCCCCTCCGCCATCCCCGTCATGTCATCGAGCATGTGGCCTACAAGGAGCGTGTCTATCGCATCATGGCATGGAACCACCCCCTCATCAAGGTTGGCCGCTCGCTGGAAGAACTCTGGCTGAACCTGCGTCATGGCGAGTTCAGCACGATAGGCAATGGCATCCGCCGCCGCATCCGCAAATGGCTCAATCCCAGCGGGGAAATTCACTGAGACAGACAAACGGAAAATATACCATAGGCGTGAAGGAATTTACATGCGGACGTGAAGTCCATTACGTCCGCATGTAAATGCCTTCACGTCCGCATGTAAATGCCTTCACGTCCGCATGTAAATGCCTTCACGTCCGCATGTAAATGCCTTCACGCCTAGGGTATATTGACGCGCTATAGCGGATCCACATCAAAATAGATGTGGGCAGAGGTGAAGGTCTTGATAGTCAGCAATTCCTGACGCACCTGCCGGAGCATGGCCTTGACACGCCCCAGAGGCAGCTGGGGTTCCAGTTTCAACATCATGCGCCGCAGGTATTGCCCTGCAATGCGAGCCACAGGAGGCTCGTCTGGACCCAACACCCGGGTGCCCAGCACCTGGCGCAGACGCAGTGCGGCCTCGCGGGCTAGCAGCTCCACGTCGGCCTGATGGCGGTGGCGCACATAGACAAAGATGAGGCGTGTGAAGGGCGGATAGGCGAAGTTGCGGCGCTCGGCCATCTGCTCGCGGTACATGGCTTCGAAGTCATCGGTCACCACTTGCTGCAGCAGAGGCAAATGGGCACTCATGGTTTGCAACAGCACATGACCCCGCTGGGAGCGGCGTCCGGCACGTCCTGCCACCTGCGATAGCATCTGGAAGGAGCGCTCGTAGGCGCGGAAGTCGCTCTGGTTCAGCAGCGTGTCGGCGGAGAGGATGCCCACGACGCTCACATTCTCGAAGTCCAGACCCTTGGTCACCATCTGCGTGCCCACGAGGATGTCGGTCTCCCCTCGCGCGAACCTTTTTATAATATCCTCGTAGGCGCGTCGCGTGCGGGTGGTGTCCATGTCCATGCGTGCCACACGCGCTTCAGGGAAGACCTTGCGCACTTCATCCTCGATGCGTTCTGTGCCGTAGCCGTGACTGCGCAGTTGGGTGTCTCCGCAGTTGGGGCACTGTTCGGGGATGGAGGTGCTCCAGCCGCAGTAGTGACATGTCATGCGCCCGTCGGCGGCGTGCTTGACCAGTGAGACGTCGCAGTGTGGGCAGCGGGGCACCCAGCCGCAGACGTGGCAGGTGATATGGGGAGCATAGCCGCGCAGGTTCTGGAAGAGGATGACCTGCTGGCCGGCAGAGAGCGACTGGTTCATGCGTTCCAGCAGGGGCGGCGAGAACACACCACGCATCAGACGTTTGCGGCGCAGCTCCTTGGTATCGACAATCTCCACCTCGGGCAGCGCCACCTGGCCAAAGCGTTCGGAGAGGCGGACAAGGCCATATTTGCCTGTTCGCGCGTTGTAATAGCTCTCAAAGGATGGGGTGGCGGTGCCCAGCAACACACGGGCACCGGCGCGCGCTGCCATCATGATGGCCACGTTGCGGGCATGGTAGCGGGGGGCTGGATCCTGCTGCTTGAAGTTGACCTCATGCTCCTCATCGACAATCACCAGTCCCAGCCGCTGGAACGGCAGGAAGACGGACGAGCGCACACCCACAATAATGTCGTAGGGCGCGCTGGTGAGTTGCCGTTGCCAGACCTCGGCCCGCACCTTATCCGTGAACTTACTGTGATAGACCCCCAGACGTTCACCGAAGACAGTCTGCAAGCGGTCTGTGAGCTGGCTCGTGAGCACGATTTCCGGCAAGAGGTACAGCACTTGCTGTCCCTGGCTGATGGCCTCGGCAATCAGGTGCATGTAGATCTCCGTCTTGCCCGACGAGGTCACGCCGTGCAGGAGACACACGGCATGTTCGCGCCATGCCATCCTTATACTATCTATAGCGGTGGATTGGGCGGGGGATAGAAGAGGAAGAGACCCACCCCGGACCCCTCCCGTGAGGGAGGGGAAGGCTGGCGCAGTGTCATCCTCTTTGAAGCCAGAGGATTCCCCTCCTTTACGGGAGGGGTCAGGGGTGGGTCTCTCTTTCAACTTCCCAGGCACCGCCGCCTTGAACACCTCCCCGATGGAGCAGAGATAGTAGTCGGCCATCCACTGCCAGAGAGACAGCTGGTGGGGAAGAATGACGGGGTGTGCATCCACCATCTCCACAACCTCCTTCACAACAATTGACGGATCGGCGGGCGGTGTCTGGTGAATGCGCGCTATTATCCCGGTTGCCGTGCGCTTGTTGCCGAATGGCACAATAACACGGCACCCTGCCTGTGCCTGGGATGCCAGGTGGTCAGGCAGGGTGTAGGTGAAGAGTCCCTGGAGTGGGACGGGCAGGATGATGTCTGCGTAGGTGACCACTTAGAAGAAATAAGCGGCGCGAATCTGCCAAGAGTTGTTCTTCCAGTTCTCCTTGACACTATTATAGGTGTCAATGGCACTTGTCGGATCCGCATTGGGCAAGGTATAAATCAGTTCACCACCCTTGGTGATGGGGATATTGTAGGTGAATCCCACTTGCAGGTGCTTCATCAGAAGCACACCGGCACCCAGGTTAATGGACAGATTGTTGAGTGCGCCTTGATAGAGTTCTGTGACCGTACCACTCACATTGTTCAGGTTCTGGTCTTGAATTGTTTGGCTGAAGGTGCGCCCCCAGTCGCGGTCACCGATATTGACGCTCCACTGTGGACCGGCAGCAGCATAGATAGAGAGAAGACTGCCGAGACCCAGCTGATAGCGCAGGTTGATGGGCACGTCAATGTAGCGCAGATCCTTGGAACTCTCGCCCATGTCGTTCTTCTTCTGGCTATAAAGCACGGCACCGTCCACACCCAGGCCCATGGCAAACTGGTACTTGGCCTTCAGGCCTGCAAACCATCCGAGAGAGTTCTTTGGGTCCACTGTCTGCTTGATGGTTGCATTGTCAAAGGAACTGGGAAGGTTCACGTTCAAGCCAGCCTCCACACCGAACTGGAGCTGTGCGCTGGCAGTGGTAGCGATGGCCGCCATGGCCACCATAAGAGTAAAGATTCTTTTCATAACATCGCTTTTTAAGGGGTTAATGATAGGTCATATAGGTCTTATAAGTCATACAAGTCTTATAGGTCTTATAAGACTTATAAGTCATATAGGTTTTATCTTCTTTGCCGCCGTGCAGAGACGCGGGGTGCCCCGCTGCCGCTGACGTTTGACGTCTTTTCGCGCTTCTTGGATGCCGCCGCTTCGGAGGCCTGGGCCCTGCGACTGTCATTGTCGCTGCTCTTGCGGCGGGTTGCACGGCTCTTGGATTTGGTGACCTTTACAGAGTCTGCGCGGGCGGCGGCCAGCAGAGCAGCAGAATCCACACGGGTCTCCGGGCTGTGCCAGATGTTGTCCTCGAAGTCGGTGAGCTGTTTCTCTATGCGTGCCTGCTCCACGGCCATGGCACTGTCACCCTGGGCGTAGTTCGCCAGCACGCGGCCCTGCATGTTATTGGTCTTGTATATTTTGCCGTCATAACGGTTGAGTGTGAAATAGTCATCAGCCGTCATGTTGGTGACATTGTTCAGGTTCGAGGCCATCAACGGCAGACGGGAGAGGTAGCTGGCCACGTCGTCATACTTGACCCAGAACAGGGGTTTGGGCGTCTTGCTGGTACTGCTCTCATCAATGGATGCGAACTCATCGCCCTCCATGAGCACGGGGCAGAATGCCGTGACACGGGCCTTGTAGATGGCCGACCGCTGGTCGAAATAGACGCTCTCCTTGATATAGTAGCGGGTGACTTGTGCCGAGGGAATATCGCTCTCTGGCACAGTGACCTTGCCGTTTTCTTCCTCATAATAGATGCGGTAGCGTTCCAGCAGTTCCTTCACATCAGCCTTGTCCTTGACATCGAACGACTCGTTTCCGTCGATCTTGTAGTTATACACATTGATGCGTCCCGAGAGCCAGAGGCGGAAGACGAAGGTGAAGAGGTTCTGCTCCTTGCCGTGTGGCTCCACGGGGTAATACAGCGGAGCATTCTTGTCTGTCAGCAAATCCAGCTGACGGTAGATGTCGCGCCGCCACACCACATCCTCCGGCATCTCTGCCGACGTGGGGAACATCAGCGCTGCGCGGTCTGCCTTTTTCTCGGCCGTGGCTTTCTTCTCTGTCGTGGCTTTCTTTGCCGGGGTGGCACTGGCGTTAGCCGTCGTGGTGGTCTGCGAGCGCCGCTTGGCGGGTTGGGCCATTGATGGGGAAATCAATGGGGAAAGGAGAAATAAGAAATAAGAAATAAGAAATAAGAGGGTCACCCGACATCTGCCGGTTGGGTGCCCTGTGCCCTTCAAGGGTTTAGTTATATTTGTCGTATGCCGTATCATGTCCAGAAATCTTATTTATTATTTATTCATTCTTATTTATTATTTCATCAGTTGATCGTCACGTCCATGGCTCCGTCCAGTGTGCGCTCCACGCCGTCGGGCCCGATGGCACGTATCTGTGTGATGAAGAATCGCTTGCCGCGTCCGAGGCTGCGGAACATGTTCTTCTGTCGCTGCGTGAACTCGGCGGAGTTGGACACTTCGGGGATGGCGTTGCCCATGTTGTCATAGAATACCGTCTCGAAGCCCGTGACACGGAAGGGGATATTCAGCAGTCCGTCATCCACGGCAGCACCCAGTGCATCGGTATTCATGAGCACTTGCTTGGCCAGTTTGCCGCCTTTGAAGCGGTTCTCGCCACCCTGACCGTCGCTGTAGGCGATGAAGGCCGTTGGGTCAGGCAGTTTGCGCACCCGGAAGGTGAACTTGCCCATCTCCTGCACACGCCCTTCGGTCTTGGCTGCCACCGTGATAACGGCCTCGCCGCCCACCTGTGTGGGATGTGCGATGAACTTGCCCTCGCCCTTGGCAGTGAGGTTGCCGCCGCTCATGGTGACCTGCAGCTGATTGGCGGCGATGCCGGGCACGCTGACGCTCATGGGGTTGTCATAGCCCGCATAGAGGACGTTCATCAGGTCGGCAGAGACGGTGGCAGAGGGTGCCACGACCGTATATTTCTGCTCGAAGTCGCGTCGCACCAATTCGCCTTGGGCGTTCATCATCTCTATATAGCCCACCAGTGTGAAGTCTCCTGTCTTGGAGCACACGGTCTCATAGATGCCGCGGTCGCTCTGTATCTCGCGGCCACCTATGTAGATGGTGGGTCGGTTGGTGGTATCCACAGCCGCCATGAGGATTTGCGCCGTGAACTTGCCGCCCTGTACCACCGTCTGCGAACTGGGGATGACGTAGGCGTTCAGTTCGTTCACGCGGATGTCCTTCACGTCGATATTGGAGGAGAGGGTGTGCAGCACTTCGCCCTCGGCATCGCGCACGTCACTTTGTAGCTTGGTGAGCAGTGTGACGGCAGCTGCGGTGGGCATGGACTCGAACATGTACTCCTGCCAGTTCTTGCCCAGTGTGCGCACGTTCTGCGGCACTTCTGTGCTGAGGTTACTGGCGATGATACGCCGCTGTGCGGAGTCGGTGACCATGGTGACGATGCGGTCGCGATAGCTGTTGATGCTCTCGAAGAGCTCGCGTCCGCGTCCTGTGCCGGGAGCCAGCATCACACTGGTGGCAGCCTCCAGGTCCTCGCGGTTGCGGATGTTGCGCACGTCGGCATCCTTACCGTCGCTCTTGCGCACGATGAGTTCCTTCAGTTCCTCTGCAAAGTTATAGATTGAATCAGACATCTGGCGCACATATTGTGCCTTGTCATACCACTCCTGCACCTTCTTGGGGTTGGTTTTCAGCTGCTCCTCAAAGGCGTCGTAGATCTGTTGATTCGTGGCCGTGGCGTTGGCTGTGGAGCGGTTCAGACTCTGATCCACCAGGGAGAAGCCATTGAGCACGTCGCTCGAGACATTGAGCGCGAGCATTGCCATGAGGACGACGTACATCAGGTTGATCATCTTCTGGCGGTTGGAGACAGGTCTTTTCTTTACTGCCATATTTAAGCTCCTTTTGGCATATTGACGGTCAGCGCTTCAATCATGCGTGCATAGACGGCGTTGAGCTCCTCGATTTGCGCGGCCATGCGGCGTGTCTGCTCGTTGATTTGGTCGATGGTGCCCACCTGCTGGCTGACACTCTTGAGTTGCATCTCGTAGATGGTGTTGATGCCCGTGAGCGTGCGGTTGAGGTTGAGCATTTCCTCGCTGTCCTGTGTCATGCGGCTGGCCTGTTCGCGTACCTTGCCGAGAACTTCTGTCAGCTGTGTGAGCTGGTCCACGTATGCCTCGATGGCATCCTCTACTTCGGGGGCATTGGCAGCCTGTGCGTTAGCCAGCATCCCTTCTGCTCCGGCGGACAAACCGCCGGACACAGTGCCTGCCACAGATGCTGCGGCCTGTGCGGCTGCTGCCAGGTTGGCGGCATCTTCTG
>JAFSZU010000171.1 GCA_017455585.1 Bacteroidaceae bacterium | reverse complement strand
TCGCCCTTCTTCCGTGAGGCGGCACTCATCTATGACATCGTGCGGGACGACCGCCCCATCCGCCAGGTGTTTGTCCAGGCAGAAGAGGTGCTGGACGCAATGCGCGGAGGAAACTACGCAGAAGAGACCCGCGGGGTGGCCCCGGAACAGACGGAGATGCCTGATTTGCCAGAAATTGAGGAGGAACAGGAAAACGCTGTCGATCCTGAGCCTGTGACGGTCCATCAGCGTACACGCGAAGAAGAGCGTGAGGCTCTGAAGGCCGCCAAGCGGGCACTGAAGGCCGAGCAGAAAGCCAAGGAGGCCAAGCTGGCACAGGCCGCGGCAACCGCGCAAGAACGTGACCCCCACGTCTCCAAACCCAATATCTCACCTGCCGACCAGGAGATACTGGAGGTGGACCTGCACATCAATGCACTGTTGGACAATACCGCCGGGCTCTCGCCCAGTGTGCTGCTGAACACACAGCTCACCGAGTTCCGGATCATCATGGATCGCAACATCAAGAAAAAGGGACAGCGCATCGTGTTCATTCATGGCAAGGGCGAGGGCGTACTGCGCGAGGCACTCATCAAGGAACTCACACACCGCTACCGCGGATGCACCTACGAGGATGCTTCCTTCCAGAAATATGGCTACGGTGCCACGATGGTAACAATTCGGTGAGACGAACAACGGAAAACACGGAAAGGAATGGAATTAACGGACGAGTAATGGACGTGTTTCCGCTGTTGAGCATTGAAAAATGAAAGGTCCCAAGGATATACAAATCGCCGATTATGCTTATGAACTGCCAGATGAGCGCATTGCCAAGTATCCGCTGGCAGAGCGCGATGCGTCCAAACTGCTCATCTATGAGCACGGCAACATCCGCCATCTTCACTTCCGCGACCTGCCGCAGCTGCTGCCCACTGGCTCGCTGCTGGTGATGAACAATACCCGCGTCATTCAGGCACGGCTGCATTTCAGAAAGGCCGGACAGGGTGCCCTCATTGAAGTCTTCTGTCTGGAACCCGCACAGCCACATGACTACGTTCTCATGTTCCAGCAGACCGCCCATTGCACATGGCACTGTCTGGTCGGCAACAGCAAGAAGTGGAAGACGGGACCGCTCACACGCTCCATCACCGTCGAAGGACGAGCATTGACGCTCGAAGTGCTACGGGGAGAGGGAGACCTCATTCATTTCTCGTGGCAGGACGAGACGGTGACGTGGGCACAAGTGCTGGATGCCTGTGGCGAACTGCCCATCCCGCCATACCTCAACCGCCATACCGAGCAGAGCGACCTCACCACCTACCAGACCGTTTACTCCAAAGTCAAGGGCAGTGTGGCAGCACCCACCGCCGGTCTGCATTTCACCCCTGCTGTGTTGGCCGCCCTGGACGCCCGCGGCATTGAGCGTGCCGAGCTGACCCTGCACGTGGGAGCCGGCACCTTCAAGCCGGTGAAGAGCGAGCGCATGGAAGGCCACACCATGCACGCGGAATGGATCTATGTGCCGCGCAGCGTCATCGAAGCCCTGCTGCAACATGGCGGAGAATGCACTGCCGTAGGAACCACCAGCGTGCGCACCCTCGAATCTCTCTACTATATCGGACAGAAAATCCTCTGCAATCCGGAAGCCACGGAGGAGGAACTGAAGGTGGGACAGTGGGAACCGTATGAAGTTGAAAGTTTAAAGTTTAAAGTTGAAGGTTGTTGCCAGCAGAACAATCAACCCATCAGCGCAGAACAGGGCGCAGCCGAACTTTCAACTTTCAACTATCAACTTTCAACGATGGCAGCGTTGCACGCGATCCTCGATTGGATGGACCGCCACCACACAGATGCCCTGCACACCAGCACACAAATCATTATTGCGCCGGGCTATCAGTATCACATCGTCCGCCGCATCATCACCAACTTCCACCAGCCGCAGTCCACATTGCTGCTGCTTGTGGCCGCTTTCGTGGGGACGGAACACTGGCGGGATATCTACGCCTATGCCCTCGAGCACGACTTCCGTTTCCTCAGCTACGGTGACAGCAGTCTGCTCATCCCTTAGAAGGGATAGCCCACTGCGATGTGGAAACCCAGGGAGTCCCACAGGCGTTTCATGTTGTAATAGCTGCTTTTGCCGGTGTCGTAGGGGGCGTGTATGCCCACGCCGATGTCGAAACGCAGGACAAGGAAATCCAGGTCATAGCGGAAACCGAAGCCGGTGCCGAGCGCCAGGTCATTGAAGAAATGAGAAGCATCGATGGCGGCTCCGGGACGGCTGTCATCGGGTTGCATGAGCCAGACATTGCCGGCATCGAGGAAGAGAGCACCCTCCAGGCTTCCCGCCATAAGAGGGAAGCGGTACTCCACGTTGGCCTCGAACTTGATATTTCCCACTTGGTCAACATAGCTCCAAGAGGAACCCGCAGGCCGATAACGTCCGGGACCGATGGTGCGGATGCCGAAGGCGCGAATGGAGTTGGCACCGCCGATGGAGAACAGGTCGGCGTAGGGAGCCATGGTGCTGTTTCCATAGCTCCAGATGGCTCCCGCCAGCGCGCGTGCTGCAATCTTGGCATGATAGCCGGCGCGGAACGTCTCTCGCCACTCGAAGGAGCACTTCAGATATTCGGCAAAGGGTGCACCCAGCAGTTGCTTGTTGCGCTCCTTGATGCCCCGGCCGCCGAGGACGTAGAGCATGTTGAGCGCGTTGCCGGCCTCCTTGATGTTGAAGATGAAAGAGCACTGGGTGTCGGGGTGGGGATTGAAGGTATAGGTGAGACCGTAGGACATCGATGGCACGAACTGGTCTCGCATGGAGATATAGAGGGCGGGGTTGGCGGTCATCACACTGTCGAAGCGGGCCGAGCGGTGGGTGAGCATGTTGTAGTCCAGACGCAGGGGCGTGAACTCGTTGCGGACGCGGCGGTGACGCTGGTAGGTGTAGCTGAGACGTCCGCTGAAACTGACCATCTGGAAGTAGGAGGAGCGGTTCATCCAATCGACATCAAGCTGGTAGTGGGTGGTTCCCTGTGCACGGCGGTTGAGTTTGCGGGCGAAGGGCGAACCGAAGAACTTGATGCGCGGATAGGTGAGTGAGACGCTGGCCCCGAGCTCGTATGAGTTGAGCAGACTGCGGTCTCCCTGTCCCGTGGCTGTGGCACCCGTTTGCCACTCGTATGAGCCGCGGAGCTTGAAGTTGAGGGCCTCGGCGCCCCGGAAGGCGTTGCGGCGTGTGACACCCCATGAGAGGCCGGGGCCCAGCAGGCCATTGCTCTTGTTGGTCACCTTGGCCTCCAGTTCGCTGTCCCACGGCTTGTCCAGGACAGCAAAGACGTGGACATCCAGGGTGTCGCAGGTGGCAGAGGTGTCGCGTGGGGTGTAGTTGACTTGGAGGCTGGAGAAGATGCCCATGGCCGCGAGCTTCTCGGACATGGTATCGTGTACGTCCTGGCGGTAGAGGTCACGGCGACGGTAGAGCATGTTGTGGCGCAGGGCACCATAGCGGAGGGGCGTCTGTTTGTCGCCACCGCTCCATCGCATGAGTGAGCCGTCACGCAGGATGGTGCTGTCTGTGATGGCAAAGTCGTCATATTTCAGCACGGTGACATTGGTCTTGCCCATGTAGAAGCGTCTGCCGGCCAAGGCTGGGGTCTCGGGCTTGGGACGCACCTGCAGCTGGGCGCGCATGGGCACTTGCAGGGTATCTGCGCGGAATCCGATGTAGTCTGGACGGAAATAGTAAAAGCCGTTATTGCGCAGTAGAGTGCTCAGCCGCTTGCGCTCGCCGTCGAGTGAGGGCACGGTGAAAGCATCGCCCTCATGGATGAGCGATTCATCGAGATAGCAGCGTATGAGGCTGTCCTGGATGGAAGCGAAATGCTGATACTCAATCTTCCCGAAGCGGAAAAGCGGGCCGGGGAAGACTGAATAGCCGATGCGTGCCTTGAGGGAGTCGTGCGGATGGGGCTGCACATCGAAATCGACCCGGCCGCGGAAAAAGCCGTAGTTGCGCAGCGTCTGCTGGGCAACCTGTGTACGCAGCCGCGGGTTGGCCATGGAGATTGTGCGGGGTTGCGTGGCAAAGCTGTTGAAGAGCCATTGGCCAAAGGCGGAACTGTCACGCACGAATGCATTGTAGAAGCACAAGCCTGCGGAGAAGGGCCAACGGCTGGTGCTGCTGCCGAAGATACTGCCATTGGGCGCGTAGGCCAGGGCCGCTTCCACCTCTTCGCTGGTGGTGACCATCGCCTTGTCAACAATGGACATTTCCCGACGTATGGTGTCTAACTGACCGATGGTCAAGGTGCTGTCACGTTCCATCAGTCGCTGAAGCAGGACACGGGTGTCTGCCTGGCCGGACAACACACCTTCCACCGTGTGGTAGGCCTCGGCCAATGAAGTGATGACACCGGTGGAATCGGACTGCTGGCGCTTCTCTCCGCGGGCACGTGCCTTGCGGTTATAGGCTATCTCGGAGATGCCGGTGTAGAGCACCTCGTCCTCGGGCAGGTTGGAGGTGGGGTAGCAGGAGGTGAGACAAGAAATAAGAAATAAGGAAGACCCACCCCCTTGCCCCTCCCTGTGAGGGAGGGGAGCGGTCACTTTTGTGTGCAGTGCTTTCAGCAGTGTATGGAGTCTTGTCATATAGTTTCTTATTGAATTGCAATTCTTGTTCAGTATCTGCTCCCCTCCCTCACAGGGAGGGGTCGGGGGGGTGGGTCTTTTACTTCTTGAATATAAACAGTTCACCGAGCGTGTTGGACTTCTTGCGCAAGACCAGGCCGCCGCCCATCTCAATGATTTCGCCGTCGAGCAGACTCTCATAGCTCTTGTCATAGAAGAGGTTGATGTATCGGCTCGCGCTCTTGTCGAGGCGGTACTCGATGGACACGTTGTCGATGATGCTCTGCCCCGAGCTGCTCACGTCCTCGCCCGTGCTGACGCGGCCACCGACGATGACGCTGACGCGGTTGCCCCAGAAACGCTTGGCGAAGCGGAAACTGTAGTCGGTGGTCGTCTGTCCCGTGGCAGTGGTGCCCTGTTCCATGCCCAGACTGATGTCCACACTCTTCAATGCCTTGCCTGTGATATTGCTGATCTGGCTCTGCAAGAAGGCGTTGAGGGCGTTTTGTCCCGTGACGCCGCCCTGTGTGATGCTGCCCGCGTCGTTGATATACATGCCGGTGGCCAGCATGGTGACGGCCAGACGACCACGCTGTTCAGGTGACATGGCGGCCAACTCGTTCTGGATGGTCATGTCTTCGGGCGCGGCCAGTGTGAACTCCAAGCCCAGGTTCTCCAACGTCTGCGTGATGTTCATGCCCACGTCGAAGCTGACACTGCGCGGGTGGTCGTTCTCGGTGATGGTGGTGCGCATCCGCTCGGTGGCCGAGAGGTTGAGTGTGGGATTCATGATAGGGCCCCGGAACTCCACGAAGCTGCCGCTCTTGATGGTGAACTCCTTGAGCGGGATGACCATCATGGTGTATTTGAGCGTGCCGCGGTTGATGGTATAGCGGCCGTTGAGCTGCAGGTCTTTCTCCGGTGAGTAGGTCATGGACAGTTCGCCGCCCCCCTCCAGATCCACGTAGCTGGAGCCGTCTGGCGTGATAAGGCAATGCACCTGCGCGGCGTTGGCAATATTGACATTCATCACCATATTGATGTTCTGTGGACTGACGCTTTCGGGAGCGAGCACACGCAGTGTATCCTCGAAGTCCACAAATTCCACCAGGTCGGCCAACTGGTCTTCAGCGGCCAGCGGTGAGTCACCGAGGACATAGGTCACATCGGTCTCTGGCAAGACGTTCAGCCGCCCGAACACGCGCAGGTTATCCAGCGTACCGCGCAGCATGGCACTGAAATCCACGAAGACCTTGCCGTAGGCCTGTGCCTTGGAGGTCTTCTTGGCATTGATGAGTTCGAAGTTGGTGGCCGCCATGGTGGCATCCACGGTGATGCGGCTGAGGTCGGCAAAGTTAATGCTGCCATCCAGTACAAAGGGATTGCTTCCCACGGAATAGACCTCCAGACGGTTCAGCTGCAAGTCACTGGCAGCGACGCGGATGGTGTCGTCCTGGAAACGGAGCTTGAGGCTATAGGGGTCTGAGAGCAGACGCAGACCGCTGGTGGCCATCATGCCATCTACCACGGGTTTCTCGGTGCTGCCGCCCACATGCAACTCGCCGATTGCCACGCCCTCCAAGCGTGCCATGCCGTCGGGAATAAAGCCGTTGACCATTGAGAAGGGTAATCGTTCCAGCTGGGCATCGATGTCCAAGAGCCCCTGTTCACCCTTGGGCGTGTAGGTGCCGGAGAAGGTGGCCACGGGCATTCCCGTCTGCAACAGGCTGCCGTCGATGAAGTGGCTGCCGTCGGCATTGGGCAGATAGACGGCCTGCACACCCATCTGGCCGAGCGGGGCTCCCTCGTAGGTCATGTCCTGAACGGTCATGTCGGCCGATACAGACAGATGCTCGGGGGTCTGGATGAGGTGGGCATCGCCGTCGAGGAAACCTGTGAGGTGCGGTGCGTAGGGCAGCACGTTCATCAGCTCGCCCAGATTCAGGCTATTCACGGAAACAGAGAGGTCTTGAAGGGCATCGGCGTTGGGCGTGGAGTATAGCTTCAGCCCCGTGCCGTCATCGGCCTTCAGGCTCATGTCGGCCTCGATGCGTCCCTCACGGCCCAGCATCACATAGTTGTTGGCGTTTAGGCGGAAGGTGCGGTAGGCAATGACGGGAGAGAGCGGGTTGACATGCACCCGGAAGCCCTCTTCCTCAATGGTGGCCACGGCTCCCAGATCGACACCCTTGCGCCCGCGCTCGTCATAGAATATCAAGTTCGCCCCTGCACCTGTGGGGAGTACGTAGGCATTCATGCGAGCCTCGAAGGTAATCTGCGGATTACGCCGGCTATTGCGCACCCGGGCATCCATCTTTACACCTGTGGAGTCTTGATAGATGTGCATTCCGATGGTGTCCAGGAGCACCGTCCCTGTGTTCATCTTGTAGATGTGGCCGCCGCCGTTGATGCCCACCTGCGGATCCAGATTCAGGTCCAGACGGGCAGTTTCATAGTCATAGCCCATCATCTTCAGGGAGTTGTAGAGCGGATTCTGCTGTCCGGCTCTCAGGTGCAGGTCAATCTGCGGCAACCGGTGGCGCAGGGCATCGTGGTCCAGACGGCGGTCGGTCATCTGTCGGTTCAGCTCGTCGGTGAAGTGTTGCAACTGACCCAGCAGTTGGTCATAGCCCGTGCGGCCGTTGGCTGTCAGCAGCAGGTCACCGCTTTGCAGGTAGGCATGGGTGGTGTCTGGCCGCAGGATGGCAGAGAGTTCCATGTCATCCATGCGGAAGATGGTGTCGGGGAGTTGGAGGACGATGTCAGAGATGGAGCCTGAGAGCTGGTGATGGTTGCTGAGGTCGGTGGAGCCATCGACATGCAGACACATTGCTGTCTTCAGCGGCGTTGTGACGACCCCTAGGGCTTGTAAATCGGCGCGTTGCAAGTCCAGACCGAAAGTGAGGCTGGTCCTCCGTGCCAGCAGGGCATCCACGTCTGCCGTGGCAGCCAGCAGGGCATTGTCGCTCTGCAGATGTGCCTTGCCGCGTCCGCCGGTCACCTGAGCGGTGGCCTGTAGGCCACTCAAATCATAATGACCGTATGTCAATTGACTCACTGCCGCTTCAGCATGGAGACGGGTGGCACGGTCAAAGAGGTTGGTGCCGGTGCCTCTGGCTTTGGCTGTGAGACTGACCACACCGATGCTGTCACGTGGCATGAAGTGGCGGACATTGAGGCGACTGACCTTGACAGTGGCATCGTATGACAGGGCATCCTGAGTATCTACAGTGCCTTTCAGGGCTACCAGTCCTGCACCCTCGTGCAACACTGCATCCACGCCGTAGGTGGTGCCGTCAATCGTGGCGGTGCCGCCCACCGACATGGCGGGCAGACGAAAACCGTCCAAGGCACCTTCTGCCAGCGGCTTGACCCAGTCAAGGTCTTTAGTCTCGAGGTTGAAGCCAAAGAGTCCCCCTCCCTGCTGAGGACGGCCAAACGGGGAGGCGGGCTTGGTTGTCCACCACCCTCTTGCATCGAAGTAGATAGAGCCGGGGACTGAGGCCTCGGCACGGGTGAGTGCCAGACTGTCAATGTTTCCTGCAACCGAGAGACGCACCCGCAGCGGCATGTCGGGGAAGGCGGTGCCAAATGCTTCGGGCAGGTAGGCGCCAGCCAAGGACACGATGTCGGCACGGCTGAAGTCAGTTTCCACACTGGCCGTCAAGCCCCCGTCCTGTCCTGGCTCCAAGGCTCGCAAATCCAAATCTGCCGCTGCCGCCACACGTGATGTGGGTGTCGTCAGACTCATGGCGGGTAAGGAAACATGTCCTCTGCCACCATCAAAACAGACGCTATCCAGTTGAAAATGGAAAGATGAAAGTTTACTGACTATTGAGTAACTTAGGTCAAGCGGACCATTGACAGAAGAAATATTCGGACCATTGACAGAAGAAAGACGCTGGAAGTGTTTCCGCTCAATAACCGAGGGTGCGCAGAACCCTCGGATGGTATCGTCCATACAGTTATCGACCCTGAATGGGTCGCCCTGCATCACTAACAGAGAGTCTGCCGTCAGATTCGCATGTCCTAACCGATAGACCTCCTCTTTCAGGTCCAGGTCTATATCGGCGGCGGCCAAATTGAAATCCATAACTTGAAACTTGAAACTTGAATCCCCTGGCATTGTCAATGACAATCGGATATCCGAGAGATTGACTGCCCCAATGCGGATGAACCAGTCAAGGGGAGCGCTCACAGTGGTGTCTTCCTCCAACGTGGTGTCCCGCAAGGCGATATCCACAACCAGCGTCTGGCCTTTAATAGAGGAAATATTCACCCGCTGTGCCCGCAAGTCCACATCATCCTTCAACTTGATAGAGGACAGGTACCCCCGCAAGCGCATCTGTGGAATCAGCGCCTTGGTGTCCGTTTGAGCTTTGTGCAGTGACACTTCCTCAACGCCCACACGTCCTCGGAGGATAGCTCCCATGTCCAAGTCCACGATAAGTTTCTGAGCCGTCACCAGCGTATCACCTTCTTCATCTACTGCCGAGAAATCCTCCAGACGCAAATCCAATAGAGGCGACAGACGTAAACGCCCCACCCCGATATCAAAGCCTGTCTGCTCGGAAACGTATGCAGACACCCGTCGGACGGCAAAGTCCTGGACAGGAGGTAAATACAGTAAACCAACAAGTAACAGCAGTAGCACCAGAGGCACCAACAGCACACACAGAGACACCCGGAAAAAGCGCTTAGATAAGAGACCTTGAATGTTCATTCGTTTCCGTGTGTTGGTGTATGGTTGTTTTGCTTCAGCTCGACTTTATCTGCTGGGTAATGCGACGGCAGAACGTCTCGTGGCGGTGATTGACATATTTCATCAGCAGCCACATGGCAAATATCTCCCACACGAAGTTCAGAACAGGAACATCCAGGAGGCAGAACAGGAAGAGCCAGAAACTGCGAAAGTTGAAGGTGAGCAGACCATTCCATGTCATCAGCGGCAAGGACTGACGGCGGAACTCCTCGCGCACAGGCGCGGGTACATTATCTAATTGTCCGTACTGCTGCCGCATCACCTCCAGCATGTGCTGGAACTGTGGCGTGACCTGTTCTTGCTTGAGGGTGTAGGTGATATATGATTTCTGGAAGAGACGTTCCACCAGTGGGGCATCCTTGGGCATCTGTTTGTAAATCTCGCGCTGGCGCTGTGAGTTGTCGAGTTCGCTGCCCTTCTCGCCCTTGAGGAAGAAGAGGTGTGCCTGGATATAATAGTCGGCCAGACGCTGCTGACCGGCCAGTCCCACCGCACCGGAAAAGGTGCCCAGGCAGAGGACCACAATGGTGGCTATGATGGCATTCTGCGGCGTGTCCTCTATGCCCAGCCAACTGAACTCCCATTCATGATGCAGGTAGAAGCGAAT
This sequence comes from Bacteroidaceae bacterium, assembly GCA_017455585.1. Lineage (GTDB taxonomy): Bacteria > Bacteroidota > Bacteroidia > Bacteroidales > Bacteroidaceae > Physcousia. Next base: position 7,573 of record JAFSZU010000171.1, on the reverse strand, counting down.
AACCAAGGCAAGGTAGATGGGGAAGAACCAGGCGTAGCCCGCTATGCCGTCGAGGATGCGTCCCATTCGGCTCTTCTGTCCCGTCATGCGTGCCAACTGGCCGTCTGTGCAGTCCAGAATGTCGGCTGCCATCAACAGGAGAATAGCGATGATGTTGGCAATCAGACCTGCCGTTCCTTCATAATGGAAACTGCCATGTACAAAGAAGAAGGCACTGGCGGCGCCGATAATCATGGACCAGATGGTGACGGTATTGGGGTGCACGCCAAAGCGTGCAAAGACTTTGGCGCACAGAAAGCAGAAAGGCCGGATCACGTGGTAATCCAGCCAGTCTTCGGTTTCCGAGGACTTGAGTGTCTGAGCGTATGTGACTTTATTTGACGATTTCACGATTTCACATTTTTTTGATTGGTATTTCTACAACGGAAAACACGGAAACCATCTGAAATATCTGGAAACATTTCCGCTCTTTCCGTTTCATTTCCGATTTTTCTGTTGTTCAACTTTCAACTTCCACAACTGCTGGGCGCGTTCGAAATCTTCGGGGGTGTCCAACTCGTAGGAGAAATAATCGGTAGTATCTACCACGCGGAAGGTGTGTCCCTGCGGAATCAGCCGCTCGAAAGCGCGCTCATAGAAGATATCGATGAGGCCCTCCTGCAGAATCATCTGATCCAACTCCCGATACAAGGCAGTGCTGTAGGCGGCCGACATGTGCTCGATTCCTACGGATTCGCCCATAGCGTCCTCGGGACGGCACGTCTTGTTGATCTCAGTGATGTGCCCCTCGGCATCCACAATCACTTTGATTTCTTCCTCGCCCAGTTCATGGCGGTTCAGCGCCAAAGCAGAACCCTGTTCCTGAGCGATGCGAACGACGGCGGCAGGGTCGCATAGGATGTCGCTGTCCATGAGCAGGAATTCGCGGTCACGGACGATTTCACCAGCCATCCAGAGGGAATAGATGTTATTGTTGTTGGCGTAGTCCGTGTTGTGCAGAAAATGGAAGGTCAACCCCTGATGGTCAAGGGCATACTGTTCCAGGAAGGAACGTATCTGTTCTGCCAGATAGCCTGTAACGACAACAAATTCCATAATGCCAGCCTGTCGCATGGCATCCACCGTCCGCTCCAACAGTGTTTTACCACCCACCTTCAAGAGGCATTTGGGTTGATTGTCTGTCAGCGGACGCAGACGTTTGGCCATTCCGGCAGCAAGGATTACTCCGATCATTGAGGGTTGAGGGGCGCGCAAATATGCGCTGCACACGACCAAGGTTACTTTTGGGGCTGTTTAATTGTAACGGGAGGCGAGACGCTTGATGGTGTCGCACACGGTCTGGGTCTGCTCCTTGCGTCCGAGGGTGATGCGGAGGCATGACTCCAACCCCTTGTCGGCCATGAACTTGATCTTGTAGTCCTGGACGGTCAGGGCTTTCAGCAACTCATCCTTCATCTCGACGGGGTACTTGATGAGGATGAAGTTGGCACTGGAGCGATAGACCTTGAAGCCGGGCAGGTTGCCGAGTTCACGCTTGTAGAGCTGGCGCCCCCATTCCATATCGTCGGCCACCTGGCGGTAGTGTTCGTCGCTGTCCAGTGCTGCCAGTGCCACCGCCTCTGAGAAGCGGTTGAAGCCCAAGTATTTGTTGACATAGCTGCAGAACTGATCATGACCTTTCCCGATGAAGCCGAAACCCACGCGCAGTCCGGGCAGTCCGTAGAACTTGGAGAGGGTGCGGGAGATAATCAGGTTGGCGTATTTCTCCACCAGCGGTGCGATATAGGCGGTGTCTGTGGTGATGAAACTGGCGTAAGCCTCATCAATGAGCACAATCACATCGTCTGGGATGTTCTCCATGATGCGTCCCACCTCGCTGGGTGTGAGACTGTTGCCCGTAGGGTTGTTGGGTGATGCCAGCAGCAACATGCGAGGATGGATGCGGTTGGTATATTCAATCACCTCTTCCACATCGTATGCAAAAGTGTCCTCTGTTTCATGCAGAGGATACATCTCGTAGGTGCCGCCACATTCGCTGGCCACACGGTTATAATACCACCATGAGAACTGCGGAAGCAGGATGGTGCGATTGTCTCCCTGTGCCAGAAAGTAATGCACGGCATTCTTCAGCAGATCCTCGCCGCCGTAGGCCAGCAGTACCTGGTCTTCGGGCACACCGTATATCTCGCTGAGACGCACGGAAATCACACTCTTTTTCCCCTGGTCGAAGATGCGGGTATAGAAGCACAAATCCTTTGGGTCGAAGTTCTTGATGGCATCGATTACCTTCTGACTGGGCTCAAAGTTAAACTCATTTCTGTCAAGATAGTTCATCTATATTATATATTTTTTTGTTTAATTATGTCAATTTGGATACAAAAGTCGCAATAATTGCTGAGACGGTGAAAGGCATTGTGCAAATTTAACGGTTGCGGGCCGCGCATTTCAACTGATTTAACACTTATGCCAGTGGGAGCGTCTTTTTTTAACAGTAGGGTCTCAGAAACGGACGTAGATTTCTGCCCAAACCTCGTTATAGTCACGGTCTGCAGCCAGATTATCGTGAACGCGGTTCAACTGCAACTGCATCAAGAGGTTCTTGTGCCATTGCACGTTGGGGATGAGGGAATAGATGGTCCGCTCTGAATCATGAGTTGCTTGGTCGCGATAGGTGTCATACTTGGCATATACCTTCAACCAAGGCGTAAAGGGCACACCCACGGTGGCATACCATCCGTCGGCCTTGCCAGTGCCAGAGAAAGTGTCTGTAACAGGGTCGTACTCACTAATCTTATGATCTGTGGAATGGGCGTATTCTGCACGTGCGCTCCACCCCATGTGCTCGTACTTGGCAGACGCGGCCCATCGCTTGCGGCTCACAGTGACGCCGTTGTTCACATAGTCTCCGCTCCAACCGAAGACACCGATATACAAATCCTTGATGGGTTGCACCTGCAACGTGCCGATAAGGTCTTTGTGGCGGTTTTGGTCGGAAGCGTTGATGCCTTGTCCGTTCATCAGCTGCACCTGATAGTGAATCAGGCGATGGCTGTCTGCACTCATGGGGAAGAGGTCACCCTGCAACTGTATTCCCTGGTCGCGGCCTCCATTCACGGTGTATTCGCCACAGCGATCGGCAAAACCCGACAGTTTCTTGACAATCTGCGAAAAGTCGCCCGCTCCCACATCCCACGGATTATAGGGATTCTCAAAGAGGAAGGCGCGCTTATACTGCCCCACCTTCACAGCCAGCTCTTTCCAGTGAGCCCACTCCACGAAATAGTCCTTCATGTGAAAAGACCCGTTGCTAATCTGAAGCTGCATGCGGTACTTGAAATCCGTGAGGATGGTGCCATCCACATAAACACGGGCAAAGCGCTGACTGAAGCCATCGCCGCTGTGCTTTCCGTCCTGGTCGCTATAGCTGTATTTGCCGATGAAATAGCCGCCGAAGCGGGGTGTGCTGGCGTAGTCAGACAGTTGCCGCCCCAGCAGAGGGAGTGCTTCCTCCTGAGCGTGTGCACAAACGGGGCACGCCACAAAGACGCACACCGCCATAATCTGGAAGAGCATGTTTCTCATTGTCACAAGAGCGTCAATAACGCAACAAAGGTAGCACTAATTCGGGATATGGTGAAACATTTTTGAAGAAAAGTGTCGAAAATGATGGATTTCTCAGCGGAATGGCGTACCTTTGCAGTGCATTACAACCATATCATCAAGAGAAGTATGTTCAACAATCAACTCTTAGACCGTCTGGAGGGGCTCGTTTCACGCTATGAAGAAGTGGGCACGCTCATCACTGACCCTGCCGTGATTGCCGACCAGAAACGCTATGTCAAGCTGACGAAAGAATACAAGGACCTGGGAGCCATTGTCAAGAAACGCAAGGAATATATAGGTGCGCTGCAAACCATCGAGGACGCCAAGGAAATGATGACCGAGGACGATCCGGACATCAAAGAGATGGCACGCGAGGAGTTGGCGGCGGCGCAGGAACGTATCCCCCAACTTGAGGAGGACATCAAGCTGCTGCTCATCCCTGCCGACCCGGAGGATGACAAGAACGTCATCATGGAGATTCGTGGCGGCACGGGCGGTGATGAGGCTGCTCTCTTCGCCGGTGATCTGTTCCGTATGTACTCCAAGTACTGCGAGACAAAGGGCTGGAAGATTGCCATTAGCAGCTTCACCGAAGGCGCTGCGGGCGGCTACAAGGAAATCATATTCAGCGTTACAGGCGAAAAGGTTTATGGCACACTGAAATACGAGAGCGGTGTGCATCGCGTGCAGCGTGTGCCAGTCACCGAGACACAGGGCCGCGTACACACCAGTGCCGCCACCGTGGCCGTGCTGCCGGAGGCCGAGGAGTTTGACGTGGAAATCAACGAGGGTGCCATCAAGTGGGACACCTTCCGCAGCCAGGGCGCCGGCGGACAGAATGTGAACAAGGTGGAGAGCGGCGTGCGTGCCCGCTACATGTGGACCAACCCCAACACAGGTGTGACGGAGGAGATCCTCATCGAGTGCACAGAGACACGTGACCAGCCGAAGAACAAGGAACGGGCCCTCGCACGTCTGCGTACCTTTATCTATGACAAAGAGCACCAGAAATACATCGACGACATCGCTGCCCGACGCAAGACAATGGTCAGCACAGGCGACCGCTCCGCCAAGATCCGCACCTACAACTACCCGCAGGGCCGCATCACGGACCACCGCATTGGCTACACCATCTACAACCTGGCCGCCTTCATGGACGGCGACATTCAGGAATGTATCGACCGCCTCACCGTCGCTGAAAACGCTGAACGACTGAAAGAAAGCGCGTTATAAATGATTGCAGACAGCCCCGCATCTGGAAAAGAATGCGGGGCTGTCTGCATTATCTTGTTTGCTCAAAGTCCTCTATTTGTTGACGGCTCTGCATGAGGAAATCGATGTCGTCGATGCCATGCATGAGACAATATTTCTTGTAGCCGTTGATGGGGAACATCTCACTGTGGCCAGTGGCGAGATTCGTGACGGTCTGCGCAGGCAGGTCCACCAGAACACGGGTTTGCGGAGCGGCATCGATGCTGTCGAAGAGTTCCTGCTGAAAAGCTGAAGAGACGATGACGGGCAAGACGAAGCAGTTAAGCAGGTTGTTACGATGAATGTCTGCAATGGCCGAGCTGATGACGGCGCGCACGCCGTAGCCCGCAATGGCCCAGGCGGCGTGCTCGCGGCTACTGCCGCTGCCCCAGTTCTCTCCTGCCACGATAATCTGGTGTACACCCTCGCGCGGCGGCTCACAGAAAGCGGGCTGGTTCATCACGAAGTCCGGGACAGGCTGTCCCTCGGCCGTGTAGCGCAGGTCACGCATGAAGGCATCGCCGAAGAACTTGGGGTCACGCGTAGTGCTGGCCAAATAGCGTGCCGGAATAATCAAGTCCGTATTGCAGTTGTCAATACGGATGGGTATGCAGGTGGATTCCACCTTGTCAAAGGTCTTCTTCATCTTCATGGCGGATGATGATGGATAATCGCAAATCCGCCGCAAAGGTAAGGCTTATTGGTTTATCACCCAAATTTTTCGGAGAGAAAAACAGCAAGAAATATTTAAGTTCTTTACATTTGCTATACGTCACTCAGGTGTGGAATTGTCCTCCTCACCGGGCAGGGACTTGGTCTTGAAGCTGAGAATGGGAGAATAGAATGTGTCCACGGCATTGGTGGCAAAGGCGCAAACGTAGTAAGTCTGTCCTTTCTGTAATCCCGTGACAGTGACGGCGATAACACCATCTTCGCTGGTAGTGGCCGTGTAGCGTGTACCGTTCTTCGCATATTCTTCTTCCGTGCTCACTAATAGCCCGCACTCCTTCGTGGGCAGGTTGCCGGCGGCAAGGCGGAAACTGGCGGTGAAGGCGTCCTTGTGGATGCTTGTCTCATCAATGGCAAAGTCCGTGATGGTGGGCAAGGTGCCAGCAGCCTGTCTGAGCGTCCGGCTTTCTGAGAGCGTGGTGCCTGTGGCCGTACTGTGGAAGGTAATGGTAAGTTCGCGGTCCGACGATGTGTTGTTCTCCTGATAATTGATAGTCAGGACAGCATTTCCGTTGGCTTGCGCCTGTGTCCGGCCGTCGGCAAATGTGGCCCACGTTCCGTTAATTTGTGCAGACCATTCCATGTTGGCTGAGATGGAGAGTTGCACACTTCCGGCAGCGGCAGGAAGCAGTTCTGTCACCTCACTCGGCAGCAGATATAGCCGTCCGGAGGTACGGGTGACAAGCACCGTCTTTGTCACGTTCTCGATGCCCATACCCGTGACGTTCAAGAAGATGGTGTCGGCCTTCTCGTCGTCATGACCTGTTGCGGTCAGGGTGATGGTCTGCGGCTGTGTGCTGCCTTCGCCTGAGTTGGGTGTTACCGTGAGCCACGACGGGGCACCCGCAATGGCCCAGTCGGTGTTGCAGGTCAGCGAGAACGCGTCGTCGCCACCCGTGGCAGCAAAGGAAACCACCTCTTTGCTGACCTCTAACTGCACGCGGCCAGGCAATTGACTGACACTGACAAGGGTGCTGACATCTCCCGTGCTCACCCGCAGCGAGGCCGTGCGTGTACCGATGTTGTTATTCTCAGGTGTCGTGATGGTAACGGTGGCAGGGCCGCGACCCTCCGAGGGATTAACTACTAAGTTCTCCCAGCCGCGTTCCAACGTGATGCTCCAAGCACAGTTCGCATCAATGGGGAATGTCTGGCTGCTGGCTGTCCCTTCGATGCTGATGTTCCGCTGCTCCAGCACCATGCGGTTGGTGCTGAAGGGCCCCTTCGGTTCCGGACCCTCGCTTGTGCAGGCCGTGAAAGAGGCCACTGTCACCAGAATAAAGAATATATGCTGTCTCATATTGTCTTATTTACTATTTTCTATTGTCAACTTTAAACTTTAAACTTTAAACTTTAAACTTTCAACTTAATAACTCACCAGCACGCCTGCCGTGAGTCCGAAGCTGCCGACGCTGAAGTCCGCGCCCTTGGCCACCGTGTCAAACACCTCGTCCTTGCTCAGTGCCAGCGCATATTCAGGCTGGAGGAACACGTAACAATGCTGAATGGGTACCGCCAGCAACTTCACGCCCAAAGTCATGCATGATGCCTTGGCACCGTCACCGAATTTCTCCGTGCCCTCTGTGAGCGACCCCGTGAGCTGCTCCTGCATGAAGCCCACCTGTGGCGTGAAGCCCAGACGCGGCAGCAACCGCACCTGATAGCCATAGCGCACGCTCCATGAGTTCATCTTATAGGTGAGGCCGCTCTGCAAGATACCTTCACCATCATACCAGTAACCCTCCTTGGAGGATGCCGTGCCCAGCGTGTAGGCCAGTTGCAAGTCATGTCCAGCGAAGACACCGCCGATGGTGGCCGTCAGGCCGGAGAGTCCCCGCAGCGTATAGCCCACGCCGAAGTAGAATGCTGGAGATTTCAGCCAGCTGATGGCTTCCAGCGTCACCGTGTCCTCCGTCAGTTCGTTCCATCGAACGGTGTATTCCCGCTCCTGCGGGTGATAGCCCTTGCGGCTGAAAGCCAAGTGATAGCT
>JAFSZU010000170.1 GCA_017455585.1 Bacteroidaceae bacterium | reverse complement strand
CACGGCCACACTGTAGAACTCGGCCTGCGAGCCCTCGCCCGCCAGCACGCAAGAGGGGTATTTCCAGGTGATAGCCGATCCCGTCTCCACCTGTGTCCACGAGAGCTTGCTGTTCTCGCCCCGCAACAGACCTCGTTTGGTGACCAAGTTGAGGACTCCTCCCCTACCCTCTTTGTCACCTGGATACCAGTTCTGGACGGTGGAGTATTTGACTTCTGCGCGGTTCTCCACCACAATCTCCACGATGGCGGCGTGCAGCTGGTTCTCGTCGCGCATGGGAGCCGTGCAGCCTTCGAGGTAGCTGACGTAGGCATCCTCATCGGCCACAATGAGTGTGCGCTCGAATTGTCCCGTGCCCTGCGCGTTGATGCGGAAGTAGGTACTGAGTTCCATGGGACAGCGCACGCCCTTTGGGATATAGACAAAGCTGCCGTCGGAGAACACCGCGCTGTTGAGGGCGGCAAAGAAGTTGTCTCGATAGGGCACCACCGACCCCAGGTACTTGCGCACCAGCTCCGGATGTGTCTTCACTGCCTCGCTGATGGAGCAGAAGATGATGCCCTGCTCCGCCAGCCGCTCGCGGAAGGTAGTCTTCACGCTGACGCTGTCCATCACCGCATCCACGGCTGTCCCGCTCAGGGCCAGCCGCTCTTCCAGCGGGATGCCCAGCTTGTCGAAGGTCCGCATCAGCTCCGGGTCTATCTCGTCCAGGCTCTTCGGGCCCTCTTTCTTCCTGGCGGCGGTGGGGTCGGCGTAGTAGGAGATGGCCTGATAGTCGATGGGCGGCATCTGCAGGTGTCCCCACGCGGGCTGCTCCTGCGTCTGCCAGTAGCGGAAAGCCTTCAGGCGGAACTCCAGCAACCACTCCGGCTCGCCTTTCTTCTGCGAGATCAGGCGCACCGTCTCCTCTGTGAGGCCACGGTCGATGACCTCCGTCTCCACGTCCGTGGTGAAACCATACTCATAGGACTTCTCGGCCACGGAGCGGACAAAGGCATTCCGCGCTGCCTGCTCTCTCTCTTCGGTTTTTTTCATTCTTGCTTCTCGCTTTGCGGCGGCAAAGTTACAACTTTTCCACGAGAGAATGCGCCTGAGAGTGCATTTTCCTCTAAAGAAAACTTAATTTCTTTATCGGACCGGCTTATATTTCGCAGTATTTATCTATTTTTGCACTGGCAAAGGAACTGTATGACATGATGAAAAGCTTCATAACAATGATTTCCCAAACAAATAACATGCACAAGATGCCACTGTGGCCTCTCGGCCTCTGTGCACTGATGCTGGTCAGCTGCAAGAGCGGCCGGTATGTCCTGCAATCCGTGACACCTCACCGCATTGAGGTGACGAAGACGCTGGATGCGCGACCTGTCGAGGCCGCCACAGCGTTCATCCAGCCCTTTCGGCAGGGCGTTGACAGTCTGAGAGCGCCGCGTGTGGGCGAGAGCGCGTTGTATATGTCCAGCGGCAGACCGGAGAGTCTGCTCAGCAACTGGGTGGCAGACGCACTGGTGGCGGCCGGTGAGCGGCTGGGCTACAAGCCCGATATGGGCCTCTGCAATGTGGGTGGTTTGCGGGCTGCCATGCCCAAGGGCGTGGTCACGCGCGGCGACATCCTCAGCATCTCGCCCTTTGAGAATTTCTTCACCATCCTGAAGCTGAAGGGCAGTGACCTGCTGTCTCTCATGCAGGACATTGCCGCCGTGAAGGGCGAAGGAGTCAGCCATGCCGTGCAGCTGGTCATCACGTCCGACGGCCAGCTGAAGAGTGCCACGCTGGACGGCCAGCCCATTGAGCCGGAGCACATCTACACCATTGCCACACTGGATTATCTGGCCGACGGCAACGACAAGCTCTATTCGCTCAAGCGCTCTGTGGAGCGCATTACAACAAAGGAACCCGTGCGCGAGACACTGATGAAGCACCTGCAGCGGCTGGATGAGAAGGGACAGAAGGCTACGGCACAGATAGAGGGACGCATCCAGTTTGACGACGTGGCAGATACACCATCTGGCAATCACAGTCAGAAGACGACAGACAACGCCGTCTCACCGGCCGATGGCACAACCATTCATCTATCCAATCGGGGAAAGGTGAAATCGCCGAATCGGGAACTCCTCCTTGTCCACACCAACGACACCCACTCCTGCATTGAGCCCTTGAGCCCGCTCCTGGCCGACACGGCACAGGCCGACAAAGGCGGCTACCTGCGCCGTGCAGCCCTGTTGCGCGACCTGCGGCAGCAGGACAAGGACCTGTTGCTGGTGGATGCGGGCGACTTCTCACAGGGGTCGGCCTACTACAGCCTCTACCATGGCGACGTGGAGGTGGGTCTGATGAATCTCATGGGCTATGACGCGGCCACCATCGGCAACCACGAGTTCGACTGGGGCCTGGAGAACATGGCGCGCATCTTCCGCCTGGCCCATTTCCCCATCGTCTGCTGCAACTATGACTTCACGGGAACGCCTGTGGAGGGGCTCGTGCGCCCGTACATCATCCTGAAACGCGCGGGGTTGAAGATTGGCATCCTCGGCGTCTCGCCTAAGTTGGAGGGGCTGGTGGCGGCCCACACATGCGAGGGCGTGCGCTTCACCGACCCCGTTCAGGCTGTGCAGCCCGTGGCAGACTACTTGAAGAACACGGCCCGGTGCGACCTGGTCATCTGCCTCTCCCACCTCGGATGGAACATCGCCGGCGTAAGCGACGAGCAGCTGATTCCTGCCACACGGAACATCGACGTGGTGATTGGCGGCCACAGCCACACCTATTTCACCCAGCCACAACTGCTCCAGGACCTGGACGGACATACCGTCCCAGACAACCAGATGGGCAAGAATGCCCGCTTTGTCGGCACACTGCGCCTCACATTAGAAAAGTGAGGCCGCGACAACACGTCAAAACAGGAGAATCCCGATGAGGGCGCAGACAAGGAGGACGCGGATGGGGTTCATCCTATAGACCTGACAGGCAACGAGGGAGCCAAGGAAGATGGCAACGCTGATATAGAACTGCCAGGGAGAGATGGAGGGAGAGGAAAAATTGTCGGGCGTCATCAGCAACAGACAGGCCGCCGCCAGCAGACCCACCACGGCAGGGCGCAGCCCCGTGAAGACATGCTCCACCAACGGATGGTGCTTATACTGCATCAGGAACCTGGAGATGAGCAACATGAGGATGAAGGAGGGCAGCGTGACGGCAAAGGTGGCGGTGGCCGATCCGAGGATGCCCATCCAGTGGCTGCCGCCGTCATTGACCACTGCCGTGTAGCCCACATACGTCGCGGAATTGATGCCGATGGGCCCGGGCGTCATCTGCGAGACGGCTACAATATCCGTGAACTCGCCCATCGTCATCCAGTGGTGGCGGGTCACCACCTCGCCCTGGATCATGGACAGCATGGCGTAGCCCCCGCCGAACCCGAAGAGGCCGATGAGGAAGAAAGTGACGAAGAGTTGAAGGTAAATCATCCTGTTAATGCAGTGTCAACACCTTTTCGTGCTATGGTTTGCGGGTGCAAAATTACAGGAATCGCACAGAACTACCAAATTGTGCCGCATTTTTTCTCGGGCAATCAAAAAAGAATTTGTATTTTTGCACCGTCTAAACTGAATTGTTGCTGCTTTTATGAAATATCCGATTTCAACTGATCGCTGGCACAGAGCCTGACTTCGACGGAAATTCTGCCAAAGTAGCCTCTAAAACATCCGATTTGGCAAAATAGTCTCTGGTTATTTTGCCAAATCAACTCTTTATATTACCTTTGCGGCAGAATTAGCAAGCCAAGGGTATGCAGAAAATCATCGGACGAACAGCCGAAAAGATACTCAAAACCCCGCCGCGCCGTCACGGCGAAGCGGGGTTGGAAGCAATATGAGAAAGTACTGAACGAAAGGCTGATTGCCGGGGTGCCCTCTTGGGCTGTCTGTCCTCAGAACAGGGGTCCGTGTCCCATGCAGGAGGTGGTTGTGAGGGCTGTGAGGAAGGCTGTGAGGGCGGCTACTATGATCTTCACCGTCACCTCGATGAATCGCTGGTTTTTCATGGTTGCTTCAAGTTTTGTAGGTTTTTATCATGTCAACTCGCCAACTCGTCAACTTGTCAACTCGTCAACTCGCCAACTTGTCAACTCGTCAACTCGTCAACTTGTCAACTCGTCAACTTGTCAACTTGTCAACTCGTCAACTCGTCAACTCGTCAGGGTTCCGGTGTCACGGGGGTCACGGCGGGCAGTCCGCTCCAGTCTGCGCTCTCCTGCCCCTGTGTCTGGGCGGCGAGGGTTGCGGCCTGTGCCTTGCGTGTGGAGACGCGCTGGAACTGTGCGTCCTGCAGCAGGTTGGCCATCTTGCCGCGGGGGCGGAACTTGGCGGTGAGGCTGGTGATGTTGT
>JAFSZU010000018.1 GCA_017455585.1 Bacteroidaceae bacterium | reverse complement strand
TCTCTGGGCCGGCTCGCCCCTCATGAAGGAGGTGGAGAAGACCAAGAACGGCGGCGTGGCAAATCTCCTGGGTGCCAGCACCAACGGCAGCACTAAGACCTATGATTATGACGTCGCCTACTGCCAGAAGGCTGCCGAGACCTTCGGCAAGGTCCTGGACATGGTCAACCGGGGCAGTGTCAGCTACAAGCTTGCCGAGTACAAGTATTCCAACCTCTACGACCACACCGCCGATGATCATGCCGAGACCAACTATTCAGAAATCTTCTATACCGTCAAGAAGAGCTGGGAGATGCCCGGTTCCTGCGAGGCCATCATGCGCGGCGCCTATCCTGGTGTCAACACTGCCAACTGGAACTGCGCCAAGATCTTCGGTCCGAAGATTGCAGGACTGGTCGATCATGACAAAATCATCCATCACCCGACGGCCAACCTGATTGACCAGTACGGGATGGCCAACGGACAGCCCATCTATCTCGTCAGGGACGGCGAACTGGTGGTGAACCCGGATGCCGGCTGGGACCCGGAACACCCCTACAAGAACCGCGATCCGCGTTTCTATCATGACATTATCTTCGACGGCTTCCACTACGTCCTCAGCACCGACGCTCTCACCACCGAGCAGAAGCAGTATGACTACTGTTCCCTCTACACCGGCGGTGCCATGCGCGCCATGGACAGCGGTAGCAGCACGGGCTATTTCATCCAGAAGCTGGTGCCCCACCAGTGCAACCAGGGCGACCTGTGGTACAATTATGAATACGCCTTCCAGTCCTACCTGCCCTATATGCGCCTGGCCGATGTCTATCTGATGTACGCCGAGGCTCAGGCCGCCATCGCAAAGACAGCCCCCGAACTCAAGGAGAGACCCGAGTACTGCACGACCCTGTCTGCCGTGGATGCCATCAACGCTCTGCGTGACCGCGTCAACTCCGACGATTATCCCATGGAGCACGTGCAGGCCAACCTCATGGACACTCGCGAGCACTTCCTCGACGAGGTGCGCCGCGAGCGTGCCGTGGAGCTCGCCTTCGAAGGCTTCCGCTGGTGCGACCTCCAGCGCTGGATGCTCCTGACCGAGCCTCCCTACACGGTGAAATACTCTCATGAGTTCGAGCGTCTGGAATCCGACGACTGGTTCAAGACCCACGACCCGAAGGATGCCCGCGTGGCCAACTTCCACAACGAGGAGCTGATTACACGCCGTCTGGAATCCAAGCACTACTGGTTCCCGCTCCCCGACAAGGACATCTATCTCTATGAAGGGTTCCCTCAGAATCCCGGATGGTAAGGCAATGCATAATTCACAACTCATAATGCACAATTGACAATGATATGAAAAGAATGAAAACAAATATATTTCTCCTTGCCATGTTTGCTGCCTCGCCGCTGACAGCGGGTGCCCAGACCACTGATGACGGTGATTCAATCCTGGCAGTCAAGAAAGTACATGTTGCGTTCCGCGACAAGGATGCCGACCATCTCCTCGGAGGTGTTTCCTACGTGGATATGGAAGAGTTGCAGAAGAAGGATTATACGATGGGCAGTCTCGAAGACTTATATGCCCTGGTCGGCGGCTGGAACGGCAACAACCTCTG
>JAFSZU010000169.1 GCA_017455585.1 Bacteroidaceae bacterium | reverse complement strand
GTGCCAAGCTGGTGGCCGACATGCTCTCTGTGGCCGGCATCACACGCGTCATCACCATGGACCTGCACGCCGACCAGGAGCAGGGCTTCTTTGATGTGCCCGTTGACCACCTCTATGCCTCCAGCGTCATGCTGCCCTACATCCAGAGCCTCCAGCTGGAGAAACTGGTCATCGCCACGCCCGACGTGGGCGGCTCCAAGCGCGCCAGCGCCTACAGCAAGTTCCTGGGCTGTCCCCTCGTGCTCTGCAACAAGACGCGCCGCCGCCCCAACGAGGTGGCTTCCATGCAGATCATCGGCGACGTGACAGATGCCAATGTGGTGCTCATCGACGACATCGTGGATACCGCCGGCACCATCACGCGGGCTGCCGACCTCATGATCGAGAGCGGAGCCCGCAGCGTGCGTGCCATCGCCAGCCACTGTGTCATGAGCGGCCCCGCCAGCGAGCGCGTGCAGGCCAGCCAGCTCGTAGAGATGGTGTTCACAGACAGCATCCCCTACAGCAACCGCTGCGCCAAGGTCAAGCAGATCACCATCGCCGATCTCATCGCCGAGACCATACGCCGTGTGGAGTCCAACGAGAGCATCAGCAGCCAGTACCTGATCTGATTTCATAATTTCAAGCCCACCCCCTGCCCAGGGAGGGGCAGGGGGTGGGCTTGAAATCTTAAAATCGTGTAATCCTTCATGCAGTCATTAAGAGAACTCTACCGCATCGGCACAGGGCCGTCCAGCAGCCACACCATGGGTCCCCAGGCTGCCGCACAGCAGTATCTCGGCCGTCACCCCGAGGCCACAGCCTTTGATGTCACCCTCTATGGCTCCCTCGCCGCCACCGGCAAGGGCCACATGACCGACGTGGCCATCCTGCGTGTGCTGGAGCCGCAGGGCCCCGTCACCCTCCACTGGGAGCCCCGCATCTTCCTTCCCTTCCATCCCAACGGCATGAAGTTCGCCGTCCTCCAGCCCGGCGGCTCCCTCTCAGATGAGTGGACCGTCTACAGCATCGGCGGCGGGGCGCTGTCAGAGGGAGAGAGTAGCGGCCCCTCCCCCGACAGCCCCTCCCCTGTTAGGGAGGGGAGAGCCCACCCCCAGCCCCTCCCAAGGGAGGGGAGACCCCTTGCCTTCGAAAGTAACCTTTCTCCCCTCTATCCCCTCACCACCATGGAAGACATCATCAAGTGGTGCCAGCAGAGCGGCCGCTCCTTCTGGGAATATGTCGAGCAGTGCGAGGGGCCAGAGATCTGGCCCTTCCTGCAGGAGGTCTGGCAGGTGATGCAGGAGGCTGTGGAGCGTGGCATCAACCACGAGGGCGTGCTCCCCGGGCCCCTCGGCCTCCAGCGCAAGGCACCCGTCTACTATGTCAAGGCCAAGGGCTACAAGGCCAACCTGCAGAGCGACGGCCTTGTCTATGCCTATGCCCTCGCCGTGAGCGAGGAGAACGCCTCTGGCGGGCGCATTGTCACCGCCCCCACTTGCGGCTCCTGCGGTGTGCTGCCGGCCGTGCTCTACCACCTGTCCCACAACCACACCTTCTCCGAGGAGCGCATCCTCCACGCCCTGGCCACAGCCGGTCTCATTGGCAACCTGGTGAAGCACAACGCCAGTATCTCGGGTGCCGACGTGGGCTGTCAGGGCGAGGTAGGCACCGCCTGTGCCATGGCCTCCGCCGCTGCCTGTCAGCTCTTTGGCGGTTCGGTGGCGCAGATTGAGTATGCCGCCGAGATGGGCTTGGAGCACCATCTGGGCATGACCTGCGACCCCGTCTGCGGCCTCGTGCAGATCCCCTGCATCGAGCGCAATGCCTTCGCCGCCGCCCGCGCACTGGATGCCAACTTCTACGCCTCCCTCTCCGACGGTCAGCACCGCGTCTCCTTCGACCGCATCGTCCGCGTGATGAAGCAGACGGGCCACGACCTGCCCTCGCTCTACAAGGAAACCTCCGAGGGCGGCCTCGCCAAGATCAGCCAGTAACCTCCGAGGGCGGCCTTGCCAAGATCCACCGGTACTCCCCGAGGGCGGCCTTGCCAAGATTCATCGATAACCCCCGAGGGCGGCCTCGCCAAGATCCACCGATAACCTCCGAAGGTGGCCTCGCCAAGATCCACCGATAAACTCTCCCCTCCCTTATAGGTCACAAAAAAAACGTCCGCACGTGAACCCCATCACGTGCGGACGAATTGTGTATTACGTGTGCTCGTGATCCCCCTCACGTCCGCACGAAAAAAATCAACCCTCAACTCTCAACTTTCAACTCTCAACTCTCACCTTTCACCTTTCAATTTTCAACTTTCAACTCTCAACTTTCAACTTTCACCCTCACCGCTTCGCCTTCGGGGCGGCGGCGCAGTCGCTGCTTCAGCAACGCCAGGGCGCGGCGGCTGTCGGTGAGCGTGCCGCGCTGTGTGGCCGAGCCCACCAGGATGCAGCCTGTGGTGTCGGACTGCGCGGGGTCCAGGTGCGCGCGGTTGCCTGCGTGGATGCGTATGCCGCTGCGGCCGGGCACGTTCAGGAGCAGCGGCAGCATGGTCTGGAACTTGGGGCTGAACGACACCACCAGCGGATAGTCACCGGCGGGGATGGCGCAGGTGGTGGAGCGGTCGCGCCAGCGCTGCTGCACAGGCGGTTCCAGCGTGTCACACAGCAGCGCCCACTCGTGGCAGAAGCCCTCCGGGCAGCCGGGGTGGTGCACATCCTGTTCCCCCTCGGGAACGGGCACCAGTGTCTGGATGAAGAGGTGACCGCAGGTGTAGTGCGGACCCAGGAAATACCGTTTCAATAACAGTTTCATGATAAAGATGGTGTTAGAAGATGAATACTGCGACCCTTGCGGGCCGGTTGGAGTTTCCAACGCCGCAAAGGTCGTCATATTCTCCCTCATACACCACGGCCGTGACCCCCGAAGGAAGCCACGGCCGAAGAACGGAACAACAAGCAGCATTTACAGCCGCGTCTCTGTGCGCAGACAGTGTAGGAAGCGGCTGGCCACGTTGTTGCGGCGCAGCGTCTCGGTCGCGTCGCCCGTGTCGCCAAAGGTCCAGTGAGGGTGCGCCTGGCGCGTCACCGCCACCTTCTTCCAGATGGAGTCCGGGCTGGGCAGACCGTCGAGACCCGTCTGCCGCAGATACTTCAGGAACGAGACCGTGTCCTCGAAGTGCGGGCAGTCGTCCTCCTGGTTCATCACCAGCTGCAGCCAGGCATAGTCATAGCCGAAGCGCAGCTCGCCCTCGTCCCGCAGCACCTCCACCGCACGGCGTATGCGCTGCTGCCGCTCTGTCAGCGGCCGCTCCGCCGCCGGCTGCGCGCTGCCGTCCGCGGGTTTCACCGTTCCGGGCTGCACGGTGCCTTCCACATGCACCTCGCCCGCCTTGTCAATCGAGAGGTTCACCACCTCGTTGTCGTGCACGTCCACATAGGACCCCTGCACATAAACTGTGTTTCCTGCCATAGCCAAATAGATATTTTACACATTTACTTTTCCGTTGTCATGTACGTCGTTGTAGTTGCCGTGCACGTGCACCTCGTGCGGCTCCTGCGGCTGTGGCAGCCGCAGACGCGTCACCTGCTGGATGAAGCCCAGCAGCTCCGGCGGCGTGTCGTCGGGCAGCGCGTCCAGCACAAAGGCGCGCAGCAGCGCCTGCAGCTTCACGTCGTCGATATGGTCGAAATAGTTACTCACCTTCTTCACAGACAGCAGGATGACGCGGTGCATGTGGGTCATCTGCTGGCGCAGGTCCTCGTTCTGCGCGCTCACAGCCAGGGCGGCAGCCTTCCAGAAGTCGCCCTGTTCATGCAGCACATCGACCTGCTGTCTCAGTTGCTGGCACTGCTTCTGCAGCGCCTCCATCGCTATCTCCTGCCGTGCTATCTTCACATCCTTGTCGCTCATGGCCTGAGCAAACTTGAACATGTCATCCAGTGTGTATCCCATAAAAACAATCTCCTTTCGTTACAATAGCAAATAATAGTATCGGCGGCAAAGGTAGTGATTTCTTCTGAAACGACCACACATTTCCCGAAACTTTTTTTCGAGGCGCTCGCGACGTTTCACACTTGAAGAAAACGGAGGGACGTGTTAAAAGACTTTCATGGTAATTTGTGTGAGAAGACATTCATGGTAATTTGTGTAAAAAAAACAGAAATTCTCCGTGAAAGCATTATGATTTAGAAAAAAACGTGTACCTTTGCAGTGAAAGTCGGTAGGAAAATGTGTGATATTCCCATAAAAGTCGGTAGGAAAATGTGTGGAATTTCCACAAAAGTCGGTAGGAAAATGTGTGAAATATGTATAAGCGAAAGATTGACAATGTATTCCAATTGTGGATAGATGATGCCTCTCACAAGCCCCTTGTTGTGAAAGGAGTGCGGCAGTGTGGCAAAACCAGCAGTGTGGTGGATTTTGCCCGCAAACATTTTAAGAATGTGGTATATCTGGATTTTCGTGAGCATCCGGACTACAAGAAGTTTTTCACTCCTAATCTGGAGGTGGACGCTATCATCTTGCGTATCACGGCGGCGATGCCAAGCGTTGAGATAGAACCTGGGGAGACCTGTTTCATTTTCGATGAGATACAAGATTGTCCCCGGGCAAGAGGGTCGCTGAAGTACTTCCATTTAGATGGAAGGTATGAAGTGATCTGTACGGGATCACTGCTTGGGGTCAACGGCTACAAAACTCCGGAAGAGAAGGAGGAGGAAGAGGAAGCTTCTGTTCCCGTGGGGTTCGAGGATATTGTCGAGATGTTTCCGATGGACTTTGAAGAGTGGCTGTGGGCCAATGGTATCAAGGATGTGCACTTCGACTATTTGAGGCAATGCCTGAACGATATTGTTCCCGTTGAAGCAGCACTGCATGATCGTTTTCGCGAACTGCTCCATCAGTATATAGTGGTAGGGGGTATGCCAGAAGTCGTATCCACCTTTTTGGAGGAAAGGCAAATAGGCAAGGTGCTCACTGTGCAGAGACGAATCGTTGAGGGGTATAAGTCGGATATGGTGAAGTATGCTGCCCCTGTTGACAAGGCACGCACCAGGGAATGCTTCGAATCCATTCCTGCGCAACTGGCTCGCGAGTACAAGAAGTTCAGTTACAATGTAGTGCGCCCAGGAGGACGTGGACGTGACTATGCAGACAGTCTTCAGTGGATTGAAGATGCCGGCATCATACGCCGCTGCTATAACACGGAAATCACAGAACTGCCTCTTGACGGACACCGCATCCAGAGTGAGTTCAAGGTGTATATGGCGGATATCGGATTGCTTGTTGCCATGTTGGAAGAGGGAACACAGTCAAGTATCCTGCAGGGGGACCTGCTCACCTATCATGGTGCCATCAAGGAGAACCTTGTGGCAGATATCCTGGGAAAGATGGGACGCAAACTTTATTACTTTCATAAAGATACGGGGTTGGAACTCGATTTCCTCCTGCGTTATAAAGGGAAATGCACGCCCGTGGAATGCAAGGCCACAACGGGCAATGCCAAGTCCTTGAACACGGTGCTGAAGCATCCTGAAAAATATAACGTCACAAGTGCCCTGAAATTAGGTGACTACAACATCGGGTGTAAGGATTCGCTACTGACTCTGCCCATGTATATGGCGTTCCTACTGACAGATGTGTGATGAACCCACAACCTCACAAAATAATCTCACATTAACTCTCTGTGGCGCTTAGCGCACTCTCTTTCTTCTTAACACCAATGACCATATATTCTCATTATATAAATTTATTCCGTCTAAGTGGTTGAATATCAACTATTTAGCATATATAAAATTAAATTTGCTGAAAATTTGCTATATTTGTGATTAGTGCAATATCTTTTTGCCCTCTTGAATAATCACACCTTTAGCCTGAATATTTCATACTCGGCATAAAGCGCTATATGTAGCCCCCAGACTATCCATTTTAATGCTCATTTTGTGACGAGACTCACAAAATTATCTTTGAAGTGGTTTTGCCAGATGCTGATTGGGTGGGATTTTGCT
>JAFSZU010000168.1 GCA_017455585.1 Bacteroidaceae bacterium | reverse complement strand
TGTGGGATGTACTGACAGGGAACATGAGCTTTGTAGGACCGAGACCCGATGTGCCTGGGTATGCGGATAAGTTGGAAGGTGGTGACAGGGATGTGCTGAAGTTGAGGCCAGGCATCACGGGGCCAGCTACGTTGAAGTACAGGTTGGAGGATGAGATGATAGCGGAATGGGTGACCAGGATAAGAGGTCACACAGACAGCACGGATAGCACAGATTCGTCTGAAACACGAATGACCATGAATGACCATGAATTTCCCATAAATATAGAGAAGATGACGGACCAGGAGTTGGCGGTGTGGTACAACGACAACGTGATATACCCCGAAAAAGTACGCTTGAATTGCTATTACTATCGTCACTATTCTTTCGTCAAGGACATTCAGATGATTCTCTGCACGGTGCTTGGGAGGAAGATGGAGTATGCAGGGGAGGTGATATGAAGGCGGGCTTTGCCCTAAATGAAAAAGTGAGAAATGAAAAATGTATAATACCATGACAGAAAGAAAGAGAATTTACTTGTGCCTGGCTCACATGAGCGAGGCAGGACTGGAACAGAAGTACATCAAGGAGGCATTCGACACGAACTGGGTGGTGCCCCTGGGACCGAATGTGAATGCATTTGAGGAGGACTTAGAGAAATTCTGCCTCACCCCCAGCCCCCTTCCTCCTTCGAGGGAAGCCAGAGGGGGGCTTGAGGGAAGTGATTGCCTTAGCAAGAAACGGGTGGTGGCACTGTCGTCGGGCACGGCGGCAGTGCACCTGGCACTGACAGCCTGCGGGGTGAAGCCGGGCGACGAGGTGATAGTGCAGAGCTTTACGTTCTGTGCATCGTCGCACCCGATAACGTATCTGGGAGCTACGCCTGTGTTTGTTGACTCAGAAAAGGAAACGTGGAACATGGACCCGGAACTGTTGGAGGTGGCCATCGTGGACCGCATTGCCAAGACGAACAAGAAGCCGAAGGCTGTTGTGCCTGTGGCTCTGTATGGAATGCCGTACCAGATCGACCGCATCATGGAGATTGCCAACCGTTACGGGATTCCGGTCATTGAGGATACCGCCGAAGGGTTTGGCTCTCGTTACAACGGTCAGATGCTTGGTACATTCGGCAAGTACGGCGTGCTGTCGTTCAACGGTAACAAGATGATTACCACCAGCGGCGGCGGGGCATTGATTACGCCCGACGAAGAATCGTGGCGGGAGATTATGATGTACGCCACGCAGTATCGGGAGAGCTACCCCTACTACCAGCATGAGAAGATAGGATTCAACTACCGTATGTCGAACATCTGCGCGGGTATCGGAAGAGGACAGATGACGGTTGTGAAAGACCATATCGAGCACCACAGGCATGTGCAGAAACTGTATGAGGAACTGCTGAAGGACGTGGAAGGGATAACGGTACATAAACAGCCGGGAACTTCTTTAACACAAATGACCACGAATGACCACGCGCTCGACCCCAGGTCGCTTGCAACCATCGGGACGCAAGAACTATCCATAAATAACAAGGTATATGATAGCAACTATTGGCTCTGTACGATTACGCTTGCCCCGGAACTGAAGGTGAAGGGGCAGGAGAACGCCTATAGGGCCATCGTGCAGGGCGCTGTCGGCGGTGCTGCGGGTGTGATACATACTGCTTCAACTGCTGTCACGGACTGCCAGCCGAATGACAACGTGGAGGCCATGCGCGTGTCATTGGATGCTGCCGGCATTGAGGCACGGCCAGTATGGAAACCGATGCACAAGCAGCCGGTGTATTGCGCTCCGCTAAATGAGAAAGGAGAAATGAGAAAGGAGAAATTGCCATGCGGTGCCATTTGCCAGACTTCGGCAACGAGTGTGGCGTACGTCAATGGGGTGAGCGAGGCCGTATTCAAGGTAGGCATGTGTCTACCCGCAGGCCCATACGTCAGCGATGATGACGTGAGGTATATCGTCGAGACCATCAAGAACAGCATCGTATAATCTCTCACAGACAGCACGAATAGCACGCCGTCCATCGCCTGTCGGTTCGCTCTATTAGTCCCACCCGGTGGGACTATTTGTCCCATACGGTGGGACATTTAGTCCCACCGGGTGGGACTTTTTCAGCCCTCGTCACTTCGTTAGCGACAGGATATAGCTCCGTCTGGGACAGGATGTAGCTCCGTCTGGGACAGGGTGTTGTCTGCCGTTTTCAGAGGCAATCACAGGTCTGTATGGCAGTCATGGTGACACCTTCCAGGCCGTGGAGCATGAGGTTCTGGCCGGTAAGCAGGAGGTTGGGTATGGGCGTGCGCGGCGATAGTATGGTCAGCAGGGGCTGGCGGCTGTCCTTGCGCAGGCCGAAGGCGGAGCCGGAAGGGGTAAGGGTGTAGTCTCGCCAGGTAAGCGGTGTGCTGGTGTACTTAGTGGGTGAAGCTTCCAAGCTTTGCAGCTCTGGCATCACTCTTGCTGCCAGGGCTATGCACTCTTCGGCCAGCTGTTCCTTCAACAGCCGATAGTCGTCGGGGCGGTGGCCAACACGGCTGTCGTTCCAGTAATCGAAGAGGGAGAGGGGAACAGGGGTGAGGAGGTCGATGACAAGTGGAAGGGGGTGAGGGGTGAGGGGTGAGGGGTGGAAGGCCATGCAGCTCACCATGACACGGTCTATGCTGAAATTGCTGCAAAGCCTGGAAGCTTCACCCACTACTGTGGAACCGCAAAGCTTGGAAGCTTCACCCACTACTGAATCCCAGACGTTTGCACGCCGGTAGATGTACTTGTTGTGATTGAAATAGGGGATGCAGTCGGTGACGAGCGAGACGGTGAACATGCCGTGAGTGTTCTCCAGCATATCTATGCGGCGGCGGAAGAGGCGCGAGAGCTTTGTGCTCTCCTTCACCAGTGCGAAAGTCTGCTGCGGGTGTATGTCGCTGATGAAGGTCGTGGCCTCGTAGGTCTCCAATGGGGTACGCTTCCCAGCGTGCCCATCTCCCGCTTGGGTGCAGCGGGCGGCGGTGATGAGGCCGTCGGTCTCTATCAGTTCTTCTACCTGCGCCCCGGTGACGACCTGTCCTCCGTGGGCCTTAATGTCATCGACGAGCAGCTGAACGATGTCGTCGCCGCAGCCCTGCAAGCGCCAGGCGCCGCCACCGATGAAGGTCGAGGTGGCGTGGAGGAAGTGGAACAGGGGCAGCGACTCGCGGCGCAGCTCGGTCTTGAGGGCGTTGCCGGCGAGGACGTTGATGAGCAGCTCGTCGTGGAAGGTCTCGTGGAGATAGTCGCAGGCGTTGATGGCGCAGAGCGTCTGCACCTCCGGGTCGCCGAGCGGCAGACGGTCGGCACGCTCCATCAGCTCCACATATTTATATAGTGCCTC
>JAFSZU010000167.1 GCA_017455585.1 Bacteroidaceae bacterium | reverse complement strand
GAGAGCCAGCGGGGAGGGAAGCGGGAAGAACAGCGGCGGACGAACCGCCGCCAACAGAGCAAGGGACGGGGGAAGAAGGGGGAGCTGCAGCGGCGGGAGAAGAGAGGGGAGAGCCAGCGGGGAAGGAAGCGGGAAGAACAGCGGCGGACGAACCGCCGCCAACAGAGCAAGGGACGGGGGAAGAGAGGGGAGAAAGGGGGGAGCCTGCGGGGAGAACAGCGGCGGGGAAGGAAGCGGGGAGAACAGCGGCGGGGAAGGGCGCGGCGGGGAGGTTATTGAGGGCGAAGTTGTCGAGGGTGTTGCGGACGCTCCACTCGTCGATGTCGTAGGCGAAGAGGGAGCGGGCACCGAGCTTCATGGCGGCAATGCCCAGGACGCCGGTGCCGCAGCCGGCATCGATGACGGCCTTGCCGCGCGGGTCGGCTTCCGCCAAAAGGCGCAGCATCATGCGCGTGGTGGCGTGTTCGCCGCTGCCGAAGGCCTGACGGGGAATAATCCGAATCTGCTGGCCACCGGGCGTTGATGCGTTGCGGTTCTCCAGCGTTGGTGCGTCGCGGTTTTCCCGCGACGGCAGTTGTGGCAGGGTGATGGGTTCAAAGTGGTGCTCTTCCTCCCAGGTGGCGTTCCAGTTCTCATCGGGAGCGTCGGCACAGGTGAAGGTGACCTCCACCTGCGGGAAGAATGCCTTGAAGGAATCGATGGCGGCCTGGATGGCGGCTTCATCGAAGGTGCTTTGCTGGATGTATGCCGTCTGCCCCGCATCGGTGGGAACAAAGGTTTCACATCCTGCGTCAGCCAACAAGGCGGCCAGCACATCGCGGGCCGCCTCGTCGTTGGGGGTGAGATGGAATGTTAACTCAAAATATTGCACGTTAACACGTTAACACGTTAACATATTAACACATTAACAGGTTAACACGTTAACAGGTTAATACGCTAATTACTTATCTCGGCATCTGGGAGTCGGTGGAGGTGTCGATCCTGGTGTCGGATACCTTCTTCACCTCGGGTTTGGCCTTGTAGCGCTTGTTCAGCCCGGCCACCACTTCGTTGGTGATGTCGAACTTCTTGTTGGCCAGCAGGATGTTATCTCCCTGACGCGAGAAGATGTAGTCGAACTTCTTCGTCTTGTTATAGACCTTCAGGAAAGCCTGTATGCTATCCCGCATCTCCATGGTGAGCTGTGCCTGTTCGTTGGCCAGTTCGTTCATGAGGCGCTGCTCCAGCTCAGCCAGGTCCTGTTGCTCCTTGGCCAGCTGGTTCTGTGCGCGCTCCAGCTCGTCGCGGGTGGTGAAGCCGTTGTTCTCATACTTCTTCTGCAGGGCGGCGGCGTGCTGTTGCAGGGTGCGTTGCTTGCCGGCCAGCGTCTTCTGGGCGTTCTCGCCTTTCTGGTTGAGCAGCAGGTTGTAGTCCTTGCAGAACTGATACTGCGTCATCAGGCTGTCAACTTCCACGTAGGCCACCTTGAGGCCGGTGGTTGCGGGTTCTGCAGAGGAGGTGTTGTCGGCTTGTTCGGCCTTCTGGTTGTTACAGGCGGTCAGTGCCAGTGCGGCTCCGAGGGCGAGTGTGAGGAACTTTTTCATTGAGGGTTAGACTATTTATGGTTTGGTTATTGATCTCTTTAGTGGGTTCATGGGGCCAATGGGGTTCTCAACTTTCAACTCTCAACTTTCCGCTCGGCCCGCAGGGACGCTTGACCCTTCAAGAACTTTTAACTTTCAACTTTTAACTTTCAACTCTCAACTCTCTCCACGGCGTGTGGCCGGTGAGCCAGCTGATGACGCTCAATGGCATCCATGCTCTCCACGCAGTGGATGCCGTGCTGGCGCATGGCCCTGGAGGCTCCGATATGCGTCACCGGCCCGCGAGCGTCGCCCTTCAGCAGCAGCTTGACAGACAGCAGCAGGACGGCCACTGCGACTATTCCGAGCGTGATGAGCAATAATTTGAGCATCTGTTGCGTTTATTTATTAGAAAAACCTTGGCTGAAACGCAGTTTAGTTGTATCTTTGCCGCGCTAAAACGGCGCAAAGATACGTAAACTTCGACGTACTTCACCCCTATTCCTCAGACTTTAACCTTATTTAGCAATATAAATGGAAAAGATTGAACTGAAACCCGCCCTCGTGTTTGACATGTTTGCACGCATCAACGCCGTCCCGCGCCCATCGAAGCGCGAGGAGAAGATGATAGCGTTTCTCAAGGAATTTGGTGAAGGCCTCGGCCTGGAAACCAAGGTCGATGAGACGGGCAACGTGCTCATCTGCAAGCCCGCCACCCCCGGCATGGAGCAGAAACCCACTGTCATCCTGCAAAGCCACATGGACATGGTCTGCGAGAAGAACAACGACATTGAGTTCGACTTCGACCGCGACGCCATCCAGACCTATATCGACGGCGAATGGATGAAGGCCAAGGGCACCACCTTGGGTGCCGACGACGGCATTGGCTGTGCCATGGAGATGGCCATCCTGGCAGATAACACGCTGAAACACGGCCCGCTGGAATGTGTATTTACCCGCGACGAGGAGACTGGCCTCACCGGTGCCGAGGGCATGAAGCCCGGCTTCATGAGCGGGCAGATGCTCATCAACCTGGACTCCGAGGACGAGGGCGAGCTCTTCGTGAGCTGTGCCGGTGGCTGCCGCACAGAGGCCACCTTCCGCTTCACCCCCGAGGCGTCTCCCGCCGGAGCCTTCTTCCTGCGGCTGACCATCAAGGGCCTGACCGGCGGACACAGCGGCGACGACATCGACAAGAAGCGCGCCAACACCAACAAACTGCTGGTGCGCTACCTCTATGACGGCATGAAGAAGTGGGGACTGCGCCTCTCTGATATTCAGGCTGGTGGACTGCACAACGCCATTCCCCGTGAGGCCACGTGCCTCGTTTGCATCCCCAATCAATATAAGGAACAGGCGCGCGTGGATTGGAACCTCTTTGCCGCTGAGGTGGAAGAGGAATTCTGCTCCACCGAAAAGACGATGGAGTTCCTCTTGGAGAGTGCCGAACCCGCTGCCACCGTTCTGCCCGAGGATGTCAACCGCCGCCTCATCACCGCCCTGCAGGGCGTGGATAACGGTGTCTATGCCATGAGCCAGGACATCGCCCTGGTGGAGACCAGTAGCAACCTGGCCAGCATCAAGCAAGTGGAGCCGGGCGTCATTTTCGTCAACAGCAGTCAGCGCAGCTCGCTCCTCAGCAACCGCAAGAACATGGCGCACACTGTGGCCGCCGTCTTCGAGCTGGCCGGTGCCGACGTGCAGACAGGCGAGGGCTATCCCGGCTGGGCCATGAACCCCAAGAGCGAGCTTCTGCGCATCGCCCGCGAGCAGTATGTGCGGCTGTTCCAGAAGGAACCCGTCGTGCGCGGCATCCATGCTGGGCTGGAATGTGGCCTCTTCTCCGAGAAATATCCCGGCTTGGATATGGTCAGCTTCGGCCCCACCCTGCGCGGTGTCCACTCGCCCGATGAGCGCCTGCTCATCCCCACTGTAGATATGGTGTGGCGTCACCTTCTGGCCATTCTCGAGAATGTTTGAGATCGTGAATAAAATTACCATCGGTGGTACGTCGTTTTGCGTGCGCACGAAAAAGGCTTCGCGTCCGCACGTGAAGGACTTTGCGTGCGCACGTGAAAGGCTTCGCGTGCGCACGTGTCGGATTTGGGGTGTTCTGGCGTTTCTGTTGTTCACCTTCGCTGCTTGCGACGACTACGACTCGTTCACCACCGACCGCTCCAAGACCCTCAGTTTCAGCCGCGACACCATCCTGTTCGACACGCTGTTCACCACCATCCCCTCCAGCACGCAGACACTCACCGTCTTCAACCACGCCGATGAGGGGCTGCGCATCACCGACGTGTGGCTGGAAGGTGGGGCCGCCAGTCCCTTCCGCATCAATATAGACGGGCAGGACATGAGCCGCTCGGCAGAGAACCACGTCACAGACTTCGAGGTGCGGCGCAGGGACAGCCTCATCGTCCGTGCCGAGGTGACGCTGCCCGCCTGGGATGCCGACGAGCCGCGCGAGGTCAAGGACGCCCTCATCTTCGCCCTCGAGAGCGGCGTCCAGCAACGGGTGCCGCTCGTGGTGGTGGGGCGCGATGCCTTCTTCCTGCGCGCGCGTATATTAAATAATGATACAGTCTTCAGTGCGCGCCGCCCCGTGGTCATCGCAGACAGTCTGGTGGTGGCCGAGGGAGCCACGCTGACGCTCGAGGCCGGCACGCAGCTCTACTTCAACGACACGACAGCCCTCATCGTGCATGGCCGGTTGGTGGCCAACGGCACGCTGGCAGACCCCGTGGTATTGCGCTGCGACCGCACAGACCACATGTTCGACTATCTGCCCTACGACCGTCTGCCCTCGCGCTGGCAAGGTATTCACCTCACGGCAACAAGCAGCGGTAACGATTTGAATTATGTCGATTTGCACGGCGGCAGCTATGGCATCATCTGTGACAGCACGGGCACAGACGAGCTCAAGCTCACCCTCACTAACAGCCGACTCCACAACCTCGGCGGCCACGGGCTGGACATCACCGACGGCCGCGTCGAGGTGGCCAACACCGAGATTTCCAACACGCTGGGCGACTGCGTGCGCCTCATGGGCGGACACTGCCGCTTCACCCACTGCACGATGGCGCAGTTCTATCCGCTCTCGGCCGACCGCGGTCTGGCCATTGACATCTCGTTCTATGAGGACTCTGTCACCTATCACCCGCTCCATGAGGCCACTTTCATCAACTGCGTGGCCACAGGCTATGAGACCGACGTGGTGATGATTCCCAACCTGGACCCGCGGCAGTGGGGCTATCGAGGCGAAGTGGAGGAACCTGTCATCAACTTCTCCTTCAGCCATTGCTACCTAGCCACCGAACTGCCCGACGACGAGCTATACACCTCGCACTTCACCGACTGCGTGCTCGAAGAGCGCAAGGGCGACTACGTTCACGAGAAGAACTTCACCCTCATGGACACCCACGCCTTCCTCTACGACTTCACGCCCGTGGAGCAGTCAGCCATCCGTAGCGCGGCAGACGCTGCACAGAGCACTGCCTGGCCTCTGGACCGCCTGGGGCGTTCCCGCACAGCAGACCCGGCACCAGACGCGGGCTGCTATGAGTATATTGAGACAACAAGTAAAGAGAATTAACCATAACCCCTATTCACACAACCCTCAAACACATTATTATTATGAGCGACAGACAAAAACGCTTCATCCTGCCCGAAAGCGAGATCCCAACACAGTGGTACAACATCCAGGCTGACATGGTTAACAAACCCATGCCACCCCTGCACCCTGGAACCAAACAGCCCTTGAAAGCTGAGGACCTCTTCCCCATCTTTGCCGAAGAGCTGGCACGACAGGAGATGAACCAGACCGATGCATGGATTGACATCCCCGAGCCCGTGCGCGAGATGTATAAATACTACCGCTCCACACCGCTGGTGCGCGCCTACGGACTGGAAGAAGCCCTCGGCACACCCGCCCACATCTACTTCAAGAACGAGAGCGTAAGCCCCGTGGGCAGCCACAAACTGAATTCCGCACTGCCACAAGCCTATTATAACAAGATTCAGGGCGTGACCAACGTCACCACCGAGACGGGTGCCGGACAGTGGGGTGCCGCCCTGAGCTATGCCGCCAAGGTCTTCGGGCTGGAATGTGCTGTCTATCAGGTGAAGATCAGCTATAACCAGAAGCCCTACCGCCGCAGCATCATGCAGACTTTCGGGGCCACCGTGGAGGCATCGCCCTCCATGTCCACCCGTGCCGGTAAGGACATTATTACCCGCGACCCCATGAACCAGGGTTCGCTCGGCACCGCCATCTCCGAGGCCATTGAGCTGGCCTTGAACACCCCCAACTGCAAATATACCCTCGGTTCCGTGCTCAACCATGTGGCCCTGCACCAGACGGTGATCGGCCTGGAAGCCGAGAAGCAGATGGCCATGGCCGGTGAGTACCCCGACATGGTGATTGCCTGCTTCGGTGGCGGCTCGAACTTCGGCGGCGTGGCCTTCCCCTTCATGCGTCATAACATCCTGGAGGGCAAGAAGACACTGTTCATCGCTGCCGAACCTTCGTCCTGCCCCAAGCTCACCCGCGGACAGTTCCAGTATGACTTCGGCGACGAGGCTGGTTACACGCCGCTGCTGCCCATGTTCACCCTGGGACACAACTTCATGCCCGCCAACATCCATGCCGGTGGTCTGCGCTACCATGGTGCCGGTGTCATCGTCAGCCAACTGCTGAAGGACGGTCTGATGAGTGCCGTGGATATCCAGCAGCTGGAGAGCTTCGAGGCAGGTACGCTCTTTGCACGTGCCGAGGGCATCATCCCCGCTCCCGAGAGCTGCCATGCCATCGCCGCCACCATCCGCGAGGCAAAGAAGTGCAAGGAAACGGGCGAGGAGAAAGTCATCCTCTTCAACCTCAGCGGCCACGGACTCATCGACATGAGTGCCTACGACCAGTACCTCTCCGGCAACCTCCAGAACTACGAAGTCACCGACGAGCAGGTGGCCGAGAACCTGGCCAAGCTGGAAAAGGTGATCTAATATAATTAACGGCCTCACCCCCGACCCCTCTCCGAATGGAGAGGGGAGTATTAACCAAAGTAAATAGCAGACAAATAACCATGAAAGAGAAAGAAAGAACAAGTCAACGGTACCAAGTAACTACTCCCCTCTCCAATCGGAGAGGGGTTGGGGGTGAGGCTTTTTTCCTCCTCTGTATCCTCTTTCTGGGTGTTGCCTCCGTGTCGGCAAAGCCTCGTAAACAACAGCCTGTCAAACCACTGCGCGTGGCATGTGTGGGCAACAGCGTCACCTACGGCTACGGACTCAAGAACCGTGACCGCGACGCCTATCCCGTTCGTCTGCAAGAGATGCTGGATAGCAAGTACGGCAGCGGCCGCTTTGAGGTCGGCAACTTCGGGCACTCGGGGGCTACCTTATTATATAAAGGTCACCGCCCCTACGTCAACCTGCCCGAGTTCCACCAGGCGTTGGACTTCAAGCCTGACTGGGTCGTCATCCATCTGGGACTGAACGACACCGACCCGCGCAACTGGCCGGACTGGAAGGAAGAGTTCATACCCAACTACCGCGCACTCATCGACAGCTTCCTGGTCGTGAACCCCGAGGCGCGCGTCCTCGTATGCAAGATGACGCCCATCTTCGACCGTCATCCGCGCTACCAGAGCGGCACACGTGACTGGCACGCACAGGTGCAGGAGGCCATCATGCAGGTGGCAGGGGGAGCGCAGGCGCAGCTCATAGACCTCTTCACGCCGCTGCACAACCGCCCCGACCTCTTCTCGGATGCCCTGCACCCGAACCCAGAAGGGGCCATGATTCTGGCGCGCACCGTCTATGGCGCCCTCACGGGTGACTACGGCGGTCTGCAACTGCCGCCCGTGTATTCCAGCGGGATGGTGCTGCCGCGCGACGAGCACCTGCTGCTCGAGGGACGGGCCGATGCACGCCGCAGCATTCGTCGTGAGTTAAGAAAGGATGGAAAGATTGTGGATGAGGGTGAGACATTTACGCATGCCGACGGCTTGTGGTCGATGGAGCTGCCTCACATGAAGGCGGGCGGCCCTTACACCCTCACGTTGACTGCCACGCCATTGAAGACAGACAACTACCGCTTCTACTACCCCGAGCGTTATCCTTACCTCCTCGAGAACCTGGTGAAGGCGCCGGCGCAGACGTTGACGATCGACAGCCTCTATTTCGGTGACCTGTGGTTAGCCAGCGGGCAGTCCAATATGGAATTGCGTGTGGATCAGTGCAATACGCTCGACCAAGACCTTGTCGATGCCGCACGACTCGGCAGTCGTCTGCATTTGTATAACATGCCGGCGCGGGCCCGCACGGATGCAGTGGAATGGGACGACAGCGTACTACGTTACACGAACGAACTGCGCCACATGGACCAGCAGGGCTGGAAGACCGCTTCGCCGGAAGTGGTGGCCAAGTTCTCTGCCGTGGCCTTCAACTTCGGACGCGTCCTCTGCGACAGCATCCCAGACGTGCCCATCGGCATTATCTGCAACGCCGTGGGAGGCTCTACGACAGAGTCTTGGGTTGACCGCTCGACGCTGGAATGGGAGTTCCCGAATATCCTGCGTGACTGGCGCAACGGCGACTTCGGTCAGCCCTGGGCACGAGGCCGCATGACGCAGAACATCGCTCATGCCCTCGACAAGGAATCGCCCGCCTACAATACCTTGCAGCGTCACCCCTACGACCCCGCCTACCTCTTTGAAGCCGCCATCGCGCCGCTCGGACACCTGCCCATCAAGGGCGTGCTGTGGTATCAAGGCGAGAGCAACGCCCATAATATCGAGGCCCACGAGAAGCTGTTTACGCTGCTGGAGCAGTCGTGGCGCAAGCACTTCGCACGCCGCTGGCAATGTGAGTTCCAGAAGAAGCCCGTGCTGCCCTTCTATGTCGTCCAGCTCTCCAGTCTCCCGCGTCCGTCGTGGCCCGCGTTCCGCGACAGCCAGCGCCGTCTGGCACAGACGTTGCCCGACACGTGGATGGCAGTGACCACCGACGTCGGCGACCCCGCTGACGTGCATTACCGCACCAAGCGCCCCGTGGGTGAGCGACTGGCCTTGCAGGCGCTGCGCCACACCTATGGTCACTCGCTGGAGAGCGAAGGTCCCTCGCCCCTTTCCGCCGTCTTTGGACAAAACCACACCGTTGCATTGAGGTTTGACCATGCCGACGGCCTCACCTGCACACGCGGCTTCGAGATTGCAGGTCACGACGGCCTTTTCCACCCGGCAACCATCCGGATCGAAGGCGACAAGATCATCCTCTCTTCACCCGAGGTGCAACTGCCCGCCACCGTACGCTACGGCTGGAGCGGCTTCACCGATGCCGACCTCCGCAACGCCCAAGGCTTGCCCGCTTCCACGTTTAAAATGCAACTGAACAACTGACATTCATCATGTATTTCGATAGCAAATTCTTCGACCAGTTGGACGCGCAAGCACAGGCTTCGCCGCGTCTGCGCATGAACTATGACCTGCGCAACAGTGCTGCCGACCAGTCACAGCGCATGTTCAATGCCCTTCAACCCGGCACTGTACTGCCCATTCACCGGCACCCGACGACTACGGAAACCGTCATCATCATCCGCGGCTCCTTCACGGAAATCTTCTATGATGAAGAAGGTAACGAGACCGCCCGCTACCTCCTTGACCCCGCCAAGGGACTGCACGGCCTCAACATCCCCGCCGGGCAATGGCACACGCTCGTAGCGCACGAACCCTCCATCCTCCTCGAAATGAAGGACGGCCCCTACGCACCCATCACCGATGCTGACATCTTCCGTTGAGCATCCGTTCCCCTCTTATCGGAACACCTTATCCAACTCTTTTCAACCACATACCGAACTTTTTATTCCATCTTCAAGGAACGGGCTTCCTAATTTCATATTTCATATTTTATGTCTTATGAAACTAAGAAGTCTGTTCCTAACTGGAATTATTCATAGGAATTATGGGTAATAAATGGGATGTGTGCATCACTTTTCCATGAGCGCGGACACAGGAAAGGGAACTATATCCTTTTGAATCAATTCATTTTATGATTTATTGCCATTGTGAATTTTCCATGGGGTAAGTGATACAACCTGTGGGAAAAAGCCGTACCTTTGCCGCAGATTTCAATGATAAACTAACGAAACCATTACAAATACCACTATGAAACGCTTATTTATCTTATCTCTGCTAACACTGCTGGCGATGATTGTGCCGGCACAGGAAACCCAGTATAACAGCAATCCTGATTTGACCCATATCAGAATAAAAGACGACCCCGGCGAAACGCTTGATTATATAGGAAAGATCGGCAGCGATTTTGATACTGCATTAGATTCTCTTCGGAAACTAAAAGCTATTCGTTCGGAAATAATCAAAGCACCATTAGAGGTTATATTTGATGATGACGACAGATTATTCTTTGGTATATCTTATGGCGATTGTGGAATGTATTCGGACGTACTTGACACGAAAGGTTATTATTATTTGAGGACGTGGTATTCTTCGGGTGAAAACTACCGTCCCTTCATTGAGACTGGCAAGGTGTGGAGGACGGGCATCAATCCGGGTAATGGTTTCCTGAAGCGGTATGAGTACCGACTTTATGGCGACACGATTATTGACGGGAAGACATGCAGGGTACTGGGACGCAGTGAACTGAAATTTAATGCTTATTCCTATACTCCGAAAGATACGGTGTATGCCGGAGCCTTGTATGAGGAAGGGCATAAGGTGTATGGAGCCAAGCCAGGCATGAGCCATCTGGAACTGCTATATGACTTCGAGTCGCCTGTGGGAACGGAAGTCAAGATCAATGGTGACACATTCACTATTACAGGCAGGGAAAAGAGCAAGGACAACGCATTCAAGGGCGTATGCACCTACATACAAATCCAAGGAGGTACAGAGGAGACAGTGCCTTACTGGATGGAAGGTGTGGGTGGATTCACGAGTCCTATGGAGAGTGTCCTTGGTTTTTACCCAACAGGTCTCATGAATGAGATACTCATCTCCT
>JAFSZU010000017.1 GCA_017455585.1 Bacteroidaceae bacterium | reverse complement strand
GACCCCCACAACCGCGCCATCTACAACCACATCAACCGCCTGACGGCCACCAGCCGCCCGCAGAACCGCCGCGCACGCCTCCTGTGTGACGGACACGTCATCGCCGACGGCACAGAGGTCATCCTGAAGCTGGAGGGTGACATGCTGAAGGTTCAGATCGTGGCCGGGAACTCGGAACTCAACTACCTCACCGCCGACGAGAACCTGCGCATCCGGGAGATGGACTTCGGCACCATACCCACGCCCACCAATGCGATGGCACGCCAGACGGCCCTGAAGGTCTTCCCAGATGCCGACTATGTATTCCCGCAGACCATCGTGGATCTGGCAGAAGTGAGCCAGGCACATACGTTTGATGACCAGGAGGAATATGAGAACTGGCAGAAAAGGGTCTATCTGAACCTGTGCGACATCAGCACAGGAGGAAACGATGTGGTCTATTGGGAGGGGACGACACTGAAGCCGATGCCCTTCGTCCTGTATGTGGTGGAAAGGTTCATTCAGCAGCTGGGATATACCGTGGGAAGCAATGAGCTGAGGAACGACGAAAGATGGTGCAAGCTCATCATCATCCACGGATATGACACGCTGGAAATCGCCAGGATGCTGCCCGACTGGACGGCTGCAGAGTTCCTCTCACAGATAGAGACGTTCTTCAACTGCATCATCACCGTCAACCCCATCACAAGGGTCGTGGACATCAAGTCATGCCAGACGTTCCTCACCGGCACACAGACAACGGAGATCCGGCAGGAGGACATCGTGGATGACTTCGAGAGGGACTATGAGAGCGACGAGGTGGGCTTCATACACAACTACGAGCGGCTGGAGTACCAGCTGCCGGGAGGGGAGTTCTGGAAAAGGGCCTGCCTGGACAAGACCGTGGAGCAACTGTGTGAGAAGGTAGAGGCAACGCTGGCGCAGGTCGATGCCATGCCCATCGAGGACTGCCAGTGGAAGATCTTCCACAACAGCAGCCCGGACATGGAATTCGTGAGGATAGATGAACGCTGTCCGGGAACGGAGGAGTGGGCGGATATCTACATCCGCTATATCGTCAACCAGTTCAAGCCACACGGAAGCACGGGAGAGACAAACACGCTGAAGATTATCCCCGTGAGGACAGAGGTCAGCTTTGGACCCGCAAGGATCTGCCCCGTGACGGAGCTGATAGAGAAAAAGGAGGATACGGCATTCAAGGAGGCCATAGGCTCCAGCATCTCCGAAACGACACTGGACAATATACAGGTGTGCTT
This sequence comes from Bacteroidaceae bacterium, assembly GCA_017455585.1. Taxonomy (GTDB): domain Bacteria; phylum Bacteroidota; class Bacteroidia; order Bacteroidales; family Bacteroidaceae; genus Physcousia. The sequence goes on along the minus strand of JAFSZU010000017.1, from coordinate 17,791 downwards.
CTACCACTTCGGAACGCATGGGTTCGGCTACAACAATGACAGGACGCTGTACGCCACACAACACACCCACCCGCTGTGTGTCACAGCCAGGGACTACGTCGAGAACGTGAAGGGGATGTTTGTCCATCTTCCAACCTATACCGGTAAAGAGAATATGACGCTGGAGCTGAACGGAGAGCATGGACTATACAACACACACTTCAGACCCCTGCGGGCAGTCAACATCGAAGAGGGGAGCAAGATAAGGTTCAGGGGCAGGTTCGGATATGACATCGTTTCGCCATTCCTCATCCATGGCCGCCTCTTTGTCTGCCAGCAGCTGAAATATACCTACAAGGATGGCCACCAGCACCCCATCGTGGAGGGCACTTTCTATCCTTATTTATAATACGCACGCGCGCGAGAGGATTTCTTTTCAATTTTCCGGTATTCGCGCACCACACTGTCCTTCATGTAACGGGCATATACTGCTTGCGTGGTCTTGATGTCTGAATGACCCAGGACACGCGCGATCACTTCAATGCTGTAACCCTTACGGGCCATCATGTAGCCACACGTCCTGCGCCCCCAGTGGCTGGACAAAGGCTTGTCGATTTTCGCGGCTGTGGCCAGCAGCTTCAGATAATCGTTGTACTTCTGCAGCGAATAATGGGGAAGGCTATAATCATATCTCTCTATGATGGCCTTCGCCTCTGGCATAATCACCACATTATACTCTTCACCAGTCTTGATGCGGTTGCCGGACAAAAGCTGCACACCATCATAGACCTCCAGCTTGCCCTTGTCAAGGTTCATCAGATCCGAATAAGAAAGACCCGTGTAACACTGGAAAAGGAATAAATCACGGACACGAGATAGACGTTCACTGTTGAGTTCTGCCGAAGATATGGTGGCCACCTCTTCAGCATTCAACCACCGAGAATCATCATGCTCACCACGCGGAATCTTCATGCCGATGGTTGGGTCCGAGGTCAAAAACTCAAAATGAATGGCATCGTGGATGAACAGGCGTAGGAACTTCATGTAACTATGTACGGTTGATGGACGCAGTACCTTCCCATCGCGCGACTGTCGCAGCCACTCATAATAACGCCTCACGTTAGCTGGGGTTAAGTCTAAGAAAGCATGAATCTGGTCGAAGGCCATCAAGGAATTCAACAGCTTGCGGTGATTCTTACGAGTCCCCGCAGTGATGTTCGGACGTTCCACGATACGGCGTGACACAAAGTCCAGAAAACTTTCAGGCTCTGTGCTTCCGCTATCAAGGAATCTCACCAAACCGGCAAAATCAAAAGGCTTGTGTGAAATGATTAACTGATTGATGTAGCCGTCTATCACCTGCTTCTGCGACTGAATCCTGTCATTCAGCTCCTTTGCGTCCAGACGATGACACACACCGTATGACTTACTCCATTCACCTTGATAAACATAGACATTCGTCGAGATATACTTTTTCTTCTTTCCGAACAGTACTTCTATCTGCACCAAGGCACGTTTCTCTTTGCTGGCGGTCTTCTTTCGGTCAAAGACACATCTTGTAGTAGGGTATAACATATAAAGTAGTTTTAGAATATTTCTGGGTAGAATCCCGGTAGAATTTCTTGCCATTCAGTAGAACAAATCACGGCATTTCCATGCATATCACTGCAATTATAATTCTACCATAGTTCCGTCTTTACGCGCGATATATTTTTTTATGTAGTTATGTATGAACGAGAAAAGACACTCCGAAGAGTGTCTTAACCAGTGATCCCGTTGGGATTCGAACCCAAGACCCACAGCTTAGAAGGCTGTTGCTCTATCCAGCTGAGCTACGGGACCGCCTTGCTCGTGTCGTATGGGGGCATTCAGGTCCCCCGTTTGTGTTTTCACGAAATCGGGTGCAAAGGTACAAAAAAGTTTGGAATTGAATGCTTTTCGTCGATATTTTTTGCTTCATAGACCAAAAAAGAGGTCATTTTCTGCTATGTGAGTGCAGAAAATGGCCTCTTTGTTGTCTCGGACGCACCGTGCAAGCCTAAATTTCACCATCCGCATGTGAGCCGCTGGACGTGCGGACGTGATGGCTTTTACGGGCGGACGTGTTGGCTTTTACGGGCGGACGTGTTAGCCTTTACGTGCGGACGTGTGTGGCTTTTACGTGCGGACGTTTTTGTGGCTGTTCATGGGGTGTTTCACGCCTGATGCTGGGGGCGGAGCAGGTCGTTGACGGTCTTGACGGGGTTGAAGGTCTCCAGGGGGACTTCCACGAAGACGGTGTTCCAGTCGCTCATGGCACCGTTCCAGAGTCCGGGCAGCTCCAGCGCCTTGAGTTCCTTTCCGCTCTTGGACTTGTAGGAGATGAAGCCGGTGGCGGGATCGACATAGCGCGGCAGGTCGAAGCGGTTGCCCTTATAGTCGCGGATGGCGCAGACGAGATCGACGGGGTTGAAGTGTGTGCCTCCGTTGAACATGGCCAGATAGGCGGGGTTGTGGGTGTCTATCTGTGAGCTTTCGAGGATTTGCGGGCTCACACTGCCGTCGGGGTTGAAGGCGAGGAAGGGGCCTCCGCCGGGTTCGCCCACGTTCTTGACCATTCCGCAGACGCGGATGGGGCGGTTGAGCTTGGTACGCAGCACTTCCACAAGCTTCTCGGTGGATAACTCGTTGATTCCCGGCACTTCTGTGCACAGGTCGTTATGCAGGAAGCGGGCCATCTCCTCCAGTTCGGCACGTCCGCAGTTACCCTCGTCGAGGCGGCGCAGGTAGTCGAATGCCATGCGCTGTGTGTTCACCAGCACGCCGGCAATGATGTTCTTCCACAGGGTGGTAGCGGGCTTCAGCGCGTCGGGCACCACGTTGTCGATGTTCTTGATGAATACCACGTCCGACTCCAGGTCCGAGAGGTTCTGGATGAGTGCTCCGTGACCGCCGGGGCGGAAGAGCAGCCGGCCGTCGTCGGTGCGGAAGGGCTCGTTGTCCATGGTGGCGGCCAGCGTGTCTGTGGCGGGTTTTTGCTCGCTGAATGACACCTTATATATTATATGATATTTCTCCTGATAGAAGGGCAGCACGCGCTGCACCAGTTCCTCGAAGAGCTCGCGGTGCTCGGCAGAGACGGTGAAGTGAACGTCGGCGGTGCCGTCGGACGCGGCATAGAGGGCGGCCTCCACCAGGTGTTCTTCCAGCGGCGTGCGGGCGCAGTCGTCGTAGGCGTGGAACTGCAGGAGTCCCTTCGGCAGCTGGCCGTAGTTGAGGCCTTCCTCGTCGAGCATGGCGCTGACCACGTCCTTGTATCTGCCTTCGGCTATCAGTTCATCCACGCCAGCCTGATAGAGCACCTGGCAGGCGTCGTCCAGGGCGGGGAAGAAGGCGAAGTCATGGATGCGGTCGAAGTAGGTGCGTTCGAAGTCCGTGGCGGGTGCGTCATGGTCGCCGTCGCGGAACTCGAACATGTTCTTGAACATGCGTGATGCGGCACCGCTGGCGGGCACGAACTTGGTGATGTGGTGTCCCTCGGCGCGGTAGGCGTTCCATGCTTCGATGAGTGCCTGGCTCTCGGTGTCGGAGGGGGCGTAGATGCCATTGCCGATGGCTGCGGCAGCGCGCAGGCGCAGGAAGGGGAACCCTTGGCGGAACTGCTGGAGCTGATACTCGATTTGTTGTTCACTGATGCCTTTCTGGGCAAGCTGTTTTTTGTCTTCTGAGGTTAACATGAGGTTATGAATTTGGGATGGGGGAGGATGTGACGCGCGAATACGCGCTGCACCTGACCGAAAAACTATTAAACTTTGCGAAATTTGGTGCCAAAAGTAGTAAAAAAAGTTCAATAATGATGCGTGTCCGGGCGAAAATATTTATCTTCGCATCAAATTTATAACTATATGCACGAAAAATGACAGACACACAAGCTCTCAGTGTAGAAGAACGCCGCCAGATAGTGGAGTTGCAGGATGCGCTGCGGCGACTCGGAGCCGCTGAATGGCACGACGATGACTATGAGAAGATGCACACGCTGCTCTCTGCCGCCATTTCCACTCCAGCCATGCAGCGTGATGTCTTCGGGCTGCACCCGCTGGTCAAGGACTTGCAGACCGCGCACATCGTGGCCACAGAGATTGGCATGACGCGCGGCTCTGTGTTGGGTGTGCTCCTCAATGGCCTGGTAATCAGTGGGCAGCTCTCGGTGGAGGACGTGCGCCGCGACTTCGGCAACGACGTGGCTGTGATTGTCCATGGCCTCGCACGCATCAGCGAACTCTATGAGAAGAACCCCATTGTGGAGAGCGAGAACTTCCGCCAACTGCTGCTGTCCTTTGCCGAGGACATGCGCGTCATCCTCATCGTCATTGCCTCCCGTGTCTGCATCATGCGACAGATCAAGGATGCCGAGGACGATGATGCCCGCCGCCGCGTGGCCACGGAAGCTGCCTATCTCTATGCGCCTCTGGCTCACAAACTGGGCCTGTATCAGCTCAAGAGCGAACTGGAAGACCTGTCTCTGAAGTATCTGGAGCACGATGCCTACTATCACATCAAGGAGAAGCTGAACGCCACCAAGAAGAGCCGTGATGCCTATATAGAGCGCTTCATAGAACCTATCAGCGAACGCCTTACGGCTGCTGGCTTGAAGTTTCACATGAAGGGCCGCACCAAGAGCATCCACAGCATCTGGCAGAAGATGAAGAAGCAGAAATGCGCCTTCGAGGGGGTCTATGACCTCTTTGCCATCCGCATCATTCTGGACTCGCCCATAGAGCGCGAGAAGCAGGACTGCTGGCAGGTCTTCAGCATCATCACAGACATGTATCAGCCCAACCCCAAGCGGATGCGTGACTGGCTCTCCATCCCCAAGAGCAACGGCTATGAGAGCCTGCACATCACCGTCTTAGGGCCGGAGGGCAAGTGGGTGGAAGTGCAGATCCGCACCGAGCGCATGGACGAGATTGCCGAACGCGGTCTGGCCGCCCACTGGCGCTACAAGGGCGTGAAGGGCGGCGAGGCCAGCGTGGAGGCGTGGCTGCAGAACATCCGCAGCGCGCTGGAGGCGGGCGATGACATGCAGCTGATGGACCAGTTCAAGATGGACCTGTATGAGGATGAGGTCTTTGTGTTCACGCCGCGCGGCGACCTGTTCAAGCTGCCGCAGGGCGCTACCGTGCTGGATTTCGCCTACGCCATCCACACCAAGATAGGTAACAAATGTACGGGCGGGCGCATTGGCGGCAAGATGGTCACCCTGCGCCACGTGCTGCAGAGCGGTGACCAGGTGGAGATCATGACCCACACCAACCAAGTGCCGAAGCAGGACTGGCTGGCCGTGGCCAAGACCGGCCGCGCCCGCAGCAAGATACGCCAGGCACTGAAGGAGATGGCCGCCACGCAGGCCGCCTTTGCCAAGGAAGAACTGGAGCGCAAGTTCAAGAACCGCAAGATCGACGTGGAGGAATCCACGCTCATGCACACCATGACGCGCCTGGGTTACCGCGTGGTGACCGAGTTCTACCAGGCCCTGGCCGACGGCCGACTGGAAATCAACCAGGTGCTGGATGCCTACATGCAGCAGCAGCGCTATGACCGCGGCGAGGTGGCACCGGCGCAGACCGTGAGTGCCGACACCTTCCAGTTGCAGCCCGATGCAACCTCTAAGACATTGAAAGGCAGTGACGTACTGGTCATCGACCAGAACCTGAGCGGCATCGACTACTCGCTGGCCCGTTGCTGCCATCCCGTCTATGGCGACCAGGTCTTCGGGTTCCTCACCGCTGGCGGAGGCATCAAGATCCACCGTGTCGATTGCCCCAACGCCCCAGCCCTGCGCGAACGCTACGGTTACCGCATCATCGATGCCCGCTGGGCCGGCAAGGGACAGAACCAGTATGGCGTGACACTGCGCATCGTGGGACAGGATGACCTCGGTATTGTCAACAACATCACCAGCATCATTTCCAAGGATGAGAAAATCCAGCTGCGCAGCATCAGCATAGACAGCCATGACGGCCTCTTCTCCGGCACCCTCACCATCCTGCTTGAAGATACTACACGCCTCAAACAACTCATCCAGAAATTGGAGGGGGTGCGGGGCGTGAAAGCCGTCACAAGACTTTAACGTGCGTTAAAAGGTATTAAGGAATTTCGCCGTCTCAACCTTTTTGGCTACATTTGCACGTCAAAACAGCAGATACTTATGTCCAGATATATTTCCAAAAGCCCATTCACACTGCCTATCCTGCTGATTCTCCTACTTATATCAACGGCGGGTATGGCACAGGAAATCACCATTGGCACCTATCGTTTCAAGGATGGGAGCGAATATCAGGGTGAACTCTTCCGTGGCAAACCATACGGCAAGGGTAAGACCATTTTCCGCAATGGCGACACCTACGAGGGCGAATACGTCAAGGGCAAGCGACAGGGCTACGGCACCTACACTTTTGCCGATGGCGAGCGCTATGAGGGCGAGTGGTACCAGGACCAGCAGCACGGCACGGGAACTTTCTACTTCAAGAACAACAACCGCTATGAGGGCCTCTGGTTCCGCGACTTCCAGCAAGGGAAAGGTATTATGTACTACTTTAACGGAGACCGCTATGAAGGTGAATGGGAGGAAGATAAGCGCATGGGGCATGGCACTTACACCTACGCTGGCGGTGATCGCTATGAGGGCAATTGGCGCTATGACCTCAAGGACGGGCAGGGCACGTTTACATGGTCTAATGGTGCCCACTACAGCGGCCAGTGGAAGATGGGCAAGATGAACGGTCAGGGCACCTATAACTATGCCAACGGCGACATCTATCGAGGTACATTCGAAGATGATGAGTTGCAAGGCAAAGGCATCTACCTCTTTAACAATGGAGACCGTTATGAAGGTTCCTATAACCAAAGCCAGCGCGAGGGCGAAGGCATCTTTGTCTATGCCGGTGGCAACAAATATGTGGGCCAGTTCCTGGCAGGTGTCAAGCACGGCACAGGCACTTTCACCGCCACCGACGGCACCACCTACGTGGGGCAGTGGCGTGCCGACAAGAAAGACGGTCGCGGGAAATATACTTGGGCCAACGGCGATGTCTATGACGGCGAATGGAAGAACGGTATGATGGACGGCGAGGGCATCCTGCGACAGCAGGACGGCACCAAGTTCCGCGGACAGTTCCGTCAAGGCGAGAAGAACGGCAAATGTGTCATGGAGACACCCGATGGTGTCCGGTTCGAAGGTTCCTATACCGATAACCAGCGCGACGGCGATTTCGTGGAGAAAGACAAGAACGGTCAGGTCATCAGAAAGGGGCATTATACCCGTGGCATGTTGGATAAATAACTCTTTTTGTTTGTCCAGACGGCCTTAGTGTAAACTTTTATTTGTAAATATTTCGGTGTTTCAGAAGAATTCCGTACCTTTGCCGCGTTTTTTGAAACCTATTTCATGATTGTAGATAGCATAGAACGTTTAGACCGCTATACAGGTCTGAATCCCAGATTTGCACTTGTGGTGGATTTTCTTCGCCATCATGATTTGTCACAACTCACCTCCGGCATTCATCATATTGACGGAGATGATGTTTTTGTCAACGTGCAGGATGCACCTGTCAAGACACGTCAGGAGGCCCGCTTCGAGACCCATCGTCGCATGATAGACATTCAGGTGCCTATTTCTGCATCCGAGGAACATGGCTGGGCTCCCATCGAGGCCCTGCCCGCAGCAGATTATAATGAGGAGGTCGATATGACATTCCATGACCCCGTACCCCCGGCAACACCGGATAGTGTGGCGCAGACCTATTTCACTCTTTGCCCAGGTCAGTTCGCCATCTATTTCCCCACCGACGGCCATGCACCGGCCATAACAGACAAGGCGCTCCGCAAAGCCATCTTCAAAGTGAAGGCTTGAGGCGGAGCCCATTTTGTATTGTAAATCGTCAAATCGTCAAATATACACATGTCAAAAAAAGAAACGACAAAGTCTGATGCCAAGAAGGCAACAGCCAAGAAGAGTGCCTCTGCGCAGAAACAGTTGCGACTGCTCCATAACGACGAGTGGCTGCAACCGTTTGCTGCTGCCATTGAAGGACGCCACCAGCATGTCCTTGACAAAATCTCTGAACTCACCGCAGGCGGCAAGCAGCAGCTGACCGATTTCGCCACGGGACACCTCTATTTCGGACTTCACCGCGAGGAGAAGAAATGGGTCTTCCGCGAGTGGGCTCCCAATGCCACGGAGATTTACCTCATCGGTGAGTTCAATGACTGGAAGGAGGACAAGGCCTACGCCATGCGCCGTCTGCCCAAGACCAACGGCAACTGGGAAATCAAGCTGCCCCTCAAGGCCATGCGCCACGGCCAGCTCTTCAAACTCTCCGTCCACTGGGAAGGCGGACAGGGCGAGCGCATCCCCGCCTGGGCCACACGCGTTGTGCAGGACGAGCAGACCAAGATATTCTCCGCACAGGTCTGGGAACCCGAGACGCCATACGAGTGGCAGGTCAAGAAGTTCAAGCCCAACACCTCACCCCTGCTCATCTATGAGTGCCATGTCGGCATGGCACAGGATGCCGAGAAGGTGGGCACCTATACGGAGTTCCGCGAGAACGTGCTGCCACGCATCGTGGCCGACGGCTACAACTGTCTGCAAATCATGGCCATCCAGGAGCACCCCTACTACGGCTCCTTCGGTTACCACGTCAGCAGTTTCTTTGCCGCCTCCAGCCGCTTCGGCACGCCCGAGGAGCTGAAAGAGTTGATAGATGCCGCCCACGCTGCCGGCTTGGCCGTCATCATGGACATCGTGCACAGCCACGCCGTCAAGAACGAGAACGAGGGTCTTGGCAACTTCGCCGGCGACCCCAACCAGTATTTCTATGAGGGCGGTCGCCGTGAGCATCCCGCATGGGACAGCCTCTGCTTCGACTACGGCAAGAACGAGGTGCTGCACTTCCTGCTCTCCAACTGCAAGTTCTGGCTCGAGGAGTACCACTTCGACGGCTTCCGCTTTGACGGCGTCACCTCCATGCTCTACTACAGCCACGGCCTTGGTGACAACTTCATGGGCTACGGCGACTATTACAACGGCAACGAGGATGACAACGCCATCGCCTATCTCACCCTGGCCAACCTGCTCATCCACGAGGTGAACCCCAAGGCCATCACCATCGCCGAGGAAGTCTCTGGTATGCCCGGTCTGGCCATGTCCTTCAAGGATGGAGGCTACGGCTTCGACTACCGCATGGCCATGAATATCCCCGACTACTGGATCAAGATTATCAAAGAGTTGCGTGACGAGGAATGGAAACCCAGCAGCATGTTCTGGGAGGTCAAGAACCGTCGTGCCGACGAGAAGACCATCTCCTACTGCGAGAGCCACGATCAGGCCCTGGTGGGCGACAAGACCATCATCTTCCGCCTCATCGATGCCGACATGTACTGGCACTTCAAGAAAGGCGATGAGAACTACAACGTGGAACGCGGCATCGCCCTGCACAAGATGATTCGTCTGCTCACTGCCTCCACCATCAACGGCGGCTACCTCAACTTCATGGGCAATGAGTTCGGTCATCCCGAGTGGATTGATTTCCCGCGCGAGGGCAACGGATGGAGCTGCAAGTATGCCCGCCGCCAGTGGAACCTCGTCGATAACCACGACCTCTGCTACCACTATCTCGGCGACTTCGACCAGGCCATGCTCAAGACCCTGAAGCTGCAGAAGGACATCCAGAAGACACCCGTCACCGAGATCTGGCACAACGACGGAGACCAGGTGCTGGCCTACCAGCGCGGCGAACTGCTTTTCGTGTTCAACTTCAGCTACAACCGCAGCTACACGGGGTATGGCTTCATGGTGCGCCAAGGAGCATACAACGTCCTGCTCAATACCGATGACACGGCCTTTGGCGGTCACGGTCTCAACGATGACAGTGTGAAGCACTTCACCAACTACGACCCCGCTCTGGCACGCGAGAACAAGGGATGGCTCAAACTCTACCTCCCTGCACGTTCTGCCGTGGTTCTGACCCGTAGCACCGAAGAATAGGCTTCTATCTATAATAAAAAAGATGCTATAGAAGTTACAGATTACCTGTAGTTTCTATAGCATCTTTTTTTCAGCCAACGATGTGGCGTTAGCCACTGCCTTGCTCTGGCCTGAATGTTACCGGACAAAGACCTTACGGCCGTTGATGATATATAATCCTTGTTTCAGGCAGGTCGTCGGGTTGGTTGTCTTCATCTGGCGGCCGCTCATATCGAAGATTGTCACACCTTGGGCATCGCTCTGCCAGCCATTCTTGACGTCCTGTATATCGACCAGTCCCTCTGGCCCGAAGTCTGTGACACGGTTGGCAAGGGTCACAAGGCCGCGGATGTCTGTGGCAGACAGGGCGCGGTCATAGATGAGCAAGTCATCGATATCTGCTTCTGCCGACCCCCACAGCGACCCGGCACCCAGTTGCATGTAACCGGCCGTGGTGATGAAATCGAGAACCGCCTGATAGTCAAACAAGCGTGCAGCAGCCGCAGCAGTGCCGGCAGTGCCGGCGGTGGACGTGAAGGTCTTGTGAGCCTTCTTGACACCATCAACATAGAGTGCGACGCCGTCGGTGGCGGAAACGGTGACGGTGACGAGTGCCCACGTGCCTACGGGGATATAGTCTGTGGCATTGCTCCCGGCATCGTTGGGGCGGTTGATGTCAAAGCTGTTGGTGCCGTCATCGAAGTAGAAGAAACCGTTGCCGCTGAAGGTCATGCGCTGTTTGATGCTGCTGGTGAGGTTGCCCATCTTGTCGGTGAACGTCCACAGGCTGTTCCACAAGTCATTGGTCTGCCTGAGCACCCATGCCGAGATGGTGAAACCTTGCAGGGCGCTTCGTCCCAGCAGGGGGTTGGGGAAACGGACATAACTGGCATTCTTCTGCTCTGCCTCATAGAGCCTCACTACATTGCCCATGCGTGCGGGGTCTGTCTGCAGGACAGGTATCTTGCCACTGCCCAAACGAGCATAGTAGGCCGTCTCGTCTGTAGCATATCGGTTGGTCGTGGGCTTTTGGTCGAAGTCGTAGTAGGCCGCCAATCCCGAGAGGGCATCGCCCACAGGATCTGTCCACCGCTGGGCACGAACGTTGAAAGTGCGTTCATAGACGTAGTTCTCAGCGGTGATGCGGCATGTGAGCTGCACGGGCACCACAGTATCTGCGGGCGCAAACTGACCGCTGGAAGAAATCACCTCTGGCACGGAACTTTCCCATTGGATGTTGGCTCCGAAGTGCCCGTCCCCATAAAGGGCAAGGTTCTTATTGACCAGTTGGTTGTTGGAAACGGGCATCGAGTACTGCTTGGCTGTATAGGCGATGGCATATTCCGGGCGCACCTTGTAGCCCCAGATGCTGACACCCGAGTTGGCGGTGGCGGTGAAGCAGATGGCTTTCAGGCTGGTGCCATCAACCTGTTGCTCAATGACCACGCCGTTGTAGGTGACTCCACCTGCTACGACCTTGATATATCCTGTTCCGGCAGTCATGCTCCACGTTCCGGTGAGGTCGCCGGTCACACGTCCTGCGGCGGTGAGTGTGAGGTGGATAGGTGTAACCACCTCGCGGTTCTTGTGGTCGAGCTTGTAGCGATGGATGAGCACGTCATAGCTGCCGGCAATCTGCTCGTTGGTGAACAGGCAGCGGCTGGCGATGCTGTCATCGTTCTCTGTCTCGCCGTCGAACTGGAAGGGAGCCGCACAGAGCCATCCCTGCTGGTTCTGGAACAGTTGGTGCACACGCACCTGGTGGCCCTCGCCGCCGTCGTTGAAGCGAGTGTGATAGACGATGAAAGCGCGCCCCTGCTCGTCCACGATGGCACTGTTGTGACCTTGCGCCAGCTCGCCCATGGTCATCAGCCCCCACTGGTCGTAGGCTCCGAAGGGGCGCATCCCGCCTGTAGTCTGCTGGTTGGGGCCGAAGTTGAGCCAGTAGCGTCCGTTGTAGAAGGCATCCAGATTAGCAGCATCGAGATAGGGACCTTCAGGCTTCTCACTGCGGAAGATGGCGATTTCATATCCGCCCGTGGATTCCAGGCCACCGTAGCTCAGGAAGAGATAATAGTAGTTGCCGATGCGTTGGATATAGGATGCCTCGCCGCTGCTGTAGTAGCCTCCGGCGATGCGACGGCCAAAGTAGGGGTCGGTCACGGCGCGCCCGCCGTTGTCGTTCTGCACGGGGTAGGTGACGGTGTAGTCGCGAAGACCGGTCTCCTTGTCCAGCTTCAGGATGAAGATGCCTCCGCTCCATGAACCATAGCTCATCCACAGCTGTCCGTCCTCGTCAAAGAACACACAAGGGTCGATGTCGTTGGGCCAGTACTCGCCCCAGTTGCCGCTGCCCGAACGGGGTTTCTGGTAGCGGGCGGGCAGTGTGCTCTGCTCGCCGATGACCAGTTCCAGGTCGGTTTTCTTCCAGCTGATTTCAGGGATGGTGGTGTTGAGGAACCCCGAGAAGGTGACAGGCCCCTGATAGACGTAGGGGCCAGTAATCTTATCGGCAGTCAACAATACAATGACAGAGTGCCAGTAGTCACCGTTGACACTCATATACATGCACCACTTCTGCATCGTGGGGTTCCAGATAATGTCCGGTGCCCACAAGTTGCCACTGATATTCCAGTTCTCCTGGTCTCCATGAGCCCATTCTTTGGCATCAAAGGGGCCGAAGGTCACCTCCTGTACCTGCCCGTCAACCAATGCTCGCACGGTCTTGGTCTGGCTGACAGAGAACGCATTGCTATAATCTGTCACCACCGTCTTGCCGCTGGCATTCACCGTGCCGAACAAGTTGCTGTTGTCCAGTCCCTGCCAACTCACCAGATGATCGGTACTGCGCGCCCACCCACGATGAGACCCTATAATATAAAAAGTGTTGCCAGAAGCGTGAACGACCGACGGATCATGCACACTCGCCCAGGAGCGGGACACCGTTTTATAAAGACCGGAAACTTGGGTAGCGGTCAGGGAGATGGTGTCCTCAGCGGAAGCGGCCAGCGTGAAGAGTGAAGCAAACAGAAGGAAAAGGAGAAGAGAGACGGGTTTGTGCATTGTGGACTATGAATTATGCATTATGAATTATGAATTGCGTCAGGTTTGTGCGCACAAAATTACATATTGTTCTTGACTAAAAGGCGGTTCTTCATACCAATTTAACGTCATTTAATATAAATATATTGTAAAAGTTTGGTGGTCTCAACAAAAAACACGTACTTTGTGGCGAAATAGACCACAACCGGTCTGTGTTTATTACTGTGAAACCCATCAAACCACAAACAACTATGAAAAAAATCCTCATTCTCCTTACCGCAGCCGTCTGCATGACGTCATGCGTGAGCAAGAAGCAGTATGTGACCCTGCAGGAAGAGTACAACAAACTGAAGGGTGAATACGCCGAACTCCAGAACCAGCAGCAGACCACCAAGGTGTCGCTGGCCGAGGCAACCACCAATGCCCGCGGACTGGCAGACCGCTTGGCCGAGTCCCAGAAAGCGAAGGATGACTGGGAGGAACGTTATGCAGAATTGAAGAAGACGCTGGACAACAGTATCGCTGCCAATGCCACCGGCGGTGTGAACATCAACAAACTGGTGGATCAGATCAACGAGAGCAACAAGTTCATCAAGCACCTCATCGAGGCCAAGGACCGCAGTGACAGCCTCAACCGCACCCTCACCGAGAACCTCACACGCTCTCTCACCCGCGAGGAGACCAAAGACGTGAACGTGCAGGTGCTCAAGGGCGTGGTCTATGTCTCCCTGGCAGACAACATGCTCTATCAAAGCGGCTCCTACGAAATCAACGAGCGCGCCTCCGAGACCATCTCCAAGATTGCCAAGATCATCAAGGACTACAAGGACTACGAGGTGCTCATCGAGGGTAACACCGACAATGTGCCCATCAGCAAGCCCAACATCCGTAATAACTGGGACCTCGCTGCACTGCGTGCATCCAGCGTGGTTCAGGAACTGCAGAACAAGTATGGCGTCGATCCAAAGCGCCTGACGGCTGGTAGCCGTGGTGAGTACAATCCCATCATGAAGAACGACACCGAAGTGGGTCGCCAGCGCAACCGCCGCACACAAATCATCATCACCCCGAAACTCGACGAGTTCATGGAACTCATCGAACAGGCTCCGGCTGACGAGGGCAAGAGCGAATAATTCTCGCAGAACGATGAACTTCCACCTCTGCACAACAATCCTCATTAAGCATTAAACTTTAAACTTTAAACAACATAATCCCCTAAAGATGAAACCTACTCTCTTCCTCCTCGCTGCCGGCATGGGCAGCCGTTACGGTGGGCTCAAGCAGCTCGACGCGCTAGGCCCAAATGGTGAAACCATCATGGACTACTCCATCTACGATGCCATCCAGGCTGGATTCGGCAAAATCGTGTGGGTCATCCGCCGGGACTTCGAAGACCAGTTCCGTAACCAGATCCTGAAGAAGTATGAAGGTCAGGTGCCCTGCGAGCTTTGCTTCCAGGCACTGGACGACCTGCCCGAGGGCTTCAAGGTTCCCGAAGGCCGCGTGAAACCCTGGGGCACCAACCACGCTGTGCTCATGGGCAAGGACGTCATCAAGGAACCCTTCTGCGTCATCAACTGCGATGACTTCTACAACCGCGATGCCTTCATGACCATCGGCAAGTTCCTGGCCGACCTGCCCGAGGGCAGCAAGGGACGCTATGCCATGGTGGGCTTCCGCGTGGGCAACACCCTGTCCGAGAATGGCAGCGTGGCACGCGGCGTGTGCGGCAAGGATGCCGATGGCAACCTCACCGACGTGGTGGAGCGCACAGAGATTGAGCGCATCGACGGTGAGATCTGCTACAAGGATGCCGACGGCAAGTGGCAGCCCGTGGGTGGTGAGAACGTGCCCGTGAGCATGAACATGTGGGGCTTCACGCCCGACTACTTCGCCTACAGCGAGGAATACTTCAAGGAGTTCCTTTCTGACCCCAAGAACATGACGAACCTCAAAGCTGAGTTCTTCATCCCACTTATGGTCGATAAACTCATCAACGAGGGCACCGCTACCGTCAAAGTGCTGGACACCACGTCCAAGTGGTTCGGTGTCACATACGCTGCAGACCGTCCCGGCACTGTGGAGCGCATCAAGCAACTCGTGGATGAGGGCGTATATCCTTCACCTCTGTTCTAAGCAACATCAACTCGCCTCAAACAGGAAGGAGGCTGTGTCGTCATTGCGGCACAGCCTCCTTCCTGTTATGATGCTTCCGCATATTTATGTGCGAAAGTAGCGACGGATGAAAATAAAGTGGCAGAATTATTTGGTGGGAGCCGGAGAAATACCTACTTTTGCATTGTCAAACACACAATAACTAATAATAAGATGAGTAGAAACGGTATTATTATGGTGCTCTTGAGTCTGCTGCTTTGTGGCACACGCTTGAGTGCTCAAGAGAAAAGTGATTTGCAACAACGTGCCGAAGTCGAGGCGGCTGCCGGCAAAATGATTAGTGCACGTTCCCTGTGGATCCGGGCCTTTGAGGATTATGTAAACAAGGGACAGACAGCGCAGGGCGTGGAGTGCGGCGTGAAGGCTGCGGCGGTCTATCATGGCGAGAGTTCTTTTCAGGAAGCCTTTGACCTCCTGCGCAATATCGACCATGCCATTTCCGCGGACAAAGACCAGGATGCCAAGCGTGTCGCTGCATGGCGATATAAGGTCGCCCATGAGCGCATGGTCATGTATATCAAGATGCGCAGGAGCGAACGCGCTCAGGAACAAATTGATATCATGGAGCGGCACGCTGCGGCAGCGGCAGATGAGGCATTGAAGAACGACCTGCTCTATAATAAAGCCATCTTCTACTATACCTTCGGGCAGGAGGCAAAGGGCAACGCCATCTTCAAGGAGATGGCCAATAAACTGACTGCTTCGAAAGAATATGGCAAGGTTGACGAGGTCTATCAGACTTTAATCGCCAACGGTCGCAAATCGGGCAATGCCAATATGGTTGCACAGGCCTACAGCGGCTACATCGCATGGAAGGACTCGGCAAGTGCACTGAAGCTGGCCGATACCACTCATGCACTCCAACAACAGATTGACGACGAACTGAACTCTATCTCTGAGAAAGACAGTGCTCTGGCTGCCAGGCAGCGGGTCATTATCGGTCTCTGTATATTGGCTGCTGTGCTGGCCGCAGTGCTTGTCCTGACCCTGTTGTTGTTATTGCGATTGATACATGTCATTCGGAAGCAGAAGAAGAATATCCGTTTGGCCAACGAGAACAATGCGCTCAAAGCACGCTTCATCAGCAATATCTCTGCACAACTCTCGCCCACACTACAGAAACTTGATGCTCAGCGGCCCGAGGTACGTGCCCTGGTGGATTTCTCCAATCATATCCAGATGCTGTCACAGCTGGAATCCACGATGGGTGAGACCGTGGAACTGGAGGATACACAGTTGCCTCCCTTCTGTGAGGGTCTGGTGGATCAGATTCGTGACACGGTGAGGAAGGGAGTGGCTGTCTATGTGGATGCGCCCAAGATGAGTGCAAGCATCAACAGGGAATATGTCTCGCATATCCTCCTGCACCTGCTTCATAATGCAGCTTCCTTCACGCCCGAAGACGGTCACATCCGTTTGGAATACAAGAAGCGCAGTGCACACAAGCATCAGTTCCTGGTATCAAACACAGGTGAAAAAATCCCGGAAGAGAAACGCGAAGATGTGTTCAAACCCTTCCTGGAAGTGCACGATCTCACCATGGGTGACGGCCTAGGACTGCCGATTTGCAAGCAAATGGCAGTCAAGATGAATGGCGATCTCGATATAGACCCGGAATTTACAAAGGGTACACGCTTTGTCCTCACCCTGCAAGTATAAAAGTGTCTATGGGGTTATCGTGCACATTCACTTGAATTGCTGTCCATCGAAGGTGTAGCCGTGGGCCAGGAGGGTGCTTTTCAGCTCTTCCGGGTCACGGTCGAAGCAGGCGCAGAGGTCTTCCAGATTTTCATATTCGCCATCTCGCAGCATCATATTGATGGCAGAGACCAGCATGTGTGGGTCAGAGGGAAACATGAGAAATTAAGAGTTAAGGGGTTAGCGTTGGAGTAGGGCTTGGCATCCTTCAAGCACGTCGCGCCAAGTCGCCTCAAAGTCGCGGGTGTACCACGGGTCGGCCACGTCACCGGGTCGTCGTGTGAAGTTCATGAGCTTGTGAATCTTGCTGTCGGGGTCTCCGCCGCAGATAGCCCGTATGTTGCGGATATTCCAGTCATCCATACCGATGAGCAGATCAAAACGGTCATAGTCGGCACGCGTGAGCTGACGGGCGGTCTTGCCTGCACAACCTATGCCGTGCTCGGCCAGCTTGCGACGGGCAGGAGGATAGACGGCGTTGCCTATTTCCTCCGTGGAGGTGGCGGCAGATTCTATATAAAACTCCGCTTCGCAACCCGCTTTCTTGACGAGATCCTTCATCACGAACTCCGCCATGGGACTGCGACAGATATTACCATGACATATAAAGAGGATACGTTGCATACGCTTATTGAGGATTAAAGCTCCAATTTATAGCTGCCGCCAGGGTAGTTGCGGGACTCTGTCTGGTGGGGTAGGGTGACGGTGGCACTGGCTCCTTCGGGGATGGTGAACTGCCAGAGGCAGCGGCCGCCCTCATAGTGCCATTCGCTCTTGATGAGTCCAGCGGCGGAGCGATATTCGGCTTTCATGCTGCCCAGGCGTTTGTCCGGCACGGGGCGCATGATGATGTGTCGGAAGCCAGGGTCGGCGGGGTCAGCGGCAATGCCT
>JAFSZU010000166.1 GCA_017455585.1 Bacteroidaceae bacterium | reverse complement strand
CGTCAGCATGGAGGCGGACGCAGCATTACGGGCGGCCGTTCCTCTCAGGGTTACACGCATCCCAGCTCCACGCGTTCAACCGTTTATGGCAACCGTGATAATCATCATGGGGGATATAGCACGGGCCGTGACAACCAGAGCGGAATGGGACATAGCAGCTATAGTGCAGGGCGCAGTCAAGGCATGGGCGGTGTAACGAGAAGCGGCGGCTACAGCGCCGGTGCAACACGCAACAGCGGTTTCAGCGCCGGTGCAACACGCAGCAGCGGCTACAGCGCCGGTGCAACACGCAGCAGCGGTTTCAGCGGCGGCGCTCGGAGCAGCGGCAGTTCTCAGGGTCACAGCTCCCGCGGTCACAGTTCCCGGGGCGGGCGGTAAGAGGTTTCTGAAAGAGGATGGCATCCACGAAACCATCGTCCTGTCGCAACCAATCTTTCAAACACATCGAACGCTGATATCCCAGCTGCCCGAACAATCGGGTGGCTGGGATATTGCTTGTGGCCACAACGGCATAGAGCTGGTGGAGGTGCAGTCTGCGGGCGTAGGCTTCGAGGGCGATGAGGGCAGCAGTGGCTACCCTCTGCTGCTGGAAGGGGGCCAGAACGACGATGCCCACCTCTGCCCTCAGATGCATGGCAGAGAAGTTGCAAAGGTCTGCCAGCCCCACGGCCGTCCATCGCCCCTGGGCATCCTGTGCTTCAATGACTTGTCTCACCTGCTCATCCTTGAATATATCATTCTGTGCAGTGGAGAGATATTGCCGCAGGGCGTAGCGGGAATAGGGGACCGTGGCTACCCCATGACACCAGAAAGCGGGATCATTCTCGATGCCGTAGATAAGTTCCAGGTCTTCGGGCTCCATGGCGCGCAGACGGACGTTACTGAAGGATGTCATTGGGCAGGATGAGAGTTTGGGTTTGCATGGAGAAGGTGCCGAGGTGCGAGCGATGCTGTTGGAGCCTGTGACCCGTGTTCAACAGTTCCAGAATGCGGGCGTATGTGACCTCTGGGGCATCTGTCTGATAGACAATGCAGGAACATGTGCGCGCCACATCCGGCAGCTGCAGATGACCGCCTTCTGCGGCGGAGGCCGTGCAGCGGATGGGGATCATGCCGCCACGTCGTGTGATGTCTGCCATGAGAGCCCACGCCTGTTCTGTTCCCACGAAGAGGAGTCGGTCAGGATGCTGGGGATGTAACACCGCCAGTATGATATTCTTGACACGCCGGATCTGCTGTCGCACCATTTCCATGACACCTCGCATGACCACGGCAGGCTTGATGAGCAGGGCTGCCAGCCGGTATCGCCTGGCCAGATGCTTGTTGAAGAAGATGAGCATGGCATCATAGAAGCTGTGGACATAGCGGAAACTGGTCTTCTGTGTGCTCTCGCCCTTGTAGTGCAGGATGCGGAACGGCTGATACCAGTTCTGCCATCCGAGCTGAAGAAGCGTATAGCTCAGGTCTATATCTTCGCCATACATGAAATAGTCCTCACAGAGCAGCCCCGCCTGTTCCAGCGCCGTGCGCCGCAGGAGGAAGAAGGCACCGGAAACGGCTTCGATCCTGGCCGGCTTGGCGGCATCGAGATAGCGCATGTAATAGCGTCCGAAGACACGGTTGCGCGGAAAGAGCGAACAGAGTCCTGTGATTTTGTAGAATGCCGTGGCAGGATAGGGTATCCCCCGCCGGCTCTCAAAGGCAAAAGAACCGTCGCGGTTGATCATCTGTGTGCCGGTGGCTCCCGCCTGGGGATGGGCATTCATGAAGTCAATAGCACCACGGAGAACATCTTCGCCCACAACGGTGTCGGGATTCAACAGCAAGACATACTCGCCAGCAGACTGACGGATAGCTTGATTATTGGCACGCGCGAAGCCCACATTCTCCGTGTTCTCGATGTAATGAACCTGCGGAAAGAAACGGCGGGCGTAATCTACAGAGCCGTCGGTGCTGGCATTATCGACCACAAAGACCTCGACACGGATGTCCCTGGAGGCACGGAAGACGCTGTCCAGACACTGCACCAGATAGTGTCGCACGTTATAACTGACGATGATGACAGAGAGCTGCATGAACGGTTCAGGCTTCGTCCTTGTCGTAGGGGAACTGACATTCATATTCCATCTTGCCGCGTGACGGCCACACAAAGAGGAAGGGCACAAGACACATGAGTGCCAGATACGCGAAGGTGGTTTCGAAGCCCAGGAAATAATACATCAAAACATTATAGAACAGAGGAACGCTCAACATGCCCAGGCGTATGATGCTCCATAGACAATAGCGCGGCTCGTTTTCCTTGACCTGGCTGCGCACCTTGCTAAAAGTCATGAGTTTCAGGGCAACGGGTATGCTCACGATGGTCATCAGCACGCCCGCCATCTGGACGATATAGAGCGTCCCTGGATCCAAGGGCTCTCCGCCGACCAGCAGATTGGTTTCAAACAGCAGCACAATCAGCCCCGCCGTCAGCAATACGGAAAAATAAATAATTCTCAGTCCGGTAATGATATTCTTCATGTGATATGTACACGTTCTTATAACACTGACAGTTCAAATCTAAACCCTCAACTCTAAACCCTCAACTCTCAACTCTCAACTCTAAACCCTCAACCCTTGAACGGCCTCCTGTCAATGATGGAGCGGCCAAGGGTTATCTCATCAGTATATTGCAACTGGTCGTTCTGTGCCACGCCGCGGGCTAATGTGGTCACTGCCACGGCGGTGTCTGCCAGCTTGCGGTAAATATAGAAACACGTCGTGTCTCCTTCCATGGTGGGACTGAGGGCGAGGATGATTTCCTTCACCTCCGGCTGGCGGGCCCGCTGCACGAGGGAGGCAATCTCCAAGTCCTGCGGCCCTATGCCGTCCATGGGCGAGATGATGCCGCCCAGAACATGGTAGATGCCGCGGTATTGCTGTGTGGCCTCGATGGCCATGACATCCTGGACGTTCTCCACCACACAGATCGTGGTGTGGTCACGACTGGGGTTGGCACAAATGCCGCACCGCTCCTCGTCTGTGATGTTGTGGCAATCGACACAGTAGCGCACGTTTTCGGCCAGTTCATGGAGGATGGCGGAAAAGGTTTCTATGTCTGTGCGCTCACGCCTCAGCAGGTGCAACACCAGACGCATGGCCGTCTTGCGACCAATGCCCGGCAGACTGGCAAACTGTCCCACCGCACGCTCCAAATAGACCGAAGGTATCTCCATTGCGGGCGCAAAGGTACGCAAAAATGTGCTGAGATTCCCTTATTTGTTACAAAACTTACTTAAAAAAGTCAAAAATGATAGTTCGTTCAGGATTTTTGCGTACCTTTGCCACCGTTTTTAATACTTATCAGTAAAGAATGAATCTGTATATTCGTTATTTTGATGATGAAGTGGTGGTGACCAGCGTGGATGAAGCCCTTGACTTTATCCGAGGTATTCAGGGATTTAACGTGACAGCTCAGTTCGAGACCGACTTCCGTGAGTACGCAGAAGGTTCCATGCCATTCCCCAAAAGATTTAAGGTTCGGGCGCGCGTGTACTTTATAGTTATAAAGACATTGGCATCCACACTTGCCGAGTTCAAGGCCAATGGTAAAAACGCTGCAAAGGACGATGACTTGCTTGCAGACAACACGCTCACGGGTGCAGCAGACGAAGAACGTCCGCAGCCGATGTTGCGCCCGAAGGATATGATTCAGTTGCACTTGAACGAGGAACATCCAGGCTGGTATGAGGGAACGGTGCATTTCAAGCGTGTGGTGGTGGTGCAGGAAACCGGCAAGTGTGACTACCTGGATACCACTTTCACGGCTCGCATGAAAGCACACTCTGCCATGGATTGCTACAACCAACTGACAGACCATCTGCGCACACGTGGCGATGTTGATCCACGCAGCCAGTTCCCGTCGGCCAAAGGCAAGAACTTCCAATATACCTTCCTCGGCTTTAAACCATACGCAGAACTGAATGTCTAAATTGAAAACAAACATAGAGATTTAAAACGTTGATAATATCATTATGACTATGAAACTTCAGAAAACATTCATCGCCCTGGCACTGGCTGCTGTCTGCACGCCCGCCATGGCTCAATATGAGAACACAGACACCCGCCAGCGCATCGACATGATTGATGCCACAGAGGAGGAGAAGACCAACATCCGCCAGAATCTCAGCCTCTTCCAGACGGCCATTGAGAGTAGCAACTTCACCGAGGCCTACGAGGCTTGGAAGCCGGTCTTCGAGAAAGCTCCTTTTGCACAGGTGGGCATCTATACGAATGGTGCCTACATGCTGGAGATGATGATCCAGAACGAGCAGGACAAGACCAAGAAACAACAGCTCTTCGCCGAGCTGATGAATCTCTACGACACGCGTGTCAAGAACCTCGCCGGGCTGAATTCCTTCACGCCGGAGCATCGCCGCGCCACCGAAGGTGACGTCATCGCCCGCAAGGCATACGACCATGCCTGGCTGGGCCCGCAGGCAGACCCCGCCTACTCACTGGACAAGACCTACGCCATGTTCTCCGACGGCATCAAGAAGATTAACGAGCAAGGCGGCCGTGAGGTCGAGGGCTTTGTGCTCAACTCTTTCTTCCAGGTGAGCTACGCCAAATACAAGGCCGACAACAATGGCTTCCGTGAGCAGTTCCTGCAGGACTATCTGGAGAGCAAGGAGGTCTGCGACAAGATGCTGCAGCTGGCCAAGGAAGAAACAGACCCCGCCAAGGCACAGAAGATTGTGGAGAAATATGACGCTCCCTTGAATACCATCGAAGGTCTCTTTGCAGAATCCAAGGCTGCCGACCGCGACCAGATTATTGCCATCTTCGAACCGAAAGTGGAGGCCAACAAGGACAACCTGAACTACTTGAAGAGCGCTCTCACCGTGATGGCCGCCAACGACTGTGATGACACACCGGTCTATTACAAGGCTGCCGAGTATGCCTACAACATCGAGCCCACATACGAGTCTGCCATCGGTACAGCACAGAAGTATGCCAAGGACGGCGAGACAGCCAAGAGCGTGAAGTACTACAATGACGCCATCGAGCTCTGCAAGAGCGATGTCCTCAAGGGTAACATTGCCCTGCGTGTGGCTGCCGCCATGCGCAAGAGCGGCGACAACAAGGGTGCGTTTGAGTATCTGGACAAGGCCGTGCAATATAACCCCGACCTGGAAGGCAAGTGCTACATGCAGCGCGCCAATATCGCCACCAAGGCCAAGCAGTATGCCGAGGCAAAGGCCTACTGCGACAAGGCTGCTGCCGCAGACATCACCCTGGCCGGACAGGCACAACGCCTGAAACAGAATATCCAGACCGTGGAAGCTCACAATGCCGAGTATGCCCGCCAGAAGGCAGAGTATGACCGCCAGCAGGCTGAGATCAAGGCAGAGGAAGACTTCTGGAAGGCCGGTAGCAAGAAGTGAAATAATCCTTTATCCATAATCCTTTTGTTTTTAGTTCTATTCAGAGCAGCGAGTCGTGAAGATTGGCTGCTCTTTTTTACTTTAAGGACCTCATGGCACAAGAAAAGAAAATCAAATGGGGCTTCATCGGTTGCGGTGAAGTGACAGAGAAAAAGAGCGGACCGGCGTTTGGAAAGGTGCCGGGATCTTCGGTCGTGGCCGTCATGAGCCGCAATCCGGAACGGGCGCGCAGTTATGCCGAGCGGCACAGCATCAGTCGATGGTACACCGATGCACAGCTGCTGCTTGACGACCCGGAGGTGAACGCCGTCTATATTGCCACACCACCTTCCAGTCACGCCACCTACGCCATCATGGCCATGAAGAGTGGCAAACCTGTCTATGTGGAAAAACCGCTGGCAGCCACCTATGAGGAATGCCTGCGTGTAAACCGAGTATCACAGCAGACGGGCGTGCCGTGCTTCGTGGCCTATTATCGGCGTTATCTGCCCTATTTCCAGAAAGTAAAGGAGCTGGTCTGTGCAGGAACGATAGGCAAGGTCGTGGGTGTGCAGATCCGTTTCGCCGTGCCGCCGCGCGACCTGGACTACAATCGCACACAACTGCCTTGGCGCGTGCAGAGAGACATCGCCGGCGGTGGCTACTTCTATGACCTGGCCCCACACCAGCTGGACTTGCTGCAAGAACTTTTCGGACCCATCACCCGCGTCCATGGCTTTTGCAGCAACAGGGCCGGTTTGTATGAGACAGAGGATACGGTCAGCGCCTCATTCCAGTTCTCCGATGGTCTGCCCGGCAGCGGCACATGGTGTTTCTGCGCGCATGACTCCGCCCGCACAGACCGCATCCAGATTATCGGCGACCACGGGCAGATTTGTTTTTCCGTCTTCACCTATGACCCCATTGAACTATTTACGGAGAACGGACTCGACACTCTTGAAATACCCAATCCCCCACACGTTCAGATGCCACTGATACAACAAGTGGTGGAGCACCTGCAGGGGCTGTCCATCTGCCAGTTGGACAGTGTCAGCGCCACCTCCGTGAACTGGGTCATGGACAAAATCCTGGGCAAACTCTGAGAGGCCAGCCTGGAGACGTATCAGGATGGAATAATAAATTGTATGTGCTCTGGCAACAGGCTGACGTGCAACTTCTCCTTGAAGGCCGGCAGCACCATGCCGTCGGCACTCACCGTGGCATTTTTGATATTCAAGAAGTGGATGGGACGTGACGAACGATAGGCCCGCACATTCTTGTGATTCAAGAAC
This sequence comes from Bacteroidaceae bacterium, assembly GCA_017455585.1. Lineage (GTDB taxonomy): Bacteria > Bacteroidota > Bacteroidia > Bacteroidales > Bacteroidaceae > Physcousia. The sequence continues at coordinate 5,487 of JAFSZU010000166.1, read as the reverse complement.
TTCCCTGTGAACAGCATCCACAAGCCCTCAAACAGTTGTGAGACCTCCGGGTGGCTCACGACAGAGATGTCCAGCATCCCATTATAGGGCACGGCGCTGGGTGTCTGACCATAGCCACGGGCATTGCCCACACACACGGTCATCAGCTTTCGCTCTATGGCCTCCTCATTGATTTGCAGTTTCATGCGTGTCTCCATCCGCTGGAACAGCAGCAGAAACATGCTGGCAAAATAGGAGAGTGCTGACAGACCGAAGATGCGGCGTGTCTTATACTTGAGTTTCATAATATTGGCCACCAATCCCACGTTCACGCAGTTGAGGAAGTATCGTTGATGAGGCTGCTCGTCACCGCTTTGGAGAAGCCCCACATCCACGCTGCGCAAACGCCGCCTGTGCAGCCAGTTGATGGTCTGCTCGTCATCTTTCTCGTCGAAACCCCAGAAGGTTGCATAATCATTGCCACGCCCATTGGGTATCACCCCCAGCGCCACACGCTCACGCCCCGCGTCGCCCATGGCCAGCAACCCGTTGAGGGCACGATTCAGTGCCGAGTCACCGCCCATGATGATGAGCGTCTCATAGCCGTTCTGGCACAACATGCGTGTCAGACGTTCCACACTCTCCGGGCCTTCACTCTGCACGAAGTCATATTCCACACCCCGCGCATCCAGCAGTTCCTGAATGTGTTCCCATCGCTTTTGTGAGCGACCTGCACCTTGTTTCGGGCAATAGATGATGCCCCAGCGGGAGGATTCCATTGTGCTTTTATCTGATTTCGTGGCAAAGATAGTGAAAGCTTTTAAATCCAAAAAGGAAAATGGCTGGAAAATGCTGCAAGCGGGCAAATAAATAATAAATGACTATACGCAATCGCACCACCAACGCCCAGAAAGAGCCACAGACTATAAGGAATGATCCCGGGGAAGTGGCCATTTTGATTATTCCATCATGACCGTTTTGGTTATTCCATCATGAATGAATGATTATTCCATCATGAATGAATGATTATTCCATCATGAACGAATAATCATTCGAAGGCCATGGAATAATCAAAACACGCGGGTGAGTATGCCAGAAGAAGCTGTTATACAAAGCCCCATAGGGGCATGATAAGGGTAGCCAGTCAATACTCTATATATGGTTCCAGACGCGCAATGGCCTCTTCCGTGAAGTCGGGCAGGAGGCGCAGGTCGGCGAGGGAACGGATTGTTCCGTGGTTGCGGCGGTAGGCGTCAATGGCCCGGGCCCGGGCGAATCCCATATAAGGATGATGTCCCATCTGCCCCACGGTGGCTGTGTTGACATTGAGCTTACGGGAGATACCTGTTTCGACCTTGAACCAGGGATAGAGTTCCTCGGGGATGGCCTCGATCTCTGTCAGTTGGTCTGTCGAAACGAAACCTCCCAGACGATCACGGTAACGCACAATCTGCCGGGCCCTGTAGGAGGCGATGCCTGGAATGCGTTTCAGCAGGGTGGTGTCTGCGGCATTCAGGTCAACGGGGGTGAGGGTGGTGAACTTGTCTGTCTGCAAGGAACCGGAGGATGCCGCAGAGGAGAGAGCCGATGTGCTGTCACCCGCAACAGGATGGGCATCGTGACCATGAGCGTGCGAGGCTGCATCAGGAAAATCCTTGTCTGTATAATAGCGGTATTTGGGGTGAATGTCTATCACCGGAGCCAGCCGGTCCCACAGTTCGGGTGTCATGCCATAAAGACGTTTGAAGTCCTCGGGCTGGTGGAAGCGTCCGCCTCGCGCGCGATACTTATATATACTGCGCACCTGCCACGGAGCCAATCCCAGCCGCAGAAGGGTGGTGCTGTCGGCCGTATTGGGGTCAAAGCGAAAGGTCTCAGGCTGGTAGGTGACAGGAACGGCATAGGTGCCTGTTGCGGAGCCATGGGGCAGCCTGTTGGCAGACACGGCCTGCGCAGACGTGTCTCCCCCACCCCACCTGTCCAGACTGTCCATCGCTGCTTCGTCCAGGGAAACGGCCGCCGGCAACGGGTGCAGGAGCCACCGGTCCAGCAGGATGCCACCCACTGCCGCCACAATGGAAACAATGACGATGAGCATGGCGCGACGTTCTGCACGGCTGAGATACATGGGGGAAATGGGGAATGAAGAATGAAGAATGAAAAATGAAGAATGAAGAATGAGAGGTGAGCCGTCAGGCTTGGTGTGCAAGACCAATGATGTCCTGCACAGAGGCGAAATGGTGACGGTCCAGATATTCCTGTATGCCGTCACGAACCTTCAGCGTCACCGCGGGGTCGATGAAATTGGCGGTGCCTATCTCCACGGCCGTGGCACCGGCAAGGAGGAACTCCACAGCATCCGTGGCATTCATGATGCCCCCCAGCCCCACCACGGGAATCTTCACGGCCTCATAGACCTGCCATACCATGCGCAAGGCCACAGGTTTGACCGCCGGGCCAGAGAGGCCACCGGTGCCTATGCTGAGAACCGGCCGACGCCGTTCTGCATCGATGGCCATGCCCATGAGCGTGTTGATGAGAGAGACGGCATCGGCCCCCTCTGCCTCCACAGCACGAGCGATGTCGGCGATGGAGGTGATATTGGGCGAGAGCTTGACAATGAGCGTCTTGGGATAGACAGCGCGCACAGCCCTGACCACAGACGCGGCACCTTCGCATGTGACACCGAAAGCCATGCCGCCCTGCCGCACATTGGGACAGGAGATATTCAACTCGATGGCAGGAATGTCTTCGAGGGCGGCGATGCGCCGGGCACACTCGGCGTAGGTCTCGGGGCTGCTGCCGCTGACATTGACAAGCACGGCAGTTCCCGTGCGCCGCACTTCGGGATAGATGTGCTCACAGAAATAATCCACGCCTTTATTCTGCAAGCCCACACAGTTGAGCATGCCCTGTGCGGTCTCGGCCATGCGAGGATAGGGATTGCCTTGTCGAGGTTCGAGGGTGGTGCCTTTGACGATGATGGCGCCAATCTGGCTGAGATCTACAAAGTCGGCAAATTCAAGGCCATAGCCAAACGTGCCGGAAGCAGTCATGACGGGGTTCTTCAATGTGAGGGAACCGATATGAGTGGTGAGTGGCATGGGGAGTTGAAAGTTGAAAGTTGAAAGGTGAAAGATGAAAGGTGAAAGGTGAAAGGTGAGGGGTGAGAGGTGAGGGGTGAGAGGTGAATCATCATGTGGGGGTCTGACAGGCTGCCGCGAGACAGATCACCAGAAGGGTCAGCAAGAATATCCCGGAGAGGAGACGGGCATCGCCCGGCTCTATGCCGTCAGGACAGGCACTACGCCCCAACAACGTGGAGCCTGTGGGCCATCTGGGGCGCAAGGGCTGCCCGCTGCGACGGCATGCCAGGCACAAGAGAAAGTAGCAGAACGTGCCCGCTGCGACGCCGAAGAGTGCACCTGCCAGGATGTCGCCGGGATAGTGCAGACCCAGATAGATGCGGGAGTAGCTGCTGAGGGCGGCCCAGAGGAAGACGGTGAGCGAGAGCAGACGGCGGCGCAGATAGAGGAACAGGAAGAAGGCCACACCGAAGGTGTTGGCAGCATGGCTGGAGATGAAGCCGTAGGGTCCGCCACGGCGGTCATCGACGAGATCCACCAGTCCCTCCAGGACGGGTTCATGGCTGGGGCGGAAGCGGTGGAACAGGGGCTTGCACAGTCCCGAGGAGAAGCGGTCGGCAATGAGCACGACGAGTGCAATGCCGATGACGGCAAACAGGACCTCGCGCCACGGGCGGTTCTTCAGCAGGATATACAACAGCACCAGCATCATGGGAATCCACGTGCCGGTGCGGGTGATCATGAGGAAACAGTTATCCAGGAATGTGCTGTCACTGCCGTTGAGCAGCAAGAGCAACCGCTGGTCAAAAGAAATCAATTGGTCCATATTTTTTTATTTGCTGCAAATAAAGCACTTTTTCGCCGTATTCGCAAATTATTTGAGAGGAAAATGATGTGTTGGCACCAATGAGTGATGTTTGCATACTCACCAACCAAGCTTTAGGAAGGCTTGGATGAAGAATACTACATCGAGAGCAAACGGCTTAGGGAAGAAACGATGCGCATGGCGGATTCACTAAAAGACAACCCAATGCGTTTCGTTATTACCAACGTCATCACAATGGACGTAGAGATTACAAAGTCCGACCTGAAGACCATTGTTAGCAAAAATACGCAGGACAATCGGTTCAATGCCTTCAAGAACAAGGTTGCACAGGACATTCGTGGTTTCCTTGAAAAATCCGTTTATGAAGGTTGGCGCGAGGTGATTCCTGGTAAACATCCGGAGACGGCATATTTTGCCTATTTTAGTCGTGAACTTGGTGGCAAGGCCTACTTGTGTGTACGCAAAATTAAGAACACAGGACTGTTCAAGCCTTACGCCATCATCGACCAGAAGACGTTTGACGCTGAAATACAAAACTTACAGAAATAAAAAACCGCTGAACTGATTTGCTAACCCGATTACGGTGCTACTCTTTCATTTCAGCGGGATGAAATCGTTTCCCTTCGTATGCAAAGATACGAATAAGCGAGCAAACTACCAAATAAATTCGCATTTTTTTAGTCCGAATTCTATTTTTGGAGCCACTTTTGTGGATTTTGAAGCGAAATCAAGCTCTTTTTGCCTCCAAAATACTATTTTTATACATCTTTTTAATCATAAAGTGCCGATTTACAAATAAAATTTGTACTTTTGCAGATGCATTGCGGCGGTAACTGAACTCCGACGGGAGGGAGGGCTGCGGTGTTAGGATTTTTGCTGGAATAATAAAGTCGTGTCATAATGACTGAGGTTTAAGTGTTTAATGTTGGCGCATGAGACGAAAAACAACCTCGGGCAGGGATACGCCGTTATGGCGTACCCTTTTCCGAACGTTCGTTTTTCAGGGTTCGCGCCAACTACCCAACACTTAGGACGATTAGGAATTGGGTACCCTTTTTGTGTCCGGCAGTTTGGTAACTAAGAACAGATAACAAAATTAGATTTTAAAAGTTGGCGCTTTATGAAGAATCTAAAACAACTGTCTGTCTCTCTGAGTTGTACCCCAACGTGGTTTCATGTTTCATGTTCCATGTTTCAAGTTGGGAGGGTGCGGCTATGAGCAGACATATTGACAAAGCTGAGCTTATCAGTAAGTTGCAGACCTTGGAGGGTCTTACCAACGACGAGCGTAGCAGCCTCATCGGGCTGTTGCGCAAGCATAAGAAATATGGGTTGGTGTGGGAAGACAAGCCAGAGGACGTAGAAGAGCGTTTGCGCGAAGAACTGTCCGTTCTGCGTGAAGTAAAGGACAAGGCGATATTGAGTGATGATGCAGATGCCCCCAATCATATTTTGATTGAGGGTGATAACCTTGAGGCACTTACAGCCCTCAGCTATACCCATGAGGGAAAGATTGATGTCATCTACATTGATCCACCGTACAATACAGGCAACAAAGACTTCGTCTATAACGACTCGTTTGTAGATACTGAGGAT
>JAFSZU010000165.1 GCA_017455585.1 Bacteroidaceae bacterium | reverse complement strand
ATGCTGGCATTACACACCACACGCTACACCGTCATCGAGCGTTCACGCAAGGGCACCGGTTTCGACTATATGCTCGGCGACAGTCTCGACCCTCTGTTCACACCGAAAGCCCGCCTTGAAGTGTCGGGCATCATGCGTGAGTCCGAGGGAAACACCCTTGCCATGCGCTTCCAACAAAAGACGGCGCAGACTGACAAGAGCGACGACACCCGCTTGCCCGCATACGTGTCTGTCGTGGAGTTCAGCACACCGAAAGCAAGGTTTGACGTCAAAAAGTAACGAGATATGAAGGACATCAGGACACTACACAACGAGGCGATGGACCTGGCCCTGAAGGGCGACATTGCCGCAAAGAGCGACCCGAAGGGTGACGAGACCATCGCCCTCTACACCGAAGCCTTTGAGAAAGAGCGCGAGGCCGCTCTGCTGGCCGACTTCATGCAAAACCCGGAGCCGGGGCTCTCCATCCTCTACCGCAGCGCTGCCAGTCTTGCCACGCAGTGTGGCCGCTATCGCGAGGCAGAGCAACTCATCGCCAAAGCGCTCAGCGGCAACCCCACAGAGGAGATTGCCCGCGAACTGCGCCAGTTGCTGCAGAACATCTACGTGCAGTCTGGCCGCGATGAGGATGTGCTCGTCTATCAGCTTGAAGTGCCCGACCGCGACCGTACACGCTTCGAGTCATTCCTCCGCCAGTTAGGCTTCGCCGCCTCCAGCATGCGAAGGGTCATCGGGCGTGTAGCTCTGCTATAACCCCACACATCCCCACGAGATTCCGTCCGCCGAGACTACCGTAGCGTAGCCTCGGCGGATGCCGTTTGTGCCATATAGGGAGACCGGAGAGTTGAGAGTTAAGAGTTTAGAGTTAAGAGTTAAGATATGAGAATCAAGAAAGAATTTGTGCTGCGCGAAGTGTGCGGCCAGAACGTGATTATGGGTGAGGGCATCAAAGCCATCGATTTCAGGCGGATACTGGTTCTGAAAGGAAGTGCCGAGTGGATATGGAATGAGGCACAGGCGCAGGGCGACTTCACCGTGGAATCCCTGACCGAAAGACTCTGTGAGGAGTACGACGTGACAGCGGAAGAGGCCCAATCGTGCGTGACGGAGCTCATTGAGAAGTGGGATAAGGAGGGGGGGTAGAGAAGTAGAAGGGTGTCAGCCGCAGTGAGGGGGCAAAAGTGGGGATTTGGAAGAAAATGGGGAGAGAATATGATAAAAGTTGTGAAATTATTCAGCCATGAAAAGAAAAAGTTGTATCTTTGCAGCTGAATAATTTTGAATGGATATGAAGAATCTTATCGTTGCAAGAGAGAAGGAACAGGCTGTTTTTGAACGCCTTGTGAGTGAATAGGATTCTTGACAGATAATAGGTTATCGTTTCCATGGAATCTTTTTTGTATCCCTGCATTATAGCCGTCCCTTATCAAGGGACTCTAAAGGTTTGAGGCGTTCCACCTGTTGCAGGAACTGCTGGATGGAAAACGGAAAGAGGGTGAAAAATGTGTGCTTAGGCTATGCCGTCCGGTCGTATCAGTTATTCGGTGGTCATGGAATGATTATTCCATCATGAACGAATAATCATTCCATCATGAACGAATAATCATTCCATCATGAACGAATAATGATCGAACTTGTATTTTTTCGGCAATACATATGGTCGATTGGTGCAAAACATTTTGTCGATTGGTGCAAAACATTTTGTCGATTGGTGCAAAATAATAGGTTGATTGGTGCAAAACAATAGGTTGATTGGTGCAAAACATTTTTATACAGTTGCTAATTACCTCGAATAAATCATGAATGGCGGCGTATCAAATTACATGCTTCAAGTTTCCACACATGTTCTGCGGAAATGTTAAGATGCTTAAAAGCAGTCTTAATCTGTGCTTAAATGCTTGGCGGTTTCGGGGAAATGCCCTACCTTTGCGCCCGCAAAAGAGAAAAGCAGCCATGGGATTCTTTAATTTCTTCTCACGCAACAAGGAACAGCAGAAAGAGACGCTGGACAAAGGTCTGGAAAAGACCAAGGAGAGCTTCTTCGGCAAGCTCACGCGCGCCGTGGCCGGCAAGAGCCGGGTGGATGACGACGTGCTCGACGATTTGGAGGAGGTGCTTGTCACCAGCGACGTGGGCGTGGATACCACCCTTAATATCATCCGGCGCATCGAGGAGCGTGTGGCGCGGGACAAGTATGTCAGCACCGGCGAGCTCAACGGCATCCTGCGCGATGAGATCGCCTCGCTGCTGACCGAGAACAACACCGCCGACACCGAGGGTTTCCAGATCCCCGAGGGAAAGAAACCCTATGTCATCATGGTCGTGGGCGTGAACGGGGTGGGGAAGACCACCACCATTGGCAAGCTGGCCTGGCAGTTCAAACAAGCTGGTCTGAAGGTGATGCTGGGTGCTGCCGACACGTTCCGCGCCGCCGCCGTGGAGCAGATTGTCATCTGGGGTGAGCGCGTGGGCGTGCCCGTGGTGAAACAGCAGATGGGCAGCGACCCCGCCAGCGTGGCCTTTGACACCCTCAGCAGTGCCGTGGCCAACGATGTGGATGTGGTTCTCATCGACACTGCCGGCCGTCTGCACAACAAGAAAGGCCTGATGGACGAGCTCTCCAAGATCAAGCGCGTGATGCAGAAGGTGGTGCCCGATGCACCGCATGACGTGATGCTCGTGCTCGACGGCTCCACCGGCCAGAACGCCTTTGAACAGGCCAAGCAGTTCACCGCAGCCACCGCTGTCACCAGCATGGCCATCACCAAGCTGGACGGCACGGCCAAGGGTGGCGTGGTGATAGGCATCTCAGACCAATTCAAGATACCCGTCCGGTATATCGGCCTGGGCGAGGGCATGGAAGACCTGCAGCCCTTCAACCGTAAGGAGTTTGTGGAGAGTTTGTTCGGGAACAAGTGATGAAGCGGCAAACCATTGACATCCTCACCATGGGCTGCTCCAAGAATCTGGTGGATTCCGAGCGGCTGATGAGCCAGCTGCGCCATGCGGGTTACACCGTGGCACATGACCCGGAAGTGACGCGGGGCAGTATCTGCGTGGTCAATACGTGCGGCTTCATCGGCGATGCCAAGGAGGAGAGCATCAACATGATCCTGCAACAGGGACAGCGCAAGGCCGATGGCGACCTCCAGCGGCTGTATGTCATGGGATGCCTCGCCGAGCGGTATAAGGCGGAGCTGCAGGCCGAGATTCCCGAGGTGGATGGCTGGTATGGCAAATTCGACTGGCCCCGGCTGCTCACAGACTTGGGTCACGCCTGGGACGATGCGCTCACACCGGGGCGCGTGCTCACCACTCCCTCTCATTACGCTTATATCAAGATTTCCGAGGGCTGCGACCGCCGCTGCTCCTATTGTGCCATTCCCCTCATCACAGGCCGTCACCGGAGCCGCCCCATGGAGGAGATTCTGGATGAGGTGCGGCAACTGGTTGCGCAGGGAGTCAGGGAGTTCAACGTTATTGCTCAGGAACTCACCTATTACGGTCTTGACCTCTATCGCCGCCGCGCCATCGCAGAACTTATCGACCGCATGGCCGACATCGAGGGCGTGCAGTGGATTCGGCTGCACTACGCCTATCCCGCGGACTTCCCGTGGGAACTGTTGTCTGTGATCAACCGCCATCCCAACGTCTGCCGATACCTCGACATCGCCTTGCAGCACATTGCCGACCCCGTGCTCACCGCCATGCGCCGGCATATTACACGGGAGGAGACCTATGCCTTCGTGGAGCGCATCCGCCAGGAAGTGCCCGGACTGCATCTGCGCACCACCCTCATGGTGGGCCATCCCGGCGAGAGCGAAGAAGCCTTTGAGCAGCTTATGGCGTTCACGCGCTGGGCACGTTTCGAGCGCATGGGGGCTTTTGCCTACAGCGAGGAAGAGGGCACCTACAGCGCGCAGGCGTTCTCCGACGATATCCCCGATGAGGTCAAGCAGACACGCCTCAGCCGCCTCATGCGTCTGCAACAGCGCATCTCTGCCGAGGTGCAGGCCGCAAAGGTCGGGCAGACGCTCACCACCGTCTTCGACCGCATCGAGGGCGAGTATTTGGTGGGGCGCACGGAATTTGACTCGCCGGAGGTGGATCCCGAGGTGCTTGTGCCCGTCAGTTCTCTGCCAGAGGGCGAAGCATCGAGTCTCATTGGCACCTTCCAACCTGTCCTCATTACCGAAGCCGATGACTTTGATCTCTTCGGTCGTCTTTCTATTCAATCAGAACCCATTCCCGCATGAACCATAAAGATTTCATATCCGAGCTTGCCCAGGTCACAGACCATTCCCTCAAGGACACGCAAATCCTTGTTAACAGCCTCATTGCAGAAATGACCGAACTGCTGGAGGATGAGAACCAGCTTGTGGTTCCCAACTTCGGCTCCTTTGAGGTCCGGAAGAAGTTGGAGCGCGTGTTGATGAATCCGGGCACGGGTCAGCGAATGCTGGTTCCGCCCAAGCTGGTGCTGAACTTCAAGCCCAGCAATATCCTCAAAGAGCGCATTCAGAAAGGAGGTGAAGCCTGATGGAGCAGCGTATGCAATTGGCGGAAATAGCCTCCGGGCTGATTCGCCGCAATAATATGCCAGCCAAAGAGGCCGAGTACTTTGTCCGGAAGTTCTTCGAATGCATTGGTGAGAACCTCTTCCATGATAACATTGTGAAGGTGAAGGGGCTGGGGACGTTCAAAGTCGTGAGCGTGGAAGCACGGGAGAGCGTGGATGTGAACACGGGACAGCGCATCATGATAGATGAGCACACCAAGGTCACTTTCACGCCAGACCCCGTCCTGCGCGATGCCATTAACAAGCCCTTTGCCGACTTTGAGACGGTGGTCTTGAACGAGAATACTCCCCTCGAAGCGATGGAGGCAATGAACCTCAACGAGGAAGCAACCCAGACAGAAACGAACGAGGAGCTTGTAACCGTTCCCGAAGTGCAGGAGGAACAATTGTCAGAGGTTGACGTAGAAGAACAACTATCTGAAAAAGTGTTGACACAGGCCGGGCAACCTACAGAGGTAGTCATTCCAGAGGAGCAACCAGTGGCAGCCACTCAGATCGAACAACCAGAAGATCCTATTGAGAAAGATCAACCAGCAGAAACCATTTTGGATATACAACCTGTAGAGGCTGCACAGGAAGAGCAATCTGTAGAGGCTACAGAGGATGAACAACCTGTGGAAGCAGTTCCGGACGAGAAACCCGTCGAAGAGGAGCCTGTTACAACTCCCCGTCAACGTAGCTTCTGGCGTGTGCTTCTCCCCGTCTTGTTGTCGTTGATATTCTTTGTTGTGGGCTATGCTGTTGGCTATGAGCGTCCTGTATCCTTGCCTGAATGGCAACAACTATTCTCGTCTAAGAAAGAAACATCTAAGGTACAACCAACCCGACCAGTGACTAAGCAAGTGGGTAAATCCGTCTCGAAGACAGAACCCGTAGCAGTTGCTACGCCCAACATTTCCAGTGATTCTTCTGCTGTTCACCAGAAGAAGACTCCCTCCAGGCAACCTTCTGAAGTGCTGGCCTATCCGCAGGTTGAAGGTGGTGAATATTACATCGTTGGCATCAAGGGTACAGAAGTGATGAAGGCGGGCAAAACCCTCTTGAACATTTCCATCAAATATTATCAGTCCAAGGACTATGTGGAATACATCTGTGTGATGAATGGCATCAAGAACCCGGATATCGTTCCGCTGGACAAGGAACTGAAGATTCCCGAACTGAAACATAAATAAATTGAAAATTGAGAATTTAAAGAATATAAGTAGGTGAACACAATTATCTTATACAAACCACAGATTACACAGATTACACGGATTATAAGGTTCCCAATATAGAAAATCTGTGAAATTTCGATAAGAATTACACAGATTATTAGAAGCGTTAAAGAATCTGTTTAATCTGTGAAATCTGTGGTTCATAATTATATACTAATAATGAGTAGTTACTTATAAGAAAAGTATTATGGCAGAATCCATTGACATTCGCGAGCTCAATGAGCGCATAGAGCGCCAGAGCGGTTTCGTTACCAATCTCATGACGGGCATGGACCAGGTGATTGTGGGCCAGCGCCATCTCGTAGAATCATTACTCATCGGCCTCCTCTCAGACGGTCACGTCTTGCTGGAAGGTGTGCCCGGCCTGGCTAAGACCCTTGCCATCAAGACCCTTGCACAACTGGTTGACGCCAAGTTCAGCCGCATACAGTTCACCCCGGACCTGTTGCCTGCCGACGTCACCGGCACCATGATCTATTCCCAGAAGGACGAGAAGTTCATGGTGGAGCAAGGCCCCATCTTTGCCAACTTCATCCTCGCCGACGAGATTAACCGTGCTCCGGCCAAGGTGCAAAGTGCTTTGCTCGAAGCCATGCAGGAGCGTGAGGTCACCATCGGCAAGCAGACGTTTGCACTGCCTTCACCCTTCTTGGTGCTGGCCACACAGAACCCCATCGAGCAGGAAGGCACTTATCCGCTGCCCGAGGCACAGGTGGATCGTTTCATGCTGAAGGTGGTCATCGACTATCCCAAGTTTGAAGAGGAGAAGCGCATCATCCGCCAGAATATCGGCGGGCAGAAGACCAGCGTGCGCCCGGTGCTTTCCACCAAGGAGATTACAGAGGCCCGCGAGGTCGTGCGTCAGGTGTATATCGACGAGAAGATCGAGCAGTACATCACCGACATCGTCTTTGCTACACGCTATCCCGAGAAGTATAACCTCAACGAGATCAAGGACTTCATCGAGTTCGGCGGTTCGCCCCGCGCCAGCATCAACCTGGCGCTGGCTGCCCGCGCCTTTGCTTTCATCAAGCGTCGGGGCTATGTCATCCCAGAGGATGTCCGTGCCGTGGCTCACGATGTGCTGCGCCACCGCATCGGTCTCACCTACGAGGCCGAGGCCAACAACGTCTCCGCCGAGGAGATTGTCTCCAAGATTCTGAATAAGGTGGAAGTTCCTTAATTGGACAATTGAACAATTTCACAATTGGACAATCTCACAATTTCATTATTTCACATAGGTCCAAAGAAACTAATAGTATAATCGTAAATCGTCTAATTGTCAAATTAAGCAGTGGAAACATCTGAGATACTCAAGCGCGTCCGCCAGATTGAAATCAAGACCCGTGGACTCTCCAGCAATATCTTTGCGGGGGAGTACCACTCGGCCTTCAAAGGACGCGGTATGGCCTTCAGCGAGGTGCGGGAGTACCAGTATGGCGACGACATCCGTGACATCGAGTGGAACGTCACCGCGCGTTTCAATAAGCCCTTTATCAAGGTCTTTGAGGAGGAGCGCGAGCTGACGGTGATGCTCCTGGTGGATGTCAGCGGCAGTCTGGACTTCGGTTCCATTGTGCAGACCAAGCGCGATATGACCACGGAGATTGCTGCCACCCTGGCGTTCAGTGCCATCCAGAACAACGACAAGATTGGTGTCATCTTCTTCTCCGACCGCATCGAGAAGTTCATCCCGCCGAAGAAGGGGCGCAAGCATATCCTCTACATCATCCGCGAACTCCTGGACTTCCATCCTGAGAGCCAGCGCACGAACATCCAGCAGGCGGTGGAATACCTGACCCAAGTCATCAAGCGGCGTTGTACCTGCTTCCTGCTCAGCGACTTCATCGACGAGCGGGACTTCCGTCAGCCCCTGTCCATTGCCGGGCGCAAACACGACATCATGGCCATTCAGGTCTATGACCGCCGCATTGCCGAACTGCCGGATGTGGGTCTCATGCGCGTCCGTGATGCCGAGACAGGTCATACACAGTGGATTGATACCTCCAGCCGCAAAGTGCGGGCTGCCCAGTCCCGCTGGTGGCACGAGCACACGACGCGTCTCAATGACACCCTCACTCGCAGCAATGTGGACCACGTCAGCGTCCGCACAGATCAGGACTATGTCGTTGCCCTCAGAAACCTTTTTGCACAGAGGGCATGAAGAAGCCCCTCTCCCGACCCCTCCCCTGTTAGGGCGGGGTGATAATACAAAAGAAATGAAAGAAAAAATATTTCATCAGTCAATAGTAAATAAATACCCCTCCCTAACAGGGGAGAGGACAGGGGTGGGGCTTTTTCTTCTCCTTCTACTCCTTCCCGTGTTGAGTTTTGCCCAGGTGGTCTTTGAGGCTCGCATCGACACGCTTGTACTCCTCATTGGCGAGCAGCGGGAACTGACGCTGGATGTCACTTGTGGAGCCCAACAGAAATTGAAGATGCCCGACCTGCGCCCTCTGCAGCCGCTGACGGACAAGGTGGAGATTGTGGATTTCCTCAGTTCAGACACCACCCGCCTGGATGAGGGGAAACGGATGCAAGTGCAGAACCGCTACAGCATCACCGCGTGGGATTCGGCCTTTGTCTATCTGCCACCCTTCACCGTTGAAGTAGATGGACAACCATATCAGTCCAAGTCTTTGGCATTGAAGGTGATTATGATTCCCGTCGATACGGTGCATGTGGACCGTTTTGCTCCCCCCAAGGACATACAGAACAACCCCTTCTCATGGGATGACTGGAAACCGGCCATCTGGCTTCTGGTACTGAATCAGCTCTTGGTGATTGCCTTGTTGTGGCTCTATGGCCGCTGGCGTGAGAACAAGCCCATCATCCGTTTCGTCAAGCGCAAGGTCAAATTGCCGCCCCATCAGGTGGCCATGAGCGAGATTGAGCGTATCAAGGGCGAGCGCAAGTGGGCTGAGGAAGACAGCAAGGAGTATTACACCCAGTTGACCGACACCCTGCGCACCTATATCAAGGAACGCTATGGCTTTAATGCCACTGAGATGACCTCTTCCGAGATTATCGAACGTCTGTTGCAGGAGCAGGACGAGACGGCCTTGGCCGAGTTGCGCCAGCTCTTCACTACGGCCGACCTCGTGAAGTTCGCCAAGTGGACGACGCTCATCAACGAGAACGATGCCAATCTGGTGAGTGCCATCGACTTCATCAACCAGACCAAGATGGAGGTGGACCCCAACGCCAAGCCCGAGGTGGAGGAAATCCCCGAGGAGGTCAAGCAGAGCCAGAAACGTTCCTTCGCCGCCAAGGTGGTGATGTGGCTCATGGGCTTCGTGGCCGTCCTCTTCCTGGCTTGTGCGCTTTACCTTGTTATCGACTTAATCCGTTAAGTAACCAATCAATATTTGATTCTAACATGAACCACAGATTTCTTGAAGTGTCAAGCGTCTCTTCGAGCCGAGCGCACAGATTAATCAGATTCTTTACTGCTTCTCATCTGTGTAATTGTTATATGAATTTCACAGATTTCCTAAAATGGAAAGGATTCAATCCGTGTAATCCGTGTAATCTGTGGTTTGTATAAGATAAATGTCGTCATCTACTTAGCACTATGCAGTTTGCCAATCCATATTTCCTTCTGCTGCTTTTGCTGCTCATACCTTATATTTTATGGTATGTGCTGCGCCACCGCACCAGCGAGCCCACGTTGCAGGTGTCTTCCACGCTGGCTTTCCGTCGTGCACCACGCACCTACAAGCAGTATCTTGTCCATGCACCCTTCTTGTTGCGCATCCTCACTTTCGTAATGATTGTCCTTGTGTTGTGCCGTCCCCAGACCAGCAACTCATGGAGCGACCACACCATCGAGGGTATCGACATCATGCTCTGTGTGGATATCTCTACCTCCATGCTGGCCGAGGACTTGAAGCCCAACCGCATCGAGGCTGCCAAAAAGGTGGCATCGGAGTTCATCAGCGGGCGTCCCAATGATAACATCGGCCTCACCATCTTCTCGGGTGAGTCCTTCACGCAGTGCCCCATGACCACCGACCATGCCGTGCTCCTGAATCTCTTCCAGAGCGTGGATTGTGACATGGTGCAGAAAGGACTGATGCAGGACGGCACGGCCATCGGCATGGGCCTGGCCAACGCCATCACCCGCCTGAAGGATTCACAGGCCAAGTCCAAGGTCATCATCCTCTTGACAGACGGTTCCAACAACGCCGGTGACATCTCGCCGCTCACTGCCGCAGAGATTGCCAAGAGCTTTGGCATCCGTGTCTATACCATCGGCGTAGGCACCAATGGAACAGCACGTTACCCATATCCCGTTGGAGGCCGCATCGAGTACATCAATATTCCTGTGGAAATTGATGAGAAGACCCTTGCCAGCATTGCACGTGCCACGAATGGCGAGTTCTACCGTGCCACCAACAATGCCAAGTTGCGCGAGGTCTATCAGGAGATTGACAAGCTGGAGAAGACCAAGATGAATGTGAAGCAGTACAGCAAACGCTATGAGGCTTTTGCCCCCTTCGCGCTTCTGGCTTGTCTCTTCCTCCTGCTCGAACTCCTGTTGCGTGAAACCCTGCTAAAGAAAATACCTTAATTTCACAATTGGACAATTTCACCATTTCACAATTGCTCAGGCTGACCAAATTGTAAATTGTAAATCATTAAATCGTTAAATATTGCCGTGTTCCGATTCGAGAATCCTTTATATCTCTATGCACTGGCCATCATTCCTCTGTTGGCTTTGTTGCACTATGGCACCAACGTCCTGCGTCGTCGCCGTCTGCGCAAGTATGGTGACCCGTCGCTGTTGAAACCCCTCATGCCCGACGTGTCCCGTTGGCGCCCCGAAGTGAAGTTCTGGCTGCTCACCGCTGCACTGGCCATGATGATTGTCTGTCTGGCCCGCCCGCAGTATGGCACTAAGATAGATACCCGCAAGCGCAAGGGCATCGAGGCCATCATCGCCCTGGATGTGTCCAACTCCATGCTGGCCGAGGACGTGAAGCCCAGTCGTCTGGCGAAGTCCAAGATGCTCCTTAGCAACCTGATAGACAATATGACAGATGACAAGGTGGGTCTCATCGTCTATGCCGGCGATGCCTATACCCAGCTGCCTATCACCAGCGATTACGTCTCTGCCAAGATGTTCCTCGACAACATTTCTCCGGCCATGATTAGCGTGCAGGGCACCGACATCGCCCGTGCTATCGAGCTGGCCACCCATAGCTTTACCCAGCAGCAAGGGGTGGGGCGTGCCATCTTCGTCATCACCGATGGCGAAGACAACGAGGGCGGTGCCGTGGAGGCCGCCAGGGCGGCACAGAAGAAAGGCATGAACGTCTATGTCCTGGGTGTGGGGTCGCCCGAGGGAGCACCCATTCCCATGCCAGGCTCTAATGGCTATATCACCGACCACGCAGGTAACACCGTGGTTTCCAAGCTCAACGAGGATATGTGCCGCGAGATTGCCTCGGCGGGTGGCGGAGCCTATATCTATGTGGATAACAGCTCCAGTGCACAGTCGGCTCTGCAGAAGCATGTGGATCGTCTGGCCAAGGTGGAGATAGAATCACAGCTCTACAGTGAGTTTGACGAGCATTTCCGCGACTTCGCGTGGATGGCGCTCGTCCTGCTTATCATTGAAATCCTCTTGCTGGCGCGCCAGAACCACGTCTTCGGGCGTTTCCGCCTCTTCCGTGTGCCGGGCAATGCCGCCGCCGTGATGTTGATTGCACTGTTTGTCTCTTTGCCCGCCAGTGCCCAACAGAAGAATGACCGCTACTATGTCCGTCATGGCAACCGACTCTATCGTGACAGCGTCTATGCCAAAGCACAGGTGGATTATCAGAAAGCCATTGAGAAGGACAACACCAACGCCGTGGCACACTATAACCTCGGCAACGCCCATCTTTATCAAGGGCAGCCGCAGGACGCCATGAAGAGCTATGAGACTGCTGCCCGCTTGCAGAAAGATAAGATGCGAGGGGCGCAGGTCTATCACAATATGGGCGTTATCCTGCAGAGCCAAAAGCAGTTCGCCGAGGCCATCGAGTGCTACAAGAATGCCCTTCGCCGCAATCCCAAAGACGACGAGACACGCTATAACCTGGCTCTCTGTCTGCATCAGCTGAAGAACCAATCGCAGGACCAGAACCAGCAGAATCAGGATCAGCAAGACCAGAAGCAGGAGCAAGAGCAGCAACAACAGCAGCAGCAACAAGACCAACAGAAGCAGGAACAGCAGGAACAGCAGCAGGAACAACCCAAGATGTCCCGCGAGAACGCCGAGCAGATGCTGAAGGCTGCCATGCAAGACGAGAAGCAGACGCAGGACAAGGTCAACAAGGCGCAGCAACAGCAGCAACGCCAGCGCCGCCAACTCCAGAAGCAATGGTAGTTTATTAACACCACAGATTACACGGATTTCACAGATTACATGTCCTTTGGTTATGGATTTTTTATTTGATATTTCACAGATTATTGAGCAGCACGCTACGCTGGTGCTGAGTGCTCTCTGCCTTGTTTCTCGCGAAACATGCGGAGCGTTCTTCAAGTGTGAAGTGTCCCCGTGGGCCGATTGCCACTCTGAAATCTGTGAAATCATGAACAAAATTGATGATTGTTCGCAGCGAAGAATCCGTGTAATCTGTGCAATCTGTGGTGTATATAATAAAGTCAGTAAACAATTTATAGAGTCACTTAGTTAATATTGCAATGAAACGGCTGTGTTTCTTTCTGATAGTGTTAGTTAACATGATGTGTGCAGTGGCACAGGTCACCATCCGTGTGCAGGCACCTCGCGAGGTCGTGGAGGGCGACCGCTTCCGCATCTCCTACGTAGTCAATACCACTGATGTGGAAGGGTTCAATGTCGGGAACTTCGAGGGGTTGACCGTGCTCTATGGTCCCAGTCAGAGCACCTCGTCCAGTTTCTCCATCGTCAACGGCAAGACCACATCCTCCAGCACCGTCACCTTCACCTACACCGTCTCTGCCGACAAGGCCGGGAGCTTCCACATCCCCGCCGCCACCGTCCAGAGCGACGGCAAGAGTGTCAGTTCCGCTTCGCCGGAGATTACCGTTCTGCCCGGAGGCAGCACAGCCCGCAACAATGGTGGTGCCGCCGCCCAGCAGGGGCAGGGTGGGGGACATGCTTCCCAACAGCAGCCAGACCGGATGCGCACGCAGAATATTGGCGACCGCATAACTGGCAAGGACATCTTCATCGCCGTGACTGCCTCCAAGAAGCGCGTCTTTGAGCAGGAGGCCGTATTGCTGACCTACAAACTCTATACGCTCGTCAACGTCAGTGAGTTGCAAGGTAAGATGCCGAACCTCGACGGCTTCCATGTGCAGGAACTCAACCGCCAACGTCAGCCCGAACTGAAGATGGAGCATTACAACGGGCGCAACTACGGCACCGTTGTCTGGAGCCAGTATGTGGTGTTCCCGCAGCAGACGGGCACGCTCACCATTCCTGAGATCAAGTATGAGGCCACCGTCGTGCAGCAGAACCGCAGTGCCGACCCCTTCGACATTTTCTTTGGCGGTGGCAGCATGATGCAGGAGGTGCGCAAGACGGTGATGGCACCCGCTGTCACCTTGCAGGTCGATGCACTGCCGCAGCCCAGACCTGCCAACTTCTCGGGAGCTGTCGGTAAGTTCTCCATCACGTCCTCCCTCACGCCCCAGCAACTGAAAGCCAATGATGCCACTACGCTGCGCCTCACCGTCACCGGCACGGGCAACATGAAGCTGATGAAAGCTCCCGAGGTGGCATGGCCGAAGGATTTTGAGCGTTATGATCCCAAGACCGAGGAGAAGACCACCATCGGCCCCAACGGCAGCTCGGGCAAGGTCCTCTATGACTATATCGCCGTGCCGCGTCACCAAGGCAAGTTCGAGGTGCCGGCAGTGGAGTTCTGCTATTTCGACCCCGATGCCCGCGAATATCGCACCGCCACCGCCGAGGCTTATACCGTGGACGTGGAGAAAGGCAAGGGCGGCGGCGGCAGCACGTCGGCCATCTCCAAGGAGGACATCGAACTGCTGAACAGTGATATCCGCTTCATCAAGACCGGCAAGCCCGCCTTCCAGACGGGCGACTCAGCCTTCTATAACAGCCGCCGCTTCTGGCTGATACATGCCGGTCTGCTGGCCATCTTCCTGGCACTTGTATGGGCATTCCGTCGCAGGGCTGTGGCCATGGCCGACGTGGCCGGACGCCGTGGACGCGGTGCCAGCAAGGCAGCCACCAAACGTCTGCGCGTGGCGCGTAAGCTGCTGAAAGAGAACAATGCCACCGCGTTCTACGAGGAGACCATGAAGGCCCTCTGGGGCTATGTGAGCGACAAACTCAATATCCCCACCGGCGAGCTGTCTAAGGACAATGTGCGTGAACGACTCTCGGATTGCGGCCTCACCGCCGACCTCATCGACGAGTTCACCCGCACACTGGACGACTGCGAGTTTGCCCGCTTCGCCCCCGGCGACCCTGCCGCCACCATGGACAAGATCTATGCCTCTGCCGAAGCCGTCATCAATAGAATGGAGAGTGAACTGAGGAGAACAAAGATTTCTGACCTGCGGCTGAATAGTAAATAGATACATGATGCTGGAACCACGTCCGTCATCCTTCTGAGCTGATGGCTAATAGGTCAGATACAGGTAGTTGGTTCCGGCAGGGTATTCCGCAGCGAGGGTGTCTATTTGGTTGACGATGGGGACGATGCCGAGTTCCTTGCGCCAGATGCGGACAAGCTGTCCGGCCTCTTCCATGGACCGAATATCACCGAGACTGAGGGCGCGGGCAATCTGGAAGTCGGAAAAGCCATAGATCTTGGCCTCACGGAGGAGCTTCACGAACTCAGGGGCTTCGAGGTACTCTATGAACTCCAGCGGTTCCATCACCTCTGTCATCTCAGCCATCTGCGAGAACTCCTTCAGGCTGTCGTTGATGTTCACGATGTGCTTGAGTTTCTGCAGGAACCAGCGGTCGATTTTGGTCAACTCATGGATTTGCTCCACCGTGTAACCCATCAGCATGGCCTTTGCGATGACGAAAATGCGGGTGTCAGTGGCATGCTGGAGCGTGGCCGGCACGTCGGTGACGTGCTGCGCTTTGTTATCGACAAAGCCGTGCATCCCCTGGCCAATCATACGGAGGCCTTTCTGAATGGCTTCCTCGAAGGTGCGTCCGATGGCCATCACCTCGCCTACGCTCTTCATGCTGGAACCCAGTTCGTGGTTCACGCCATGGAACTTGGAGAGGTCCCAGCGCGGAATCTTGCAGACGACATAGTCGAGGGCTGGCTCGAAGAAGGCGCTGGTGGTCTTGGTGACAGAGTTCTTCAGTTCGAAGAGGCCGTAGCCGAGGCCTAGCTTGGCAGCTACGAAGGCTAAGGGATAACCTGTGGCCTTCGAGGCCAAAGCTGACGAACGCGAGAGGCGAGCATTGACCTCAATGACGCGGTAGTCCTCGGAGTTGGGGTCAAGGGCGTACTGCACGTTGCACTCGCCGACGATGCCGATATGACGGATAATCTTGATGGCCAGCGCGCGTAGCTTGTGGTATTCGCTGTTGGTGAGCGTCTGGCTCGGAGCAACCACGATCGACTCGCCCGTATGGATACCCAACGGGTCGAAGTTCTCCATGTTGCAGACGGTGATGCAGTTGTCAAAGCGGTCGCGCACCACCTCGTATTCGATTTCCTTCCAACCCTTTAGGGATTTCTCAACCAATACCTGTGGCGAGAAAGAGAAAGCCTCCTCGGCTTGAGTCTCCAACTCTGACTCGTTCTCGCAGAAGCCGGAACCAAGGCCACCGAGGGCATAGGCTGCGCGCAGGATGACGGGATAGCCTAGCTCGACAGCCGCCCGGCGCACTTCCTCCTTAGTCGCGCACGCCTGACTCTTGATGGTCTTCACACCGATTTCGTCGAGGCGCTTCACGAAGAGTTCTCGGTCCTCGGTGTCGATGATGGCCTGCACGGGTGTGCCCAAGACATTTACACCGTATTTCTCCAACACACCTCTTTTATAGAGCTCCACGCCACAGTTCAGCGCCGTCTGTCCACCAAACGATAACAGAATACCGTCAGGGCGCTCTTTCTCGATGACGCGCTCCACAAAGTCGGGTGTGACCGGTTGGAAATATACCGTGTCCGCCACATCCTTGGAGGTCTGCACAGTGGCAATGTTGGGGTTGATGAGTATTCTTCTCACGCCCTCTTCCTTCAAGGCTTTCAGTGCCTGTGCGCCGGAATAGTCAAACTCACCCGCCTGGCCGATCTTGAGGGCGCCGGAGCCGAGAAGGAGGACTTTCTTTATAGTTGACGAGTTGACGAGTTGACGAGTTGACAAGTTGTTTGCTGAAGTTGACGAGTTGAGGAGTTGACAAGTTAACAAGATGCTAGTTTTTTCATCCAACTTGTTTACTTGTTTACTTGTTAACTCGTTAACTAATGACACAAACTCATCAAACATCCACTCTGTGTCGGTCGGACCAGAGCAGGCTTCGGGATGGAATTGAGCAGAGAACCAAGGGTTGGATTTGTGACGGATACCTTCGTTGGAGCCGTCGTTCATGTTCACGAAGAGTGGTTCCCAATCAGCTGGCAGGGTCTCGGTATCCACGGCATAACCATGGTTCTGTGAAGTGATAAAGCAACGGTTCGTGCCCACCTGCCGCACGGGCTGGTTGTGGCTGCGATGACCGTATTTCAGTTTGTAGGTCTTTGCACCTGCTGCGCGGGCCAGCAACTGATTACCTAGGCAGATGCCCATCAAGGGGCGCGCGTGCCCGTCGGTTTCCCCGACCGATTTCAATAGCTCTTTTTCCAGGAACACCCTGATGTGCTCCACCGTCTTTTCGCACAGCTCCGGGTCACCAGGTCCATTGGCGAGGAAGAGACCGTCGAAGTCAAGTTCATTGAAGTCGTAATCCCAAGGCACACGAATAACCTCCACGCCTCTGCGCAATAAGCAACGGATA
This sequence comes from Bacteroidaceae bacterium, assembly GCA_017455585.1. Lineage (GTDB taxonomy): Bacteria > Bacteroidota > Bacteroidia > Bacteroidales > Bacteroidaceae > Physcousia. The sequence goes on along the minus strand of JAFSZU010000165.1, from coordinate 20,092 downwards.
ATGTTGGCTTTCACACCACAATCCACAAGCACAACCTTTATTTGACGATTTGACGATTTACAATTTGACAATTGCATTCCGTCCATAATGTCGGGTTTGTATGTGATGACCTTCTTGCAACTCACTTTCTCAACCCAATTGATGGAGCCGTAATCGGATAATTCTTCATTCTTGATTCCTAATTTATCATTTATAATAATTCTTCCCATCATTACCCCATGCTCTCTCAGCACCTGCGTCAACCTGCGTGTGTCGATGCCCGTGATGCCGGGAATCTTCTCGCGTTTCAGCCATGCACCCAGGCTCTCCTTCGCGTTCCAATGGCTATATTCCTCGCTATAATCTGCAACAATAACCGCCTTTGGGTGAATCCGCTCACTTTCTAAAACAGGGAGAACATCCTCACCAGAGGCGGTGAGGTTTGGCACCCCATAGTTGCCTATCAGCGGATAGGTAAACGTCAGAATCTGGCCTGCATAGCTGGGGTCGGTAAGGCTTTCGGGGTAACCCGTCATCGCAGTGTTGAACACCACTTCACCCTCGGCGTCAGCCTCATAACCGAAGCTCTTGCCGTGGAACACCGTTCCGTCACAGAGTATCAATCTTGCGTCCTTCATCTTGGAACTTTCAATTTCAACTAACTACTAACTACTAACTACTAACAATTATCAACTTTCAACTTTCAACTTTCAACTCTCAACTCAGTATGCCTGTTCATGTACTCCTTTCACGGCGCGCCCGCTGGGGTCGTTCATGTTCTTGAACGCTGCATCCCATTCAAGGGCGATGGCGGTGGAACATGCCACGCTGGCCTCCTGGTTCACACTGCGTGCCGCAGAGTCGCTGGGGAAATGCTCGGCGAAGATGCTTCGGTAGTAGTACTCTTCCTTGTTGAGCGGCGGGTTGATGGGGAAGCGCTCGGCGGCATGTGCCATCTGCTCGTCGGTCACGGCCTCAGAGGTGATCTTCTTCAACGTGTCAATCCAGCTGTAGCCTACGCCGTCGCTGAACTGTTCCTTCTGTCGCCATGCGATTTCCTCGGGTAGCATGTCGGCAAAGGCCTCGCGCACAATCTTCTTCTCAATCTCAAAGCCAGGTTCTCCGTTCTGCTTCGGGCCACACATCTTGGCCTCCGGATTTGTGCGCATCGCCACATCCAGAAACTCCTTGTCGAGGAACGGCACACGGCCTTCGACGCCCCAAGCGCAGAGACTCTTATTGGCACGGAGACAGTCATAAAAGTGGAGCTTTGAGAGCTTGCGAACCGTCTCTTCGTGGAATGCCTGTGCGCTCGGAGCCTTGTGGAAATAGAGGTAGCCACCGAAGATCTCGTCGGCTCCCTCGCCCGAGAGCACCATCTTGATACCCATTGACTTGATGAAACGGGCCAGCAGATACATTGGCGTGGAAGCGCGCACGGTGGTGACATCGTAAGTCTCGATGAAGTAGATGACATCGCGGATAGCATCCAAGCCCTCCTGAATAGTGTAGTTAATCTCGTGGTGGACGGTGCCGATGTGCTTGGCCACGAGGCGTGCTTTCTCCAAATCGGGAGCACCCTTCAGTCCTACGGCAAAGCTATGCAGCCGCGGCCAGTAAGCTTTGGTCTTCGAGTCGTCCTCAATGCGGTGTTCACTGAACTTCTCGGCGATGGCAGAGACCACACTGCTGTCCATACCGCCGCTGAGCAGTACACCGTAGGGCACATCGGACATCAGCTGGCGCTTGACCGCGGCGGTAAGGCCATCACGGATAGCGTCCACCGAGGCCGGATTGTCCTTCACGGCGGCGTAGTCGAACCAGTCTCGCTTATAATAGCGAATCATTTTTAACTTTTCACTTTTCACTTTTCCTTTGCCATAGGCATAGTGGCCAGGGAGGAAAGGCTCATACCGCTCACACTGTCCTTCAAGGGCTTTCAGCTCGCTGGCCACATACACCTTTCCGTCGCTGTCATAGCCTATATATAAAGGTATTACGCCGATGGGGTCGCGGGCAATCAAGAACTCATCACGCTCCTCGTCATAAAGTGCGAAGGCAAAGATGCCAGAAAGGTTTTCGAGCAATTCCTTTATCGTAATCTTGCCACTGGCAAAATCACGATAAAGCGCCAATATCACCTCGCAGTCACTGCCCGTCTGGAACTCATACTCTCCAGCAAAGCGGCGACGAATCTCCTGATGGTTGTATATCTCACCATTGACTGCAAGCACCTGCTTGCGATCTGGCGAGTACAACGGTTGCCCGCCACTCTCTGGGTCAACTATAGAGAGGCGCTCGTGGGCTAGGATGGCACTGCCACCGCAGTATATGCCACTCCAGTCGGGACCACGATGACGGAGTTTCTGACTCATTCGCAACGCCTTCTGCCTCAGCTCTGGCGTCTGCTGTTTAATGTTGAAAATAGACACGATACCACACATAACTTTATTTGAAGATTTAAAGATTTGACGATTTACGCTTTACTCTTTATCTCATCCATATATTTCACAAAGGCTTGGTTCACGAGGCGGTTACCGCCTGGAGTGGGGTAGCGGCCAGTGAAGTACCAGTCGCCTTGATGGTCGGGACAGGCGGCGTGGAGCCCTTCAATGGTTTGGAATACAAATTCTACGGGAGCATTCATGCCCACAGGACGTAGCATCTCTGCCATCTTGCGATTGATGTCATCCACCGTGAAAGGCTTGTAGAGGGCACAAACGCAATTGCGCTGCTCGGCTTTTGGCTTCTGGAGTTCAGCACGACAAGCCTCGTAGGTGCGCTGCACGATGTCCCACAAGCCACGCTCCTGCAACAAGGCAATGGTGGCGCGGAAGGCACAGAACTCTTCCAGGCGTGCCATGTCAATGCCGTAGTAATCGGGGTAGCGGATCTGTGGCGAACTGCTCACCATCACAATCTTCTTGGGATGCAGACGGTCAAGAATCTTGAAGATGCTTTCTTTCAAAGTCGTTCCGCGCACAATACTGTCGTCGATGATGACCAGATTGTCCTCGTATGGCCGCAGCGAACCGTAAGTAATGTCATAGACGTGCGAGGCAAGGTCGTTGCGCGAGTCAGCCTCCGTGATGAACGTGCGCAGTTTGATGTCCTTCCATGCCACCTTCTCGCTGCGAACACTGAGTCCCAGACTTCGCAACCCCTCCATCATGCCGTAGAAAGCCACTTCGGCAGTGTTGGGGATGAAGGAGAAAACGGTGTGGTCGGTATCGCCATCAATAGCTTTCAGGATGGGTGCTGTGAGTTGCTGGCCCAATTGCTTGCGTTCGTGGTAGATGTCGCGGTCGGAGCCACGACTGAAATAAATCCGTTCAAAAGAACAGCGTGCCTGATTCTTGGCCTCCAGAATGGTCTCAAGGGACGATGACCCGTTCTTGTGGACAATCAATGCCTTCCCGGCCGGCAGCTCCTGCACGTCCTCGCAAGAGAGGTCGAAGGTCGTCTGCAACACGGCGCGCTCGCTGGCAACGGCAATCACCTCGTCATCATGATACCAAAATGCGGGACGGATGCCCCAGGGGTCGCGCACGGCAAACATCTCTCCTGAACCCGTCATCCCGCACATCACGTAGCCACCGTCGTAGTCGGTCATTGTCGTGCGTAGCACATTGGCCATCTGCATGTTGTCCTCTATGTAGCGTGTGATGTCCGTGTTCTCCAAGCCCTTCTCCTTGGCCTCTACGAAGCAACGCTCCACCTCACGATCCAGACGATGCCCCATCAGCTCCAAGGTGATGTAGGAGTCGCTGTAGATGCGTGGCGACTGCCCTTGCTGCACAATCTTCTCAAATATCTCATCGATATTGGTCATGTTGAAGTTGCCGCACAGACACAGGTTCTTGGCGCGCCAGTTGTTACGGCGAAGGAACGGATGCACGTATTGCAATCCGCTCTTGCCCGTTGTGGAGTAGCGCAGATGACCCATATAGAGCTGACCTTCAAACGACTTATCTACATGCTTGAACACCTCCGTGATGGCATCCTTGCCCCCGGCTTTCTCGCGGAACATATATTCCTCGCCCACGGGTGCGTCAAGGTTGACGCAGGCCACACCGGCACCCTCCTGACCACGGTTATGCTGTTTCTCCATCATCAGGTAGAGCTTGTTCAGTCCGTAGCGCCACGTACCGTATTTCCGTTCATAGTAGCTCAGCGGCTTCAGTAGGCGAATCATCGCCACACCACATTCATGTTTCAGCTGTTCCACCATATCAATTTACGATTTGACAATTTACGATTTACGATTTATTTGACAAGTGGACTATTTAGCTATTTGTACATTCCTTGACGAAACTCATGAACAGCGGATGGGGATGCAGCACAGTTGACGAGTATTCCGGATGGAACTGCGTGCCAATGTACCAGCGTTTATCGGGTATCTCTACAATCTCTACGAGGTCGGCGGCGGGGTTGATGCCCACACACTTCATACCATTCTTTTCGTACACCTCTTTATAGGCATTATTAAACTCGTAGCGATGGCGGTGGCGCTCATGAATCAGCGTTTCTTCGCCGTATGCCTCGTAAACGCGGCTGCCCTTCACCAGTTCACATTCGTAGGCGCCCAGTCGCATCGTGCCACCCATCTGGGTAATCGTCTTTTGTTCCTCCATGAGGTCAATGACACAGACAGCCTCTCCCCCTGCCCCTCTCCCAAAGAGAGGGGAGTGGTCACTTGTGTTATCAGCGTTTTCAGAGGCAGAACTATATACTCCCCTCTCTTTGGGATAGGGGTTGGGGGTGAGGCTTTCCCTACTGCAAGCCCCTTTATATCCCAGCACATTCCTTGCAAATTCTATCACCATCATTTGCATACCCAAGCAGATGCCGAAGGTTGGGATATCATGTGTGCGAGTGTATTCAGCAGCGATGATCTTGCCTTCGATGCCGCGCTGACCAAAGCCCGGACAAATGACGACACCCTGCATACCCTCAAGCTTTTCGCTGACGTTCGCGTTGGTTATCTCCTCGCTGTTTATGAAAAGCAGTTTGGCTTTCACGTCGTTGTAGATGCCGGCCAGATTCAGGCTCTCGCGGATGCTCTTGTAAGCATCCTGCAATGCATATTTGCCCACGAGTCCAATGTGTACCTCGCGGGTTGCATTACGCTGCTTCTCCAGGAAGTCACGCCAAGGCTTCATGGCGGGAGTCTCGCCTACGGGAATGCCTATCTTTCGCATGATGGCGGCGTCCAGTCCCTGATGCTGCATGTTCACCGGCACCTCATAGATGCTGGGCATGTCCTCGCTCTGCACCACGCATTCCAGATCGACATTACAGAATGAAGCCACCTTCATGCGCAGGGCATCGTCAAGGTGGCGTTCAGTACGGAGTACCAAGATGTCAGGCTGGATACCCATCCCTTGCAGTTCCTTCACGCTGTGTTGTGTGGGCTTTGTCTTCAACTCGTCGGCAGCCTTCAAATAGGGCACGTAGGTCAGGTGTACGCATACGGCATCGCGTCCTAACTCCCAGCGCAATTGCCGGATGGCCTCCATAAACGGCGCACTCTCAATGTCGCCGATGGTGCCGCCCACCTCGGTGATGACAAAGTCGTATTCAGTTGACGAGTTGACGAGTTGACGAGTTGTCGAGTTGTTTGAATTTGCATCCAACTTGTCAACTTGTTTCCCTGTCAACTTGTCAACTTCAAAATGCAGCATCCTCCTCTTTATCTCATCCGTGATATGTGGCACCACTTGGATGGTTTTTCCTAGGTAGTCACCGTGACGCTCTCGGTCTATCACCGTCTTATAGATGCGACCGGTTGTTATGCTGTTGTTTCGTGTTGTGTTTATACCTGTAAAACGCTCGTAATGACCCAGGTCCAAGTCCGTCTCGAAGCCGTCTTCCGTCACGTAGCACTCGCCGTGCTCATAGGGGTTCAGTGTTCCTGGGTCGATGTTGATATATGGGTCAAACTTCTGGATGGTGACTTTGTAGCCGCGTGCCTGTAGCAGCTTGCCGATGCTGGCAGAGATGATGCCCTTTCCCAAGGAAGATACCACACCGCCCGTTACGAAGATGTATTTTGTGTCCATATTGATTAACAAAGTCTTGTCTGTTTATTCCACGGTGACGCTCTTGGCCAGGTTGCGGGGGCGGTCCACGTCCTTGCCCTTGCAGACGGCGATGTGGTAGGCGAGGAGTTGGAGGGGTATGCTGGCGATGAGCGGCTGGAAGCATTCAAGCGTGTCGGGCAGTTCAATCACATGGTCGGCAAGCTTGCGGATCTGCTCGTCGCCGGCGGTGACCAGGGCTGTGACACGCCCGCCACGCGCGCGTACCTCTTGTATATTACTGATGACTTTCTCATAGAGCTTGTCGCGTGTGGCGATGACGAAGACAGGCATCTCGCTGTCGATGAGGGCAATGGGGCCGTGCTTCATCTCGGCGGCGGGATAGCCTTCGGCATGGATATAGGAGATCTCTTTCAACTTCAAGGCTCCCTCAAGGGCTACGGGATAGTTATAGCCGCGTCCGAGGTAGAGACAGTTCTTGGCGTAGGTGAAGATGGGTGCCAGATGCTCGATCTGCGCATTGGTCTTCAGTGCCTCCTCCATTTTATCGGGGATGCGTGTCAGTTCGGCCACCATTTCCTTGTATAATTCTCCGGAGATGGTGCGGCGCTCGTTGGCCAGGCAGAGGGCGAGCATGGAGAGGACGGTGACCTGTCCCGTGAAGGCTTTCGTGCTGGCCACGCCTATTTCCGGCCCCACATGGATATAGACACCTGTTGACGTTTGGCGTGGGATGCTGGCACCGATGGCGTTGCAGATGCCGAAAACGAAAGCCCCGGCCTGACGAGCCTGCTCAATGGCCGCCAGCGTGTCGGCAGTCTCCCCGCTCTGCGAGATGGCAATGACCACGTCGTCGGGGAAGATGACCGGTTCGCGGTAACGGAACTCCGAGGCGTACTCCACCTCCACGGGGATGCGGCAAAGGCTTTCGATAAGCTGTTTGCCGATGAGTCCTGCGTGCCACGAGGTGCCGCATGCCACGATGATGATGCGGCGTGCGGCCACCAGTTTCTCGCGGTAGTCGATGACAGCAGAGAGGGTGATGCGGTCGGCATCCACGTTGATGCGACCGCGAATGCAGTTGCGCAGGCAGTTGGGCTGCTCGAAGATTTCCTTGAGCATGAAATAAGGATAGCCGCCCTTCTCCAACTGCCCCAGCGTGACGTCGATCTGCTTCACCTTCGGGTGCTGCGTCACATTGTCCAGGTTGACCACCTTCAGCTCCTCGCCCAGGCGCATCACGGCGATGTCACCGTCATTCAGATAGACCACTTTGTCGGTGTATTCTGCGATGGGACTGGCATCGGAGGCCAGGAAGAAGTCGCCGTCGGCACCCAGGCCCACCACGAGCGGCGAGCTCTGGCGGGCGCAGATGATGGTGTCGGGGTGTTCGCGGTCGAGGATGGCGATGGCGTAGGCACCGATGACCTGGTGGAGGGCCACTTGCACGGCTTCGAGCAGTTGGAGGTCGTTGCTCACCATGATATGCTCGATGAGCTGCACAAGGACTTCTGTGTCTGTGACGCTCTTGAACGCAATGCCGCGGGCCATGAGGTTCTCCTTGATGGTGGCGTAGTTCTCGATGATGCCGTTATGGATGAGAGCCAGCCGTCCGGAGGCAGAATAATGCGGGTGTGCATTGGTGCTGTTGGGCTCGCCGTGCGTGGCCCAGCGGGTATGTGCGATGCCCGCGCAGCCGCTGATGTCCTTGTCCTCGCAGAAAGCTTCGAGGTCGGCCACCTTGCCTTTGGCCTTATACACGTTGAGGCTTCCGTTGGTAGCAATCATGGCCACGCCCGCGCTGTCGTAGCCGCGATATTCCAGTCTCTTGAGTCCTTTAATTAAAATGGGATAGGCCTTCTTCTGGCCAATGTAACCTACGATTCCACACATGACTTTATTTGACGATTTAATGATTTGACGATTTAATGATTTGACGATTTGACGATTTAATGATTTAATGATTTGACGATTTAATGATTTAATGATTTAAGGATTTGATGATTCAACGATTTGATGATGGATGTGGGTCATCGCCTCGCCACATTCGTGTTTAGGTTCTTCCATTGGATGAATGTATCAACTTGTCATTCTGAAATTATTATGTTGCAAAGATACGTCATTGTGTCGTTGTGTGCAACTGTTCTATTTCATTTTGATAAAAAGAAGTGTTCTTTATTGACGTTTGTCAACTCGCTCTTGCTCCCAGATAGCTCTTCAGTGCTTCTACATAGGTTCCGAAGGCTTTGAGGCTTTCGACAGTTTGTCCACCTTGCACGCTGAGGTTGTCCGCCGTGGCTCCCGTCTGCTCCTTGATGTAGGAAATGCAGGAAAATAGCAATTCAACATTTAAGGATTCTTAAACGGGAGCTGTAAGTCATGGCTGTTTGAGATAATCTTCTTTTCTTTGCACCGTCGAACATTGGCAAATGTTATAAAAGCATCGAAAATATGATTAAACTGAGTGCAAAAGAAGAAGAGGTGATGGAGCACATCTGGCAGTTGGGCGAGTGTACTCCACGGGACGTGTTCATGCTCTACGAGGAACCGCGTCCGCTCATCAACGGTATCCAGAATGCCTTTCAGTCATTGGAGCGCAAGGGCTATCTGGCACATCGCCAGCAGGGTCGAGGCTATGTCTATTGGCCCATCGTGGAAAAGCGTGCCTACGGCCGCACGAAGCTTGGCACGTTCATCGACCGCTACTTCGACGGCTCCTACCTCAGCGTCGTCTCGGAGTTCGTCTCGGAGGAGAAACTCAGCGAGGCGGAGCTGATGCAGTTCCTGGCAGATCAGATGAATAAACGGGAGGGGACCTTATGATTTACATCGTCAAATGGGCCTTCGCCCTCACGCTTCTCTACTCGCTCTACGGCCTGACGCTCCGCCGCGAGACGCTGCACACGCTGAACCGTGCGGTGCTGGTCGCCATCCTCCTGGCCTCCGCCGTGCTGCCCCTCTGTCATTTCCACTTGGGTCACGAGACGTGGCTGAGCGAAGGGTTCGCTCGTCTGGAACAAGAGCTGTCATTGCCCGGCGGACAACGTCTGGGCGATGAGGCTTCACTCACAGGACGCTCAGGCGAGGACCCCCGGCTTCGTCAATCATTCCTTCATGATGGAATGATTATTCCATCATCACCGAATGATTATTCCATCATGATGGAACAATCAAAAGGGGTGGGGGAGAATGGCAAAATCCTTGGCTGGCTGATGCTGATCTACTGTATCGGTGCCGCCCTCTGCCTACTGGCTTACCTGCGCTCGCTCCTTGGCATCGTGCGCCTCATCCGCCGCTCGGAACTCATCGAAGTGCGTGACGGTGCCCGCATCCTCCTCTGCCCAGAGCTGAAGAACGCTTGCTCATGGATGCAGTGGATTATGGTGGAGAGAGGGGAGGGGGATGAGGCCGTCCTCACCCACGAGCTCACCCACGTGCGCCTCGGTCATTCGTGGGACAAGATGCTTGCGGAGATCACTTGCCGCACGCTGTGGTTCCTGCCCTTCGCCAGGATGCTGCGCGAAGACCTCAGCGACGTGCATGAGTATGAGGCCGACCGCGCCGTACTGCAAACAGGAATAGACATCCGAGAATATAATCAGCTGCTGATTCTCAAAGCCGTTCGCCCGGGACTGCAGCCCGTGGTAAACACATTCAACCAAAGTAGAATCAAAAAACGTATCACAATGATGTTCAAAAGAAAATCCAACAAGTGGCGTGCAGCCAAGGCGCTGTACCTGCTGCCCATGACGATGCTTGCCATCGTGGCGTTTGCGAAACCCTCGGATCAAGTTCCCAGCAGATCCGCGGTTCCAACGGAAGAAACGGTGGGGGATGAATCCACCTACCGACTGGACTTCAGTAAACCTGTCGGCCATGTCAAAGAGATGGTGGCATTAGACCATGCTGTTCTCAGAATAGATGGCGAACCCGCCACGCCTGTTAATGGCAACTGGCTCAATGACATTGACCTCAACAATGTCACCATCACAAAGGACGCAGAGGGAAACATTACTCGGGTGGACCTCAGCTCGAAGGCCGATAACGACTCCATCTATGATGTTGTCGAAGTGAATGCTGGCTTCCCTGGCGGCGATGCCGCTTGCTATGAGTGGATGAGACAGAACATTCACTATCCCGCAGAGGCTGTAGCCAAGAAAATCCAAGGACGTGTTCTCGTCCAGTTCGTCGTAGAGAAGGACGGCCGCATAACCCAAGCCAAGGTAATGAAGTCGCCAGACAAGCTACTGTCAGATGAAGCCCTGCGCGTCGTCAAGCTGATGCCTGCCTGGACACCAGCCAAAGTCGGCAACAGAATCGTCTGCTCTCACTTCATCCTGCCGATAATATTCAAGCTTCCCCAAGGTGAACGTAACAGGCAATAGACTCATCCGCCCCGCTGCATCGGGAACTGACGCGGCGGGGCGGTGAAAGCCACAGGCGAAAATCTGCTCGGCGTCATCGGCTCCTGCACGGTTGTCGATGTAGTCTATCAGAATGTCCGTGTCAAGAAAGATCTGCTTCATCGCTGCATGATATGGGCTAAGTGCGCGTCCTGTGCCATCTCCTCATCGGTGATGTTCACCATGCCGCGCAACTTCTTGAACGATGCGGGAACCTGTCTCCTCACCTGTGGCTCTTCCATTTCCTCAACGAGGAACGTTACCACAATCTGTTTATCCTCACGGCTCATGCCACGCATCAGCCCGATATAAGGAGCCATCGGCGTAGATGCCACTTTCTGTGCTGTTGCTGTCATAATCTTGCAATGCCTTTGGTTTCTGATTGCAAAAGTACAAAAGCATGATGACTTGACAAAGCTCTTTAACATCTTTTATGGGTAAAGATTCGCTTGCAGAAGCGTTATATAGGCGACAAGGCAAAGAAAACAATTTAACAAACAACACTATTATGAAACAGAAACTATTGATAATGGTGCTCGCCATTGCGGCTGTGGGCGGCGGGGCTTGGGCACAGACACGTCCCGCGTCCGAGGAAGAGAACGGCGGTGGGGCTTCCCTCCTCTGGCCCGTCAAGGGCCAGCAAACGGGCGACAACATTCTGCTGCGTCCGCAGGACTTGCTTGACCACGAGGCGAACTTCTGCACGCTGGTCATTGGTGCGCCCGAAGGAACCGAAGTCATCGCCCCTGCCGACGGCGAGGTGAGCGGCATCTACCTCACTTATATGTCCAACCTCGTGACCAGCAGGACGTATGGTTACGACGATGCCAAGACCTTCGACGCCATGCGGCAGAAGCTGGACACAGACCCCGACGTGCGCGACCCGAAGAAGTTCATCAACGGCTCGATAACCTTGAAGCTGGACGACGGGCGCAGCATCCACATCGAAGGCTTGCGCGGCGACACGCCCTGGCGGTCGGGGCAGCGCGTGACGGCGGGAACGGTGCTCGGCACCGTCAGCTATGTCTTCCAGAAGATTGGCCAGCCGCACATCGCCGTGTCCTTCTCGAAAGGGAAAGGCGCCATCGATCCCATGTCGCCCTTCGGCCTCCAGACGACCTTCAAGGAACCCCAACCCTTCACGCCGACCGCCAAGCTCACCCGCGAACAGGCCAACGAGGACTTCGACGTCTTCATCCAGAGCATCCGCGAGTGCTATCCCTCGCTGCGAGACATCATCACGCCGGAGCAGGAGGAGGCTTTCGTCCGTGAGGGCAAGACACGGTTGGACTCCGCTGAGGTACACTTCACCACACTCTTCGACCTCATCGGCGATGCCTTCACGGCGAAGTTCCTGCATGACAGCCACGCCTGGCTACAGTCCTCCAACCCCTTCTTCAACGCCCGCACGGATGTGCAGTACCCCGCCGTGATGCTCTGCACGTTGGGCGAGCGGATGTTTGTCCGTTGTGTGCAGCCGGGCTATGAGGCGCATGTCGGCAAGGAGGTGGCGACCATCAACGGCATCACAGCCAAGAAGCAGGCGGCCTACGTCCGCTCGCGCACCAACCTCTTCGACGCGCAGGTGGAATCTACGGGCGCCATACAAATGCTCGTGAACTGGTGGATGCAGTACCAGGGGACGTTCTGGGATGCGCCCGTGAAGCTCACCTTCACCGACGGCACCAGCGTGGAGTCGCCGTTCCTGAAGCCCAGTCAGGTGAAGCGCTACGTGCCGCAGCCCACAGCGCCCACCGCCTATTACGTCCACCAGCGCCAGAACCGCCGCGAGGACTGGAGCTTCCGACTGATTGAAGACAGCATTGCCCTGCTGACGCTCGCCCATTTCCACCTGAATGACGTGCAGATGGAAACCATCGAGGACAGCATCCGCAGTCATGCGCACGTACCTTATCTTATTATTGACGTGCGTGACAATCCGGGCGGCGATGCGGGCTGCGAGGAACGCTTGGTGAAGCTATTCCTCAAGGACGAGCCCTCGAACTTTGGCTACCAGAAGGTGATGAGCAACACCACCTATCCCTGTTTTGCCCACTGCTATAACTGGACAGCCGACATGCGTCCCTTCGAGGACTTTGTGATGGTGGAGGGGATGGAGGGGTATTATAACAGGCGCAGCCTCACACCTGACAAACCGACCCCCAACAGCCTCACCTCCGACCCCTCTCCCAAGGAGAGGGGAGTATATACCTCTGAGAATAAGGAATTGGCAGACAGCAAAGGTAATCACGCCCCTCTCCTTGGGAGAGGGGGCGGGGGTGAGGCTGCTGGGGGTGAGGCTGTTTCCCTTTATGTTTTAACCAACGAGAACTCCGCCAGTGCCGCCACGGACTTCCCAGCTCACCTCGTCCGTGCGGGACGTGCCAAGACCATTGGGCGCGAGACGGCCACGGCCTACCACTACATGACAGCCCTGAAGTTCGCCCGCTTCTTCCTGCCGAACTCCCACATCGAGTACCAGCTGCCGCTCGTCAAGGCCGTCACGGCTACCAATGTATCTGAGCGTTTCCCATACGGTCGCGGCCTCCTGCCCGACTACGAAGTGCCTCTCACCCGCGAGGAAATCTTCTCCTCCGCGGAGGATGTGATCCTCAAACGCGCACTCGAGATAATACATGAAGAATAGGTAAACAAAAGAGCAAGTCCTATAGGCACCAAACCCCGTCACGTCGTGAGACGCGGCGGGGTTTCCTTTTTATCAATTGTCGAAGGTTACAAGCTGAACGAGACACCACAGAGGAGGTACATCTTCTCGGAACGGGGATTGGCGGTGAGGCCTGCGAAAACGGGGAGGTGGAAACCGTTCTTGAACTGGATGTCCTTGGTGGCTTTTAGCGAGACGTTGGTGACGCAGAAGCCGTTGGCACCGTAGCTGCTGGTGGCGTAGGGCACGGCACCGAGGGTGGCTGTCCAGTCGAGGCCTCCGAGCTGGAAAGGTGCAAACAGTTCGAAGTAGCTGCTGTAGGCGCGCTTGCCGTCCTTGTTGAGGCCGTCGTCACCGGCGAAGTTAGTGTACCACTGAATGCTCAGGAAATCAAAGTCGTAGCCGATGCCCGCCTCCCAGATGTGCGTCGTCTTGTGGGCTTTGTACTGGAAGTAGCTGCCGTTGGAAAACCAGTAGTCGGTGATGCCGACGGAGAATCCGCCGATGGTGTAATCCAATGTGAGGTCCAGTTCCTTGGTGTCTGCGGCGTTGGTGATTCCCACGCTGCCCCACGTGGAGAGGCTCAGCCCTTTCCAGTCCACACCCAGTGAGGGCTGCAGGCTCATGTTACCCAAGTCCTGGCCACGCCAAATGTATTGGTTCACGAGGTCCACACCCAGTGTGGCCTCCACTTTATCTTGTGCTCCTGCCGTAGCCATTCCAGCTACAGAAAGAAGAATAACTAATATCTTTTTCATAATTTTATTTTTAATATTTACACCACAGATTGCACAGATTATACGGATTCTTCTCCGCTTACTGTCATCCATTTTGTTCATCATTTCGCAGATTTCAGAGTGCCAAGGCCGAGAGCACTCAGCACCTGCGTAGCTTGCTGCTCAACAATCTGTGAAATATGAGATATAAATTTGACAACCATAGGACATGTAATCTGTTTAATCCGTGTAATCTGTGGTGCAAGAATCAATCATGTTTTTAATTGTAGCACGTCTCGCCGTGCTCATAGATGTCCAGGCCTTCGTCCTCGATGCGGGCAGGAACGCGGAGACCATGAAGTTTCTTGATGCCATAGAAGAGGGTGAAACCACAGGCGGCTGCCCAGAGGTCAATCATGAGGATTCCGAAGCACTCTGCACCGAAGAAGCCCCAGCCGTGACCGTAGAAGGCACCGTTGGAGGTGGAGAGGAGGCCTGTCATCAGTGTGCCGAGGATGCCACAGACGCCGTGCACGCTGGACGCACCCACGGGGTCGTCGATGTGCAGCACGTGGTCGATGAACTCGATGGCGAAGACCAGCACTGTGCCACAGACGAGACCGATAATGACGGCACCCGCGGGCGAGACGAGGTCGCAACCGGCCGTGATACCCACGAGACCTGCCAGCACGCCGTTCAGCGTCAGTGAGAACGAGGGCTTCTTGTACTTCAGCCACGTGAGGAACATCGTGGCCACACCGCCGGCAGCAGCAGCCAGGTTCGTGGTCAAGAACACATGGGAGATGGCCACGCGGTTCACCTCGCCACTGGCGGCCAACTGTGAACCCGGGTTGAAACCGAACCATCCCATCCACAGGATGAAGACACCCAGCGCAGCCAGCGTCAGTGAATGGCCGGGGATGGCACGGCTCTTGCCGTCCTTGCCGTATTTGCCGCGCCGGGCACCGAGAGCCATAGCGCCGATGAGTGCCAGCACGCCGCCCACAGAGTGAACTATTGCCGAACCGGCAAAGTCGTGGAATACGTCGCCGAAGGTCTGCATCATGAAGCTGTCGGCAGCATCGTTGCAGAGCCAGCCGCCGCCCCACGTCCAGTGGCCCTCGATGGGATAGATGAGCAGGGATATGAATGCACTGTAGATGACATACATGGAGAACTTGGTGCGCTCGGCCATGGCACCGCTGACGATGGTGGCCGATGTGGCACAAAACACGGTCTCAAAGATCAGAAAACCCTCCCCGGGCAACTAACCTTTATAGAATGAGAGGTCGCCCCAGTTGGGCGCGCCGATGAATCCAGCGCCATCCGAGCCGAACATGAATCCGAAGCCCACGAACCAGAACAACAGCGAGCCGAACATGAAATCCACGAAATTCTTGAACAGGATGTTAGCCGTGTTCTTCGAGCGCGTGAAACCTGCCTCGCACAGTGCAAAACCCGGCTGCATGAAGAAAACAAGCATGGCTGCCAACAGCATCCACACAGTATCTAATGATAAAGCTATATCGTTCATAATGTTATCCATTTTTAATTATTCACCACAGATTTCTCGGATTTAACAGATTGTTTATGGCTGCAATCTGTGTTATTTATTCCTTAATTTCACAGGTTATTTGCAAGTAGTTGTGAATCCGTATAATCTGTGTAATCCGTGGTTCTTTTTTTCTTATTTCTTGTCCCTTAATACTGTATCTCCGTGTTCGCCTGTGCGGATGCTCCATGTGTCAATCATGTCGCTGACGAAGATGCGGCCGTCGCCGACTTCTCCCGTGTGGGCTGTATCAATAATCACCTTCACCGTTGGATCCACGAACTGGTCACGGCAGACGATGGTGAGCGCCACACGCTCGATGACATCCGTTGAGTACTGCACGCCACGGTAGATGCGCTCCTGTCGGCTCTGGCCGATGCCATGCACGTCGTGATACTCAAACCAGTCGATGTCCGAGCTGAGTAATGCCTCCTTGACATCCTCAAATTTGGTCTTCCTGATAATTGCTTCAATCTTTTTCATTACCTTAATACGTTTACTTGTGAGCGTCCTATAATTACACATTGCAATGTTTTCGGTGCAAAAGTATGACATTTTGCGGTTTCATGCAAGACAACCGATGATAAAGTGTACTGTATTTATTAAATTAGTTGACATTTGTCAAGTAATCAATAGGTGTTTGTTGTTTTGTGCTTGTTTAATGTGTCTATTCATGTCAAAATGTATTTACTTTGCATTGGATTTAAAACAAAATGACAGCTGCAATCAGACTGCTCAAGCAAGATGAAACAAACAATACACTTCACCAAGATGCACGGGGCGGGCAACGACTACATCTACGTTGACACCTTATTATATAATATAGAGGACCCGGCAGCCGCAGCGATAGCCTGGAGCGACCGCCACAAGGGCATCGGCTCGGACGGTCTCGTGCTCATCGGTCGAAGCCCCATCCCGGAGGCGGATTTCACGATGCGCATCTTCAATGCCGACGGCTCAGAGGCGATGATGTGCGGCAATGCCAGCCGATGCATCGGGAAATATGTCTATGAGCGAGGGCTGACAGACATGACAGACATTCGTCTGCTGACACCCTCCGGCATCAAGTTGCTGGACCTACATGTGAAAGATGAAAAAGTAGGATCAGTCACTGTGGATATGGGTGAGCCGGTCTTTGAGAACCCCAGTCAGTATGACACCGCGCAGCCTCTCCCCTCCATTACGGGAGGGGTCGGGGGTGGGTCTTTCGTGTCCATGGGCAACCCGCACTACGTCATTTTCACCTCCGACGTGGACGCCGTGGAGGTGGAAGGGCGAGCACTGGAACACCACCCCGCGTTTCCCGAACGTTGCAACATCGAATTTGCCGAAATGCGTCCTGACGGCATTCGAGTGCGCGTTTGGGAACGCGGCAGTGGTATCACCATGGCCTGCGGCACAGGGGCTTGTGCCACGGCGGTGGCGGCTTGCAAGACAGAACGCGCAGGACGCAGCTCACGCATCATCATGGACGGCGGCACACTCGACATAGAATGGCGCGAGGCTGATAATCACGTATATATGACGGGGCCAGCCGAGTTCGTGTTTGAGGGAGAAATAGAATTATAAAACCACAGATTACACGGATTTAACAGATTATTTTTGTCCTATGGTTATCAAATTTTTATCTAGTATTTCACAGATTGTTAGGCAGTACGCAGGAAAGAATCCGTGTAATCTGTGCAATCTGTGGTGAAAAAAAGATATATAAGTTTCAATAAGGATATGCAAATAAATGAATGTTTTTTGAAGTTGTCGAGCAATTATCTGTTTGCAGATATTGCCAAGCGGGTGAAGGCGTTCAAGGCGGAGCATCCGGAGGCGGATGTCATATCGTTGGGCATCGGTGATGTGACACAGCCGCTGGCACCTGCCGTCGTGGAGGCGTTGCACAAGGCTGCCGACGAGATGGCGAGCTGTGCGACATTCCGTGGCTATGGCCCCGAGCAGGGTTATGACTTCCTGCGCAATGCCATCGTGGAACATGATTTCCGCGCGCGCGGCATCAACGTCGCGGCGGACGAGATCTTCGTGAGCGACGGTGCCAAGAGCGACACGGGCAACTTTCAGGAGCTGCTTTCGAGTGACTGCGTGGTGGCTGTCACCGACCCCGTCTATCCCGTCTATGTGGATTCCAACGTGATGACTGCTCGCTGCATCGTCACGCTGCCCTGCACGGCGGAAAACGGTTTTGTGCCGGCGTTCCCACAGGAGCATGTGGATGTTATCTACCTCTGCTACCCCAACAACCCCACAGGCACGACGCTCACGAAGGAACAACTCAAGGCGTGGGTGGATTACGCCCTCGCCACCGATGCCCTCATCTTCTACGATGCCGCCTACGAGGCTTTCATCCGACACGACGACATCCCGCACAGCATCTACGAGATTCCTGGTGCCAAGCAGTGCGCCGTGGAGTTTCACAGCTATTCCAAGACGGCTGGCTTCACGGGTGTGCGATGCGGCTATACGGTGGTACCAAAGGAAGTGAAAAGTGAAAGAATGAAAAGTGAAGTATTCAATGAGACACAATATTCATTGAACCAGTTGTGGAACCGTCGGCAATGCACGAAGTTCAATGGCACCAGCTACCTCAGCCAGCGTGCTGCAGAGGCCATCTACGCGCCAGAGGGCAAGCAGCAAATACAGAAAACCATCAACTACTATATGCAGAACGCTACCCTGATGCGTAAGGCCTTGACCGATATGGGCTTCACAGTTTATGGCGGAACAGATGCGCCCTATATTTGGGTAAAGACACCTAAGTGCATGAGTAGTTGGGAGTTCTTCGACTGGATGCTGTACTCTGCCCATGTGGTTTGCACCCCAGGCGCAGGTTTCGGCTCCAGCGGCGAAGGCTACGTGCGCCTGACAGCATTCGGCACACATGAGAATACGGAGAAGGCACTGCGCAGAATAGATAGTAAATTGTAAAATTATTCCACCCCCTAAGATGGAAAATGGGTGGAAAACGGAAATATAAACAAATGAATATCAAATAATTGCATATAGAATATGTATTCCACCTTGTTTCCTTGTGGAGGTTGCAAAATTGCCGTACCTTTGCAGCGCCAAAACGAAAAAGAACATGAAAAGGAAGACAAATGGAATCATCATCGCAGTGCTGGTGCTGGCCTTAGCGGGCAGCATCGGTTGGAACATGCGGGACTTGCCACAGAAGCGACTGCTCACTTCGGCGGAAGATATTGTGTTTACAGACGTGGACAGTGCTGCCCGAGTGTTGGAACGTGTCGATACGACGATACTGACGGCAAGTGCACAGATGCTGTACGACCTCATGCGGGCACTCATCCACGAGGAGCGATGGCATCTTGGCAATGCCGACACCGTTTCCCACCTGTCATCGGTCGACTCCACCATCTTGGTTTCTGCACCATCGAGAAAGTCGCAGCGCGTGACGTCGCCTGTGTGGAACTTCATGCGCAAGACTATATACAAGGAGGTTGACGACAACGCTTTGCTTCCTGACAGCAGTACGCTCATGCGCGTATATCATTATTATGAACGCGAGAGCCTTGGCGGAACGGCTGACGACAAGCAAGCCCTACAACGCTACGGGCGCATCTGCTATGCATTGAGCCGTCACCACAAGAACGAAACCTCGGCCTTGTCTGCCGACAAACTGATCCACTTGGCCATCCATTGCGCCGAGGCCAGCGCAGACCACACCTTGGCCTTCCGTGCCTACCGGCTCTTGGGTCAGCAATCGAAGGATGTGTTGAAACTTTTGTGCTGCACTCGTGCCTTGGAGCATTACCGGCTGTCGGCCGACCACTCGATGTGGCTGCTGACGCTGCTCAACGACTATGGCGCAGCCGTTCTCCGCTCTGCCCCCTTTGATCTTCACCGTTTCCCGTCGTTGGAACGCGTCACCGCTCTTGCCGCCGGACATCGCGAAGTGCCAGCCAGTATATGCGACAGCGTATTCCAGTGCTTGGATTCGCTGTGGGCCTTGCCTGCACCTGAGTTTGTGTACACCTACTACGAGGATTATACGTACGACGGGAAATCACAAGTTCTGGGAATCAGTGTGCCAGCTGACTTGTACGACATGGGGCAAAAGGAGCGAAAGTACAGACCAAACTTCAAGACAGGGTGGCAGAAAGCTGTAGATATCCTCAAAGCCTCGCAGGAAACCCAACTGTCTGCTGGCTACGTGATGAAGACGACCTCCCTACAGCGACGTCTTATGACGGCTACCATCGCCATCCTGATCTTAGGATTATTGTTGCTTGCCCTCCTTAGCTACCATTGGCGTAACAAAATGCAACTTCGTCATGAAGCAGAATGCGTGGCACATGAACGCGAAGCCGAGCAGATGGCCGAGCGTCTGAGGCAGAAGGACACCGTGATCTCGATGCTGCGAGGGCACATCATGGACAAGAGCGAAATCCTGGAGATGCTTGAGCCGACAGCTGGCAAGCGAACCGTCATCAATGCCCGCAACTGGCGTGAGATAGAGTTGACCCTTGACACGGCTGATGGCAATTTCGTCAGCCGATTGCGAGCCGCCCACCCTGAGTTCAGCGAGGAGGACATCCGTCTGTGTTTGCTCGCAAGGCTGAAACTGTCGAACATGGCCCTATCCGCCATCTATCTTATCTCGGTCTCAGCCGTGCAACACCGGAAACAGAAACTGAAGAAAGAAGGTTTCGGTGTGGCTGACCCGACCGTGACGCTCGACCAAATCATCGCGGACTTCTAACCTACATTTT
>JAFSZU010000164.1 GCA_017455585.1 Bacteroidaceae bacterium | reverse complement strand
GCTTCTTCCAGACAGGAACCCGTGCAGCCGATAGCCGGTGTGCCGCTGCACAAGGCTTCGAGCAGTGGGATGCCGAAGCCTTCGAACCGGGAGGGATAGACAAAGACCTCGGCCATCTGGTACAGGGCAGGCAGATCGGCAAAGGGCACGCCGCTCATCATGCGGAAACGGCCGTCGAGACCGTTTCTCTGGATAAAGGTGTCGATGCGCTTGCCGTAGGATGTGCGTCGCCCCACGGCCACCACCTGCACATCCCTGTCCTTCAACAGCGGCATAGCCTCGGCCAGCAGCAGCAGGTTCTTGCGCTCTTCGATGCTGCCCACATAGAGGACGAAACGCGCGGGCAGTTGGTATCGCGCGCGTACCTTTTCTTTTATTTCTCCTGGAACTTGCTGACGGAAACGGTCATCACAACCCTGATAGACCACCTCGATTTTGTCTGCGGGCGTGCCGAAGAAGTGGATGATGTCGCGCTTGGTGCACTCGCTGACGGCTATCACACGGTCGGCCTGCTCGCAGGCGCGGCGGAACTTGTAGCGGTAGATCCATCGGTCTATGGGCTTATAATACTGAGGGTCGCGCAGGAAGATGAGGTCGTGGATGGTCACCACCGACTTGACACCCTTGGCTCGGCGGATATTCAGCGGCAGTTCATTGCTCAGGCCATGAAAGATTTGCACACCGTCCTCGGCCAATTCATCTGTCACGCCCCACACCCGCCACAGTGAACGCAGCCGTTTCCATACATGCCGCCAGCATCCCGAATAATCATCGGGCGAACGCAATACCACTCCCCGCTCCTTATCGACTCCCTCCAAAGCCATGGCCTTACCGGGTTTGGGCACATACAACAGCAACCGTTCCGCCGTTGAGAACCTGCTGAGTCCCCTCACAACGAAACGGCTGTAATTGCCCAAACCTGTGCGGTTCTGTGCCGCCCGCTTGCCATCGAAGCCAATAATCATTTGTCTATCGTCTAATGACACGAAGTTCTTTATTCCCACTCGTCAAAGACCTCGTTGAGGAACTGGTTGAAGGGGGCGATGAGGCGAAAGAGAGCCTCGAGGCGGTCGAGGCCGTCGGGCTGACTGACGAGGTCATCGGGGATGGGTGCCCAGACGGTGTAGAGGCGCGGCCGCAGGTACTCGGGATAGGCGAAGTCCCTGGGGAAACCCTTGGGGAGTGTCTTCACGGGGTCTTCGCCCACAACGGGATAGGTGGCATGGAAGTCCTCGTCCTCCACGATGGCGCGGAAGCGGTCGATGTCCGCGACAATCGTCTCGCGGATGCGGCGCAGCAGCGATGCCGGCGGGCACCAGGAGCCACCGGCCACAAGGGAGTTGCCCGGTTGCAGGTGCAGATAATAGCCACCCCGGTAGCTCTTGCGGCCATGGGAACAGACGAAGGCCCCGAAGTGACGCTTATAGGGACTCTTGTCCTCGCTGAAGCGGGTGTCACGGGCAAAGCGGTAGATGCACTGCTTGGGTGTCTGGTAGGCCACGGAGCTGTCAAAGGAGGCGATGCGCAGGATCATCGCCTGCACATAATCCTCGTAGGACTTGCGGGCCGTCTGGTATTCGGGCTGATGGGCGTGAAACCATTCGCGGTCATTGTGTTCCGCTATCTGGCGGAGAAAGGTATAGATGTGTTCCATATCAAGGTTGTGTCTCGCCCTCCACATAGTTGTTGAGGGTCAGTTGCTGGCCGTCATAGACGGCGTAGGTGAACTGGTCTATCCAGTCGCCCAGAATCATCATGCGTGTCTGGTGGGACAGCATCAGGTCCAGCTCGATGTGCCGGTGGCCGAAGATGAAATAGTTGATGGAGGGGTGCGTCTTGAGGTAGTCCTTGGCAAAGCGCACCAGGTACTCGCGTTCTTCACCCATATAGGGTGGGTCGCCGCCGTCGCCATGCTTCATGCGGCTGTGCCGGGCCCACGTCAAGCCCAGCTCCACGCCCCAGCGGGGATGCACGGCGGAGAACAGCACCTGGGCTATCTTGTTGTGGAAGAGCCAGCGCAGGAACTTGAACTTGGGGTCCGGGTCGCCCAGCCCGTCGCCGTGGGCAAGATAAAACACCTTGTCGGCCAACTCACAGGCCAGCGGCTCGCGGTGCAGTTGCACACCGCACTCCTTCACCAGATAGTCGCCGCACCAGATGTCATGGTTGCCCGTGAAGAAGTGCACTTCCACGCCGTTGTCTGTCAGTTCGCTGATCTTGCCGAGGAAGCGGGTATAGCCCTTGGGCACCACCAGCTTGTACTCATACCAGAAGTCAAACATGTCACCAAGGAGATAGACGGCACCGGCCTTGTCCTTGATGCTGTCGAGAAAGCGCACCAGACGGCGCTCCTGTGTGCGGCCGTGAGGGATGCCGCGGCTGCCCAGATGGGCATCAGAGAGGAAATAGATGGGCTTCATAGTAGTCCGAGTTCCAGTTTTGCTTCTTCGCTCATCATGTCCTGCGTCCACTCTGGCTCGAAGACGAGGTTGACGTTGACGGTCTTCAGGCCTTCGATGGTCTCCAGTTTTTGGCGGACATCCTCCATCATGAAGTCGGCCATGGGGCATGTGGGAGCAGTCATGGTCATATCCACATCCAACTGTGTGAGATCATCGCTGAGTTCGATGCGGTAGATGAGACCGAGGTCATAGACGTTGACAGGTATTTCGGGATCATAGACGGTCTTCAAGAGTTCTATGATTCTTTCTTCTATTTGTATCTTATCCATTCTTCATTATGAATTATGAATTATGCATTAGCCTAAAGTTTCCCCTGTTCCTTGTAGCTGTAGTAGTTGCCGTCGGTGACGATGAGGTGATCCAGCAGTTTCAGGTTCATGAGCTGGCAGGCTCGTTGCAGACGGTCGGTCAGCTGGTCGTCCTCGCGGCTGGGACGCAAGCTGCCAGAGGGATGGTTGTGCGTCAGGACAAGGGTGGGTGTCTGGCGGATGAGGGCTTCGCGGATGATGAGGCGCACATCCACCTGCGTGCCGGCGATGCCGCCCTTGCTGATGAGGAAGGGCTGTCCCTCCACACTGTTGTCGGCTCGAAGGTAGAGGGCATAGCTCTCCTCGTGTGCCAGGTCGCGCATACGCGGGTACATTATATGATATATGTCCGTACTTGACTTGATGTATTGTTTCTCTGTTTCCGTCTCCATCAGCCGGCGGCGCCCCAACTCACAGGCCGCCATGATGCTGACGGCCTTGGCCGGCCCCAGACCCTTGTAGTGGCGTGTGAGGTCGTTGAGCGAGAGGCGGCTGAGGGTTTTCAGACTCCCTCCGCAGTCTGCCATCAACCGCTGCATGAGCTGCACGGCGGTCTCCTCGGTGTTGCCGCTGCCGATGAGGATGGCCAGCAACTCCGCCGGGGACAGGGCGGCGGCACCCTGTTCCATCAAGCGTTCACGAGGCCGCTCATCGAGGGGAAGTTCCTTGATAATCATTTATACAGTTTCTCATTACCATCAAACCCCTCGTCCTTCTGCTTCAGCACCAGACGTTTCCAGAACGCGGAGAGGAACCCCGCGCCGTAGCCGGTGAGCTGGATGAAGGAGGCGGGGATGGAGAGCAGCCCCACCCAGAGGCTGCGGTTGCGGATGGAGGAATCGAGGAAGATAAGGAGGGAAAAGAGGAGGAAAGGCAATAATGTCAGCTCGCACAACGCGAACCCGAACGCCCGGTTCATGTGGTCGGGACCGAAGAAGAACAGGAAGAGACCCATGCAGAACAGCACCACCAGCCCCACACACCCGATCGTGAACAACGCCGGCAGCTTGTGCACCAGCTTCATGGAGCCGGGATGCAGCAGCTGCAGGTTGATACGGGCCACGCCTGAGTTGCGCACCTGGCGGAAGAACTTGCCGAAGTCTGTGCGCCGCTTGTGCCACACCCACGCGTCGGGGAACAGACGGCAGCGGGCACCGGCCTCGCAGATGCGGTAGCTGAAGTCGATGTCCTCGCCGAAGCGCATGACGCGGAAACCGCCCAGGCGCTGCCACAGCTCGCGGCTCACGCCCATGTTGAACGAGCGCGGGTAGAACTTGTCCAGTTTCTGCTTGCCCCCGCGGATGCCGCCCGTGGTAAAGAACGAGGTCATCGAGTAGCTGATGGCCTTCTGCACAGGCGTGAAGTCGGGGTGTGCGCGGTCGGGGCCGCCAAAGGCATCGCAGGGTGCCTCCTCCAGCTCCGCCGTGATGGCGGCCAGATAACCGGGTGGCAACACCACGTCAGAGTCCAGGACGATGAAGTAGTCGCCCGCGGCGCGCTCGGCACCGTGGTTGCGCGCCGCACCCGGCCCGCCGTTCTCCTTCAGCCAATAATGAATGTCCAGCCGGTTGGCAAAGTGGTCACACACCGTTTGGCATGTCACCGTGCTGCCGTCTTCCACCACGTGGACATCAAAGTCCCGGCAGGTCTGCTTCGACAGGCTCGCCAGCAGCTCCGCCACCTCCTGCGGACGATTATAAACAGGGATGATGATGCTATACTTCATCTGCGCTCATGTTTGACAATCATTTCATCTGTGCTCATGCTACCTCATGGCACTCTTTTGGCGCAAAGTTAGTGCAAACCCCGCAATGTGCCAAATTTTTTTCGTATTTTTGCGTCACATTTTTTGCTGCCGACACACTGCCGACATGCAGGGACACAGATGTGAGCTGCAGAACGTGCGGTCGTGACCGCCTTTACGTGCGGTCGTGATCGCCTTTTCATGCGGCCGTGATTGCCTTTACGTGCGGTCGTGATTGCCTTTACGTGCGGTCGTATTCAAGTAAAAACAAGTTGTTTTACTTCATTCTGGGCGGATGACATGAAACGACAAGGCATATATCACCCTCACTGCCCATGGTCATTGAAAGATAAACAGTGGCATACAAGACGGTGGATCAAGCATATACAAATTGAAGAGCTGGTGGACATCACGCCTTGCCTCTGTCCACCAGCTCTCCCGAACAATTGATGCACGGTGAACCTTATTCAAACGGGTTCTCGTCGAAGGTGTTTGACTTGACCGACGGATCCAGGGCACCCTCGGTATCCACACCGCCATAGCCGATGCCATTGCTGCCAGTCACGCCGCTGCCAGCCAATATCTGTTCGCCCTGCAACTGCATGGTCTCCATACTTGGAACATGATATGTCTTCTTCATAATAATATGCGTTTAAAGATATAATCTATTTACTATGTAGCTATTTACCATTTACGATTTATTGACGATGGGGGTCATATCCAATGGTACATAAATTGTAAATTGTCAAATTGTAAATTGTCAAATTGCAAATTGTAAATTGTCAAATTGTAAATTGTCAAATTGTCAAATTACTTGATGACTTTCTTGCCGTTGACAATATACACGCCCTTGCTGATTTGACCATTTGACCATTTACCATTTACCATTTGGCGGCCGCTCAAGTCATACCATTTACCATTTACAGATTTACCATTTACCATTTGGTCGATATGAGTGGCCGCGCCATCAATGAAGAGGTTGACTTTCACCGCCGCCGCATCATAGTAGGCATCCAGCACGTCACGGAACTCGAAGTAGCCGCGATAGCCCTTGATGTTCGTCTTCCCCGTCGAGTACCAGAACTTGTTGCCGCTGAGGAACAGGTTCTCTGCGGG
>JAFSZU010000163.1 GCA_017455585.1 Bacteroidaceae bacterium | reverse complement strand
AAAGGTGTCGAACTTGGTCACCTTTTCCGAGGCGGTGTAGGTGAAGGTGGTTGTTGGAGCATCCTGAATCAGGGCGGCGTATGTGCTCCAGCCTTCTGCGGCCTGGTAGGTGGCAGCACAGCCGGTGGGCACGTAGATGGCCGTCAGCGCCTCGCACTCGCCAAAAGGCAGTTCTGCTTCCAACGTCGGCGGCGTGGTGGGCAGCATGGTGACTACCTCCAAATCCTCGTTGTACAGGAAAACGCTATAGCCAAGTTTCGTCACCGTGCTGGGGATGACCAGCGACGTCAGCTTCGAGCCGAAGAAGGCATACATATCGATGGTCTCCAGCCCCTCGGGCAGTTCGATGCTGGTGAAGGCGCACTCCTCGAGGGCGCTGTTGGTGATGGTCTTGAGCGTGGAAGGCAGGGTGACAGAGGCGCAGTTGATCTGCATGCCGCATGCCATGTTCTCCAACGACGTGATGCCGCTCATGAAGACCGCACTCTTGATGCCTCCCCAGAAACCGGGATGCTCTTCGTCTTGATATACGAAAGGATTGATGGCGGGTTCGTCGTTCCAGGGAGCTACGTTCAACTTGCCGGTTCCACTGACGGTCAGCTTTCCTTCCAAGATGTCAAAACGCCAGTTGCCGCTGCCTAAAGCCTCGTCCTCGCTGTTGGTCCATGTGCCCAGGTACTCGGTCTTGAACAGCTCAGCGTCGAAGCCGCCCCAGCCGCTATAGTCCGTACCGTATGACACATAGAAAGCCTCAATGGCGAGCGGGTTCATCTCGTAGTCCGTGAACACGGCATCGCCAAGAGCAGGCTTGGCACCGCCCCCGATGCCGACCTTCTTCAGAGCAGCACAACCTTGGAAAGCTGCTGCGCCGATGGTCTTGACACCGGAGCCGATATAAACCGACGTTAATGCTTCATTGGACATAAAGGCACCGCCGCCGATGGTGGTCACCGAGTTGGGAATGGTAATCGAGGTGAGCGCACAGCCGTCGAAGGCCGACTCACCGATTTCCTCCACGCCCTCATAGATACTGACACCCTCCAGATTGGCACAGCTCTCAAAGGCATAGTCGCCAATCTTCTTCAGACTGGCAGGAATCGCCACACCCTTCGTCTGGCAACTACTAAAAGCTCCCGTGCCCAGATGTGTCAGCGTTCTTGGCAGGTTGACATTCTTCACCTTGGCACCGCTGAAAGCATAGTCGCCGATGCTGGTAAAACCTGTGGAGGGATAGTTGACGCTGTTCAGCTTCTCGCAGCCCGCGAAGGCGTTGGCACCGATGGAGGTGATGCCCTCCTCGATGACGAGGCTCGTCATCGTTTCGGCATAATCCTTCCAAGGAGTCTCGCCATACTCATAGTCTGCCATTTCTCCCGTACCGGAAATGGTCAGCGTAGTGCTCTCATACGACCACGTGGCATTGTCGCCGCACGAGCCGCTGGTTGCTTGTGCATTCACACTCATGCACGCCATCGCTGCGATGACCATGCACATCAGTCTTTGTAGAATTGTTTTCATAGGCGTAATGTTTATAGTTATTAACTGTTTAGATTTT
>JAFSZU010000162.1 GCA_017455585.1 Bacteroidaceae bacterium | reverse complement strand
GTATTCACTAATCTCTCTGGAAACGACTTTAACTTGTATATTCACGACTTGTATATTTGCTATTTAACTATTTACTGTTTACTACTTATGTCTGGCTCAACTTTTAACTTTCCGCTCGACCTTGGTCGCTCCACACTTGGAGAACTTTCAACTTACAACGCCACGCGGCTGTAGGCTGGAGCATCCATCGGACAGAAGTCCTTGTCGGCATACTTGAACATGCCCGTGATGGCAATCATGGCGGCGTTGTCGGTGGTGTAGCTGAACTTGGGGATATAGATGGTCCATCCGTAGCGGCGGGCATGTTCCTTGAAGGCGTTGCGCAGGCCCGTGTTGGCACTCACGCCGCCGGCCACTGCCACATGCCTTATCTTCAAGTCCTTGGCCGCGCGACGCAGCTTGTTCATGAGGATATCCACGATTGTCTTCTCCAGTGATGCCGCCAAGTCTTCCTTGTGGTGCTCGATGAAGTCGGGGTCATCCTTCAACCAGTCGCGAAGGTTGTAAAGGAACGAGGTCTTCAGGCCGCTGAAGCTGTAGTTGTAGCCCTCGATGGCAGGCTTGGCAAACTCAAACGCCTCGGAGTTGCCCTGTCTGGCCAGACGGTCGATGATGGGTCCCCCAGGATAGCCCAGCCCCATGACCTTCGAGCACTTGTCGATGGCCTCGCCCGCCGCATCGTCGATGGTCTGTCCAATGATCTGCATGTCATTATATGCCTTCACCAGCACAATCTGTGAGTTGCCACCGCTGACCAGAAGACAGAGGAAGGGGAAGGGAGGAACAGAAGACCCACCCCCGACCCCTCCCGTAATGGAGGGGCGGGCTGGCGCGCTGTCATTGCTTTGCTTTTCAGAGGACTGGGACTCCCCTCCCTCACGGGAGGGGTCGGGGGTGGGTCTTTCCTTGATAAAATGCGCCAGCACGTGCCCTTGCAGGTGGTTGACGTCAATCATCGGGATGCCCAGCGCGGCGGCCAGCCCCTTGGCAAAGCTGACGCCCACGAGCAGCGACCCCATCAGTCCCGGGCCGCGGGTGAAGGCGATGGCACTCAGTTCCTCCTTGGTGACACCAGCCCGCTTCAGGGCCTGATCCACCACGGGTACAATATTTTGTTGATGCGCGCGCGAGGCCAGCTCCGGCACCACACCGCCATATGCCTCGTGCACAGCCTGTGAAGCCGTCACATTCGACAGTAGCACACCGTCCCTGATGACGGCAGCACTGGTATCATCGCATGAACTTTCTATACCTAATATCGTTATCATTTGAAGAACAAATCAATATTTTTCACCACAGATTTCACAGATTGAACGGATTCTTTATAGCCAATCATCTGTGTAATTGTTATCTATATTTCTTCAAGTATGAAGCGACCAGAGGTCGAGCGCACAGATTTCCTATAATGGAGAGGTTTTAATCCGTGTAATCTGCGTAATCTGTGGTTTGTATAAGATAATTGTGTTCATCTATTTAATATTATGGGGATCCTAATGCGTGAGCACCTCCACCCCGTGTTCCGTCATCACGAAAGTGTGTTCCCACTGGGCGCTGGGCAGCTCGTCCTCGCTCACGACAGTCCAGCCGTCCTCCTCGTCGCAGAACACCTCGTAGGTGCCCATGTTGATCATCGGCTCAATGGTGAAGACCATACCCGGCACCAGCAACATGCCTGTGCCCTTCTTGCCGTAGTGATCCACGTCCGGCTCCTCGTGGAATTGCAGCCCCACGCCGTGTCCGGCCAAGTCGCGCACCACCGAGAACCCGTTCTTGTGGGCATGTTTCTGGATGGCATTGCCGATGTCGCCCACATAAACGTAAGGTTTGGAGCACACCTCCTCGCCTATCTTCAGACACTCCCAGGCCACATCCACGAGTTTCTGCTTGCGTGCCGACGTCTTGCCGCCGACAACGTACATGCGCGAGGCGTCGGCGTAGTAGCCGTCGAGAATCGTGGTGCAATCCACGTTCACGATGTCGCCGTTGCGCAGGATCTCAAACTCATTGGGGATGCCGTGGCACACCACCTCATTGACACTGGTGCAGCAGCTGCGCGGGAAGCCCTCATAGCCCAGACAGGCCGATGTGGCACCGTGTGCCGCCGTGTATTCTGCCACAAGATCATCGATCTCCTGTGTCGCCATGCCTGCATGGATGTGCTCCGTCAGCATATCCAGAATGCCTGTGTTCACCACGCCGGCACGACGTATGCCCTCGATCTGCTCGGGCGTCTTGATGAGCGAGCGCGTGGGCACCACCTTGCCGCGTTCCTGTGCTGCCAGGATGATGCGGTCCATTTCCGTCAATTCCTGCCCACGGGGAACCGTCCAGTGATTCTTTCTCTTTCCGTTCATGGCCGCAAAGGTACAAAGATTTTATCATACAGACGTTTTTTTAACAAAGAATAATACTCTCTATAGCTATAGCGCACATGTCAACACCCACGATTGACAATAAACGTTAAAGTTTTTGCAGCTTTATTGTCCCATACGCCCAAAAGCACTACCTTTGCAACGTTTAGGGTCTGACACAGGCCTTATCAGGAACCCACCTCAAACAGGAAATCTCATGAAAAAGCTTCTCTTTCTTATTCTGACCATCGCCGGGGGCATCGTGCCCGCCCAAGCAGACAAGCTGACACTGGAAGACATCTCGCGGGGTGTCTATGCCGCCAAGGGCATCTACGGCGTGCGGCCGCTGATGGACGGCGAGCGCTATGCCCGCATGGACGGCAAACAGATAACGGCCTACTCCTTCCGCACAGGTGAACAGACAGACGTGCTCTTCGATGTCAAAAACACCAAGGGCGACACGCACATCGAGGCCTTCTCGGACTACATCATGAGTCCCGACGAGAAGACCATCCTCATCCAAACCAACCGCAAAGCCATCTATCGCCACTCCGCCACGGCCACCTATTATATATATCATGTGCAGAACCGCACACTCACACCGCTCTCCGACGGCGGGCCGCAAGAGGTGCCGGCGTTCTCCAAGGACGGGACGATGGTAGCCTTCGTGCGAGACAACAACCTGTTTCTGGTGAAATTACTCTTCGGTAATGCCGAGGTGCAAGTGACCAAAGACGGCACGTTCAACGAGATCATCAACGGCAAGCCCGACTGGGTGAACGAGGAGGAGTTCAGCTTCAACCGTGCCTTTGACTTCAATGCCGACGGAACGATGCTCGCGTGGATCCGCTATGACGAGAAGGCCGTGCCGCAGTACTCCTTCCCGCTGTACCGCGGCGGCTTCCCGGCTCGCGACGAGTTCGCAGCATATCCCGGAGCCTATACCTATAAATACCCCATGGCCGGGGCACAGAACTCCACCGTCACCGTTCACAGCTATGACATCAAGAGCCACCGCATCCAGCAGATGAAACTGCCGTTGGACAAGGACGGCTATGTGCCCCGCATCCAGTTCACCAGCGACCCCGAGAAGTTGCTCGTGCTCACCCAGAACCGCCATCAGGACCGCCTCGACATCTACGCCGCTAACCCGCGCTCGACCGAGTGCAAGCTCATCGTGCGCGACCAGGTGCAACCCTATATCACCGAGGAACCCTACAAGAACCTGCAAATGCTGGAGGGCGGCTTTGTGCTCATGAGCGAGCGGTCAGGCTTCAACCACCTCTATCTCTACGACCTCAACGGCACCATGAAGCGCCAGCTCACCAGCGGCAACTTCGTGGTCACCAACTTCTACGGCTATGATGCCAAGACCGGCGAGACCTTCTTCGCCAGCAACGAGCCCGGCCCCCAGTACAAGGCCGTTTACCGCGCCGACGCCAAGGGGCGCGTCACTTGTCTGACCCCGGACAAGGGCACCAACAGCGCCATCTTCTCCCGCTCGTTCAAATACTTCATGAACACCTTCAGCAACGTCTCCACACCGCCAGTCATCACGCTCTGCGATGCCAAGGGAAAGACATTGAAGACGCTGGAGGACAATCAGAGTCTAAAGTTCAAAGTTCAAAGTTCAAAACTGCCCGCTCCCGAGTTCTTCTCGTTTAAAACGGGCGAAGGCGTGGAACTGAACGGCTATATGGTGAAGCCTGCCGACTTTGATGCTTCCAAAAAATATCCCGTCATCATGTACCAGTACAGCGGTCCGGGCTCGCAGCAGGTGCTGGACCAATGGAATGTGGGCAATATGGGCGGCTGCATGTTGGAACGTTATCTGACACAACAGGGGTTCATCTGCGTCTGTGTGGATGGCCGCGGCACAGGCGGCCGTGGTGCCCAGTTCGAGAAACAAACCTACCAGAACCTGGGGCTCTTGGAAGCCAAGGACCAGGTGGAGACCGCGCTCTACGTGGGTTCCCTGCCCTACGTGGACAAAGACCACATCGGCATCTGGGGTTGGAGCTACGGCGGCTTCATGACGCTGATGTCCATGACCGAGGGCAGGGGCGTCTTCTACGCCGGCGTGGCCGTGGCCCCCGTCACCAACTACCGCTTCTATGACAGCGTTTATACGGAACGATTCATGCGCACACCACAGGAAAACCCCAAGGGCTATGACTGCAACCCCATGAGCCGCGCCGCTCAGTTGCACGGCGACCTGCTCATCTGCCACGGCACGGCGGATGACAACGTGCACTACCGCAACACCGCCGAGCTGACCGAGGCCCTCGTCCAGGCCGACAAGCCCTTCATGCAGCTCATCTACCCCAACCGCAACCACAGCATCTACGGCGGCAATACGCGTCTGCATCTCTACCGCAGCCTCGTCCGTTGGTTCCAGGAGCACAGGAAGGAGTAATCAGCAACTATCAACAGAAGAATCATCATGTACTTCACGGGCATCATCATCGCTTTCATGACCTTCCTCACCATCGGCATCTGGCATCCCATTGTCATCAAGACAGAGTACTACTGGGGCACACGTCCATGGATCATCTATCTGGTCGTCGGCATAGGTTCCTGTGTTGCCGCCCTTTTCATCGCCAACATATATCTCTCATCGTTCCTTGGCGTCTTCGGAGCGTCAGCACTGTGGGGCATCGGAGAACTCTTCTCGCAGAAGAAGCGCGTGGAGAAAGGATGGTTCCCCATGAATCCCAAGCGCAGGCACACAGCTGCCCACTGACCCTGCAGCGAGGGACCTGCGACGGCCGGTGCCATCCTTTCAATCTGTGTTCGAGACCAGTTCCCACTGCAGCACGGCGCCGTTGCGGCGTGCGGGGTCGGGGCCGGGCGAGTCCATGGAGTAGGGGCTGCCGGTGGTGGGACTCTTGCAGAGGTAGCGGTGGTTCTTCAGGGAGAGCAGCATGAAGTCATGGCCGAGGAAGTCCTGCCAGAGGAACTCTGCACTGTTGACCTCATCGACGGCACGAGGGGCAGAGGCATCCAGTTTGTCTGTGAAGCGGACATCGCCGGGGAGACCGTCGCCATAGACCTTCACATAGCGGCCGTCGGCACACTGCAGGGCCACACGCCCCTGGCCGCGGTCGATGACACGGAACTGTGTCAGTTCGCTGCGGTCGCCGGGATGGCTGTCATAGAGCACACCGTGCTTGAGGGCGATGGCGGGTCGGCCGGTGGCCTTGTTGATGATGCGGATGGTTTTGCCGTAGGGGATGTTGCCCGAGCGGTCTGCGGCGGGTTCCTCCACGGTGAAGTTGTCAAACTCGGCATAGCCGCAGTTCTTGCCGTTGATGTTGAAGGCGAAGAGCGCGTGGCGCGAGCCTTGGAAGGTGATGAGCTGGTAGGAGAGTGGCATCATGCGCCCCAAAGTCTTGAACTCCTTGCCGTCAAGCGAGTAGGCGTACTGCGCCTGGTCGTTGTCATAGTCGCCGATGGAGCGGAGCCAGATTCTCCCGCCAGACAGACCGACGGGCACATCGATGGTGTCATTGGTCAGCTGCTCGAAGCAGCGCAGGATGTAATCACTGTTCTCTTTGCCTCCACTTTTCCCCTTGCTCTTATTCTCTTTTGCTTCCTTCACGATTCCAATCCACGAGCAAGGCACGTTGATATTGCCCAAGCCGCAGACGTCGCCGTCCTTCATGCCCTTGACATACAGCTCCACGGTGGTGACAGCCTGGGGACCTATCACGCGCTGGGTGAGGGTGTTGCGTGCCCACATCAGCTGGTCGGCGGGCATGGTGTTCAGGCGCAGACGACCGCCCTTCAGGCTCCACATCTTTTCTTCCGGGTTGTGGTTCCACTGCCACACGCGCCCCAGCTCCTTGCCGTCGAAGGTCTCGCTGCGGTCGTAGGGGGCGTGGCGTGTCTCGGAGGAGGAGGTGAGGGAAGACGAGGGACTGAGGCCGGGCTTGTACCACGTGCGGGGAGCGCGCCCCAGATTGCCCGGCAGTCCCACCATGGGCCAGCCGTCAACCCACGTCATGGGCATCAGGCACACCGTGCGGCCGATGCTATGGAAGTCCTGCATGAAGAGTGCCCACCAGGAGCCGTCCTTGTATTGCACGATGCCTCCCTGGTGGGCATTGGTGCAGGCGGTGGCGTCCTTGTCCTGCGGGCCGAGGGCGAATGCCGTGCCGTCTGTGCCGATGCGCGGCTGTGTGCCGCGTGGCACCTGTGTCAGCGGTGCGGCGTGGTAGCCGTAGGTCTCGTCGGCAGTGATGACGCGCGTCTCGTAGGGTCCCCAGATGCTCTTGGAGCGCGAGCAGAGCGTGCGGCCATTGGGCGCGTAGTCGGTGGAGATGAGGTAGTACATGCCGTCAATCTTATATATGTGGTGCCCCTCTCCCACCCCGTTGCCCTCGGGGATAATCACGCGCTCGGTGCCCTCCACGGGGCCGCTCATGTCGGCCTTCAGCTCTGTGCACAGCACCTTGCCGTAGCCGTGGATGGCATATATCTTGCCGTCATCGTCGAAGAGCACGCCCAGGTCATAGATGCGCCCCTGCATGTTGTGGTGTGTCCACGGACCGCGGATGTCTCGGGCAGTGTAGCACTGCAGACCCTTGCCGTTGACGTTGGAAAAGACATAGAACTGGCCGTTGGCATAGCGGATGCAGGGTGCCCAGATGCCCTGCCCATAGACCTCCCTGCCGTTCTTCAGCGCGAAGGCATCGTCGTCGAAGTCGAAGCGGTCGAAGCAGTAGCTGATGTTCTCCCAGTTTACCAGGTCGCGAGAGTGCAGGATGACCAGCCCCGGCACGGCGTGCATGGTGGTGCCGGCCAGATAGTAGTCATCGCCCACGCGCAGGATGTCGGGGTCGGAGAACTCGTCATAGAACAGCGGGTTGGTGAATGTGCCGTTGCCGTTGTCGGCCGTCCAGCTGGCGGGGAACTGTGCCCCGGCTGTCAGCGCGAACAGCGTCAGGGCCAGCAGTGTTGTGATTCGGTGTGTCATGTGTATATTATATATAATAAGGAACGCGCGAGGGCATGTCTTTGCGTGCACAAAGATACACTTTCCTGCTGAACCCACCAAACAAAAAGGGCAGAAAAACAGCTATACTTCATCACTGCCGTGTGTAAAGGCAATCACAGCCGCGTGTCCCTGCGGCTGCACCTGATTGATTTGAGCCGTTTACTCGCTATTTCAAGCGCCAGAGGTCTAAACTTTTGTACCCGCATCACATTTTTATGTCTTTGAGAGCTTGTATCTACTGAAAAATGCGTATCTTTGTGCGCTCATTTGTCTGAATCAACTACTCATCATATACAAACGACAAACGCATGAAACATCTACTGCTCTCGCTGGCCATGGTCGCCAGTTTCCTCTGCTGCAATACCGTTGCAGCCAAAGATGTCGCCAAGCCCGGCTCCTTCAAGGTGGGCGACAAGACCTTCCTGCTCAACGACAAGCCCTTTGTGGTCAAGGCCGCCGAGGTGCACTATCCCCGCATCCCGCGCGAGTACTGGGACCAGCGCATCAAGATGTGCAAGGCCCTGGGCATGAACACACTGTGTATCTACATCTTCTGGAACGCCCATGAGCAACAGGAGGGCGTGTTCGACTTCACGGGCAACAACGACATCCGCGCCTTCGTGAAGCTGGCACAGGCGAACGGCATGTGGGTCATCGTGCGCCCCGGCCCCTACGTCTGCGCCGAGTGGGAAATGGGCGGTCTGCCCTGGTGGCTGCTGAAGAAGAAGGACATCCGTCTGCGCGAGCAAGACCCGTACTTCATGGAGCGCCTGGAAATCTTTGAGCAGAAGGTGGCCGGGCAGCTCGCCGACCTCACCATCGACAAGGGCGGCCCCATCATCATGGTGCAGGTGGAGAACGAGTACGGCAGCTATGGCGAGGATAAGCCCTACATCAGCGCTGTGCGCGATTGTCTGCGCAAGAGCGGCTTCGACAAGGTGGAGCTGTTCCAGTGCGACTGGTCCAGCAACTTCACCAAGAACGGCCTCGACGACCTCACATGGACGATGAACTTCGGCACGGGCGCCAACATCGACAATGAGTTCAAGCGCCTCGGCGAGCTGCGCCCCAACAGCCCCAAGATGTGCTCCGAGTTCTGGAGCGGGTGGTTCGACAAATGGGGCGGTCGCCACGAGACACGCGGCGCAGAGGCCATGGTCGATGGCATCTCGCAGATGCTCGATCGCGGCATCAGCTTCTCTCTATACATGACCCACGGCGGCACCAACTGGGGTCACTGGGCAGGTGCCAACAGCCCCGGATTCGCCCCCGACGTGACCAGCTATGACTACGACGCACCCATCAACGAGGC
Organism: Bacteroidaceae bacterium; assembly: GCA_017455585.1. Classification (GTDB taxonomy): domain Bacteria; phylum Bacteroidota; class Bacteroidia; order Bacteroidales; family Bacteroidaceae; genus Physcousia. The sequence goes on along the minus strand of JAFSZU010000162.1, from coordinate 1,143 downwards.
TGGACAGACGACCGACAAATATTGGACCCTGCGCAAGGCCATGGAGAAATACAGCGGTGACTATGACCCCGTTACCGGCAAATGGGGAGCACCCAAGAAACTGCCCGCCGTGCCGAAGGAATACCCCACGATAGCCATTCCCAAGTTCGAGCTCACCGAGTTCGCACCGCTCTTTAATGGATTTGATTACAGATATACATGGTGGGACCATGAAAAAGAAGCACATGGAAATCGTCCGAAGACTTTTGAAGAACTCGATATGGGATGGGGCTGTGTGCTCTATTCCACCCGACTGCCTGAGATTAACGACGTGCAAGTAAAGGGCGTTTATCCTGTTGACAAGTGGACGTGCCAGCTCACCCTCGAAGCCCACGATTACGCACAGGTGTTCATCGACGGCAAGTTCATCGGCAAACTCGACCGCGTGAAAAACGAGACAACGCTCACTCTGCCAGCTATCAAGCAGGGACAGGAACTGCAGATTCTCGTGGAGGGCATGGGGCGCATCAACTTCGGTCGTGCCATCAAGGACTTCAAGGGCCTGATAGGCAACCCCACGATCACGGCTACCCTCCGTTCGCATCTCGGCGGAGTTGACGAGACCAAAGTCACGTTCACTCCAAATATGTGGGAATGTATACGTATTCCCGATGATTACGAGGTTGCAGTAAAGGCTTTTGATAGACAGAAGGAGAAAGACCCTGTTACCCGCGAATACCTGAACCGTGGAAAAATAGGACGAGGATACAGGTATGCTACGGACAGCGATGAACTCATCTTCGGTCGTGGCTACTATCGCGGCCACTTCACCCTTTCCAAGACGGGTGACACCTTCCTGAACCTCGAGAACTGGGGCAAGGGACAGGTCTATGTCAACGGTCACGCCATCGGTCGCCACTGGTACATCGGCCCGCAACAGACACTCTATGTCCCCGGCTGCTGGCTGAAGAAAGGGAAGAACGAGGTCATCGTGCTCGACGTGATGGGTCCTCGCGGCGAAAAGACTATTGAAGGCCTGCAGAAGCCCATCATCGACAAGCTGAACCTGGAACGCCCGCAGACACACCGCCTCGAAGGACAGAACCTCGACCTCACTGGCGAAAAACCTGTACTGGAAGGTGAATTCAAGCCCGGCAACGGCTG
>JAFSZU010000161.1 GCA_017455585.1 Bacteroidaceae bacterium | reverse complement strand
TCATCGAGGTGACGGTGAAGATCATAGTAGCCGCCCTCACAGCCTTCCTCACAGCCCTCACAACCACCTCCTGCATGGGACACGGACCCCTGTTCTGAGGACAGACCGCCCAAGAGGGCGGTCCAGGCAATCAGCCTTTCGTTCAGTTCTTTCTCATATTGCTTCCAACCCCGCTTCGCCGTGACGGCGCGGCGGGGTTTTAATGAATCTGATTGATTATCTTTCCTATAAAGAAAACTTAATTTCTTTATAGGACTGGCTTATATTTCGCGATATTTATCTATATTTGCACCGCAAAAGCATTTAACTATGATGAAACGTTTTTCCCTTGCGTTGCTCTGCGCAGCTCATTTTTCATTTTTCACTTTTCATTTTACACTTGCTCAAAGCTTCACCCACTTCACCACCACGGAAGGCCATGAGTGGCAACAGTCGAAAGTCTCACTCAGCGGCAAGGCGGCTGCCGAGCCGGTATTAACGATTACGGGGCTGGAGCAGGGACACGAGTTCCGGGCGTGGGGCACGTGCTTCAACGAACTGGATCTCGATGCGCTGGAGCTGTTGAAGCCCGAGGAGCAGGAGGAAGTCATGCGCCGCCTCTTCGCCCCCGACGGTGACCTGAAGTTCACCCGTGGCCGCCTGACGATGAACGCCAACGACTACAGCCGTGCGTGGTATTCGTGCGACACGGTGGCAGGTGACTTCCAACTGAAATACTTCAACATTGAACACGACAAGGCCAACGTGATCCGGCTCATCAGGAAGGCGCAGCAGTACCAGCCGCAGATGACTTTCTGGGTGTCGCCGTGGTCGCCTCCAGCGTGGATGAAGATCAATCAGGATTACCCCGTGTGCAGTTCACAGTGGAACACTCAGGCGAAGGAAAAGGACTACTTGCTCTTCGACGATGGCGGCGTGCCCGACCCCACGGAGATGCAGTTTGTCGAGGGGCAGCGCGGCCGCCTGTTCCCCCGCAAACTGGCCTCACAGACCTACTTCATCCAGGACCCGCGCTATCTGCAGGCCTACGCCAATATGTTCTGCAAGTTCATTGACCTGTATCGTGAAGAGAATATTCCCATTGACATGGTGATGTATCAGAACGAGGCCTACAGCTACACCCCTTATCCTGGTTGCGCTTGGACGGCAGAAGGCACGTTGCGCTTCAACCGCGACTACCTCATTCCTGCCATACGCGAGAAGCATCCTGAAGTGGAGGTGAACATCGGCACACTGAATACCAACCGTCTGGACTATGTGTCGCAGTTCATTGATGGGTTAGTTGACAAGTTGACAAGTGAACAAGTTAACTCGTCAACTATCAAGGCAATCGGTCTGCAATGGGAGGGCCGGTATATCATCGACTCGCTGCGCCAACGCTATCCCGGTCTGCGCTTCATCTCCACCGAGAGCGAGTGCGGCAACGGCTCTATGGACTGGCGAGCTGGCGAGCACACCTTCTATCTGCTCTCGGACTACATCGGTCGCGGTTGCGACGAATACTATATCTGGAACTTCATCCTCTGTGACCAGGGCCGTAGCCCTTGGGGCTGGAAGCAAAACGCCCTCGTGCAAGTGAAGACATTTCACAATTGGACAAATTCACAATTGGACACCCAAGACACTCACAAACAATTGTCAAATGGTAAATTGTCAAATTGTCAAATGAGGTTCACGCCTGAGTTCTATGCCGTCAAGCACTTCTCCCACCTCGTCACCCCCGGCAGCCGCATGCAGGGCTATGTACCTCGCGAGCAGACAAAGGGTATGCCTGTCATCGTCTTCCAACGTCCAGACAAACGCTACGTCGTTATCGCTGGCAACCAGACCGACGAGCAGCGCACGGCTACCATTAAGCTTGGCAAGAAATATCTCAACATGATATTACCCGCACATTCTATGCACACCTTCGCAGCGAAATAGCTTTTTCACAACGAATTTACATGAAACGATTCCTACTTGTGCTCCTCAGCATAGTCACATTCTTCATTCTTCACATTTCATTCTTCATTGCGTCAGCCAAGGCACGCGACATGGCGGGCTATGTGATGGTTTATCACAAAGATGCCGACCACGGGCTGCACATGGCCTACAGTTGGGACGGCTACACGTGGACGGCCTTCAACAATGACAAGCCCATCATGGCAGGCGACACCATCGCTGTGCAGAAGGGTATCCGCGACCCCTATATCTTCCGTAACCCGAAGGATGGTGCCTTCCTGGCTGCGATGACCGACCTGCATGTCTTCGGCCAGCGCGACGGTGTGCGAACGACTGAGTGGGAGCGCGATGGCAAGAAATACGACTGGGGCAACAACCGGGGGCTTGTGCTGCTGCGAAGCAAAGATCTCATACACTGGCAGCGCACCAACCTTGACTTCTCCGCCTTGACCTGCCCTACGGGTGAGGTGGACGGCGAGGGCAATCCGATTTCGTGGAAAGATGTGGGCTGTGTGTGGGCACCGGAAATGGTGTATGACGAGACCAGAAAGCAGGTGATGCTGCACTTCACCACACGCTTCTTCCGTGGCCGCAACCACATCCGCTACGTCTATATGAATGATGACTTCACGGCGATGGCCTCGGAACCTGCATTCCTGTTCAGCGCACCTCGTGACTCAAACGGTGTGCTGACGAAGAGTATGATAGACTCGGATATCACCAAAATAGGTGGCATCTATCACCTATTCACCACCGAGCATGGTCATCCTCGCCACTCTACGAGCACGAGCCTCACAGGACCCTACGCCACCGACTACACCTTCAGCGACAGTCTGAATGCGGTGCACGAGGCGCCAATGGTATGGAAACTCATAGGACAGCAGAAATGGATCCTGATGCAGGACCGCTACTCGATGGAGCCGCACAACTTCTATTTCTGCGAGACGAAGGATTTCAAGACCTTCACGCCGTTGGGCTACTTCGATGACCCGAATTGCCCGATGAAACGCACCAACTTCTCTGAACAGAAACATGGTGCTGTGGTACAGGTGACGAAACAGGAACTGGAGGCGATCATTGCATTTTGGGCGAAAGCTGCATGGCAGGATCCAGCTGTGAACGCAGTGAACCGAATGACGGCTCATGCCGACTTCACGAACAAGAACGAAGAACGATTGTCGCTGCACGGCACATGGGATTTCGTATGCGAGGACTTCCCAGCAATCAAGAAGATGCCCATCCCCGGTATGTGGGAACTGAACGGCGTGGGTGAACCGATGTATTGCGGTATTGGCTACGAATGGAAGACGTGGTGGAAGAATAATCCGCCACAGCTGCCCGACAGCGCAAGTTATATAGGTACATACACGCGCACGTGGATGGTGCCAAAAGCGTGGAAGGGCAAGGACATCATTCTGCACATCGGCTCGGTGACGAGTTGCGTCAGTGTGTGGGTCAACGGCAAGTACGTGGGGTACGGCGAGGACTCGAAGCTGGAGCAGGAATTCGATGTGACGCGATTCCTGAACTACGGCCGCGAGAACGAAATCCGCATGGAGGTGCGCCGTTGGTGTGATGGCTCGTATATGGAGGACCAGGATTTCTTCCGCTTCAAGGGCTTTGCCCGCGAGACATACTTGGCCGCACGGCCTAAGAACCGCATCACGGACGTACAGGCGGATGCCCTGCTCAACGACGACTTCAGCGAAGGAACCGTAAAGTTTAATGTGCAGACGCTGGTTAAGGTGATGTGGCAAGCGACTCTGGACGGTGCAGCGCAACTGACCATTAAACGGCCCAAACTCTGGTCTGCCGAACAACCTAATCTTTATACTTTGCACATCACCAGTGATGTAGGCGATGACATCACGATGGCCGTTGGATTCCGGCGTATAGAAATCAAGGACTCACAGCTGTTGGTCAACGGTCAGCCCGTACTTATCAAGGGCGTAAACCGTCATGAGCTGGATCCGCGAGGCGGCTATATAGTAAGTCGTGAGCGCATGGAGGCCGACGTGCGGCTGATAAAGCAATGGAACATCAACGCCGTGCGCATGAGCCATTATCCCAATGACCCATATATGTACGAGCTGTGCGACCGTTACGGGCTCTATGTAGTCAGCGAGACGAATATCGAGACCCATGGCATGGGCTTTAAGGAAAAGACGCTGGCCAGGAACCCGCTCTTCAAGAATGCACACATGGAACGCAACCAACGGCATGTGGCCTCGCGCCGCAACCACCCCTGCATCATCATCTGGAGTATGGGTAATGAGTGCGGCTACGGCGAGAACTTCGAGCATGTCTATGACTGGTTGAAGGTAGAAGACCCGACACGCCCCATACAGTTTGAGCAGGCCTGCGATACACATCGCGCTACAGACATTTACTGCCCCATGTATCCCCCTTACGACCGTTGTACTCGGTATTTGGAGGACACCGCTAAACAGAAGCCGATGATTATGTGTGAGTACGCTCATGCGATGGGCAACAGCCTCGGCGAGTTCTTCAAATACTGGGATATGATACGCAAGTATCCCAAATTCCAGGGCGGCTTCATCTGGGACTTCGCCGACCAGGCAGTTTGGGAAAATGGGCGTTATCTCTATGATGGCGACTGGGCAACGACCCGCACGGGTGACAAGAACTTTTGTGTGAATGGTATCTTCGACCCTGACCGCCACCCCAATCCTCATGCCTACGAGGTACGCTATTTTTATCAAAATGTATGGACGAAATTTGCCGATGGTCAATTGACTATTCACAACGAGAACTTCTTCCGCGATCTCTCCAATTGTCGCTTGGAATGGACGCTTCTGAAAGATGGCTATGCCGTGAATACGGGAATCGTAGAGGACTTAGACGTGACTCCTCAACAGACAGCTACCGTACAGCTGCCAATCAATAATTCTTCATTCTCCACTCTTCATTCTTCATTAGAAAATGAGTGGCTGCTCAACGTCCGCTATGTGTTGAAAGAGGCCGAGGGGCTGTTGGAGGCAGGCCATCAGGTGGCGTATCAGCAATGCTCCCTTGGCAGAAGAACAGCATCAGTGTCCTCTGTCTCTTCTATGCCCTCTGTACAGTTTGCCTTCGACAAACAGACAGGTTTCCTGAACCGTTTCACCGTCAATGGCCGTCAGATGCTGCAACCTGGCTCGGATTTGCGCCCCAACTTCTGGCGCGCACCGACCGACAACGAGTTCGGAGCACAACTTCATAAAAGATACCGCCCATGGAAGAAGCCTGAGATGCAACTAGCGAAATTTGACAGTACGCAGGTCAATGGACATGCCCTCGTCACTGCAAACTATAAACTCCCCACTGTCAATTGTCGATTGGAATTGTCTTACGACCTCGCGCCGAATGGAGAACTGAAGGTCATCGAAGCACTGACCACCGACTCCACCCACCGCGCTCCCAACATGTTCCGCTATGGCATGGTGATGGAGATGCCGCGTGAGTATGACCGCATAGAGTACTATGGTCGCGGTCCGTGGGAGAACTACTCGAACCGTAAGGCATCGGCCCTGTTAGGCATTTGGCACCAAACGGTTGAGGAACAGTTCCATCCCTACGTGCGTGTACAGGACACAGGCACGAAAAGCGACGTACGTTGGTGGCGTGTGCTCAATGTCGGTGGGAGCGGACTGGAAGTTACGGCAGAACGACCCTTCTATGCTTCTTCCCTGCACTACACCATCGAGCAGCTCGACGGTGGTGAGGACAAAGGAAATGTTCATCCCACAGACCTACAGCCGCAGCCCTTCACACAGATTTGCATCGATCAGGCACAGATGGGACTTGAGTGCATCGATAGCTGGAGTGCCAAGCCCTCGCCAGAATACCAGTTGCCCTGTCGGGACCGCGTCTTCACCTTCTGTATCAGGCCATTTGTTAATAACTAAATACATTATCAAACATGAAAAAGACTATTCTTTTGACAATACTGATCGGTCTGACACTGGGTGCACAGGCTGTTAAGCAGACGGTGAAAGAACAGCCGTATGCGGGCTACCTCTTCGCCTACTTTGAAGGCGGTGGTGACAAGAACCTGCAGGAGCAGTTGCGCTTTGCCGTGAGCGAGGACGCACAGAACTGGTATGCGCTGAATGGCAACCGACCGATTATAGCCAGCGACTCGATAAGCGAGAGTGGCGGTATCCGCGACCCGCACATTCTCCGTGGTGAAGACGGCTGCTACTACATCGTGGCAACGGACATGAACGTGATGAAGTACGGGTGGAAGGAGAATCCCGGCATTGTGCTGATGAAGTCCAGCGACCTGGTGAACTGGACGCACGGAAAGGTGGTACTGGCCAAAGACTACGCCAAGAACTTCGGCGATGCCTACTGGGTGTGGGCACCGCAGACCATCTACGACCGCAAGGCCCGCAAGTACATGATCTATTTCACCCTGCAGCGCAGCGACCGCAAGTCTCTGATTACCTACTATGCCTACGCTAACAAAGACTTTACAGGTTTCGAGAGTGAGCCGAAAGTGCTGTTCTCTGCCAAATATGGCAGCATTGACAACGACATCATCTATAAGGATGGAACCTATCACCTGTTCTATAAAGGCAATACGAAGGACGAGCGTGGCAAGGAGGTGAAGAATGGCATACAGCAGGCTTTCTCCAAGAAACTGAAAGGCCCCTACAAGGAGGACTTTGAGTATATGGATGCCTATGCTGGTACAAGAACGCATGTAGAAGGCAGTAGTGTATTCCCATTGCATGACGGAAGTGGTAAGTGGGTACTGATGTATGACCTCTACAGCAGTGGTCGCTATGAGTATCAGACATCCAGCGACTTGATGACCTGGACGAAGGAGCCGCAGTCGTTCCGCAAGGACTTCTTCCCCCGTCATGGAAGCGTAATCTCGGTGACGAAGGAAGAACTGGAGCGTGTGCAGCAGAAGTGGGGCTGGGTGCTGACACATTCCTTCGAGAGTACGGGCAACCCAATCATTCGCGACAAGCACACCGCCGATCCTGCCGTGCTGGTGGAGGGTGACACACTCTGGCTCTTTGCCGGACATGATGCTGAAGGTAATCAGGGCGGCTACGTGATGAAAGACTGGCTGCTCTACAGCACGACGGACATGAAGCACTGGACAGAGCATCCATCACCCCTGCGCATCGAGGACTTCACATGGGCAGAGAGCAAGCAGGCCTACGCAGGTCACGTGGCAAAGGGCAAGGACGGCAAGTACTACTGGTATGTCTCCACCAACTGGTGCGGCATTGGCGTGGCAGTCGCAGATAAGATTACAGGCCCCTATAATGATGCATTGGGAAAACCAATGCTCACCAACAAGGACTGCTTCGCATCCAAGCACAGCTGGGCCTCCATCGATCCAGCCATCTTCATCGACGACGACGGCACGCCCTATATCATCTGGGGCAACGGGCAGTGCTACTACGCCAAGTTGAAGAACAATATGAAAGAAATCGACGGTGACATCCACCAGATTGATGTGCCACGTTTCACCGAGGCACCATGGCTGCACAAATACAACGGCAAATATTATCTTACCTACGCCTCCGAATGGCCGGAGAAGATTGCATACGCCACAGCCGACAACATTGATGGCCCTTATACCCCGATGGGCATCATCAGCGAGATTGCGGGAAACTCCAACACCACACACCCTGCCATTGTGCACTACAAAGGCCAATGGCTCTTCTTCTCTCACAATGGTGGTCTTCCGGACGGCACAAGTTATAGCCGTTCTGTCGTTGTCGAGCCTCTCTATTATAATGCCGACGGAACCATTCAGCGCATCCCGCCAACGGCCGAAGGCGTGAACATGAGATAAGCAGAACTCTTTTATCAATATAAGCGGCGTGACTTGTGAGGGTCACGCCGCTTATATTCTGTTCTCATGATAACCATATCCATCTCATCGTATATTAAGTGAGGGTTCAATAACTTTTGCAAAATCTTTATCGATTATTCCGGGACTTCCTTCGTGAAGTCCCTTTTAATTAAAAGATTTGCGCGAAAGAAAACGGAAGAAGGGTATTACTGGACGGTAAATATGATGCCGCATGTGAGCAAGTACACGACGGACATGAATGGCATTCCTGTTGACGGGGGTGTGAGCTATTCTATTCCGTCTTGATGCTATTCACGGGGTTCTCAGTCGCGGCGCGCCAGCCTTGGATGCAGACGGTGGCGAGGGTGATGGCGGCGACGGCGGCGAGGGCGAGGGGGAAGAGCCACCAATGGATGGGTGTGCGCTCGGCGAACGACTGTAGCCACTGGCGGCCGATGTACCAGGCGATGGGTGCGGCGAAGAGGAAACTGAAGAGGATGAGGGCCACGTAGCGGCGGGAGAGCAGCGTGAGGATTTCCTCCTCGGTGCTGCCGAAGACCTTGCGGATGCCTATCTCCTTGCGACGGTACTCCGTCTCGAAGAGCGTCAGGCAGAAGACGCCGATGAGGGTGATGACGAGGCAGATGACGGAGAAGAGCAGCACCTGACGGATGAAGCGGAACTCTTCCTGATAGAGGTTCTCCAGCTGTTGGTCGAGGAAGCGGACGCCGACCTCTGTGCCGTCGCCCATCTCGCGCAGTTTGTCTTCGATCTGGTGGCGCAGCTCCACCTTATTACTATTACGCGCGAGGCGGACGTTGAGGATGTCGAGGCGGTCGCCCCATTGGGCGTATCTCTCGCCGAGGATGACGAAGGCCACGGGGTCGGCATCGCGCTCTTGATGCACGCTTCCGTAGCGGACATTCTCGCAGACACCCACGACGGGCAGGTCGCCGTTCGTCAGTTCCTTGTCCATCTCCACCCAGCTCCAGCGCTGGCGGCCCGCCTCGTTGATGATGTAGCAGTCGCCGTCGTGCTCGTTGAAGTCGCGCCCCTCGATGACCTTGATACCCATCGTGCGCAGGTAGCGCCAATCCACGGGGAAGCAGGTGAAGGTGACCGCGTGGTCGCCGTCGCCGCGTCCCCAGCCCATGTATTTGGGTTGCGAGCCAAGCACGAAATTGGAGTAGCTGACGTCTTCCACGCCGCCCATCTGCAGCAGTTCGGCACGCACGGCATCTTTCTTGCCTTTCAGCTCGTCGGGCAACTGGCAGTAGAGCAGCTCGTCCTTGTCGAAGCCGTAGTCGGAATGGTAGATGAAGTGACTCTGGAGGTAGAGGATGCCGATGTAGGTGACGAGGATGAGGCTGATGAACACTTGCAGGGTGACGAGTGCGGTGCGCAGACGGCGGCCACGGGGCGTGAGACCGAAGCTGCCTTTCAGCGCCAAGGCGGGCTGGAACGAGGTGACGAAGAAGGCGGGATAGACGCCAGCGACGATGCCGATGCCCACAGCTATCAGTGCCGTCCACCCCATGAGCGGCAGGTGACCGGCAGGGGCGATGTTGTCGGAAAAGAGCTTGGCCACGGCCGGCCACTGCGAGAGCAGGTATATGACACCGAGGCTTAGGACGAAGGCAGCGAGGGCGGTGACGACGGTCTCGGCGATGAGGCTCAACCGCAGCGTGCTGGCTTGCTCGCCCAGCACGCGCCGCGTGTTCACGCCTCGCACGCGCATCGGGCTCTCGGCCAGCGTGAAGTTGAGAAAGTTGATGGCGGCCACAAGCAGGATGACCACGCACGCCCATACGAGAATAAGGTGTACGGTGCGGTTGCCCGTGTCGCTGGAATCGACGCCGGAGAAGAAGGTCTCTGTGAGCGGCGTGACGCGGAAGTCCAGCCGCCCGAAGTAGTCCTCAATCTGCTGATCCATCTCTGCCTTCTCCTCGGGCGAGGCATTGTCGTATTCATCAGCCTGCTCGGCCATGACGACCTTGCGGAAGGTGGCCTTCACGCGCTCCTTGAACTCGGCGCGGAAGGCATCGGCATCCACGGAGGCATAGATGCGCAGATAACCGCTGAGACTCCATTCGCTGTAGTTGTGACGGTGTTCCTCCCCCATGGACGAGAAAACGGAGTTCATCAGGCAGCAGTTTTCGGGGAAGTCGCGATAGACGCCCATCACGCGCACGCTGTCTCCCTTGCCCGCCGCTTCCGACCAGAGGTAGCGTCCGGCAGCCATCGTGGTGCCGAAGAAACGTTCGGCCAGCGAAGCCGGGATGAGCACTCCATCGGTGTTGCCCTCGTCCCACGTCAGCTTGCCGTCTAAGCATTCGGCGCCGAAGGGTAGCAGCGACGACTCGCCGCGGACGGTCGCGGCCGTACACTCCACTGGCGTCTCGCCCTGATACAACTCCAACAGATGCGACCACATGGGCAAGATGGTGCCCGCCTCCACTTCGGGCAGTTGCAGCATCATCTCCAGTACGGGGCGGTTGCAGTGCACGCCCCACGGTGCATCCAGGTTCATCTTTGCCTCCACGCGGAAGAGGCGTTCGGCATCAGGGAAGCCACGATTGTAACCCGCGTTGTACAGCACTTGCGTCATGAACAAGTAGAAGGCGGTGAAGGCCACGATGAGGCCGATGAGGTTCAGTGCGGTCGCCGTCTTGAAGCGACGGGCGAGGTAGAAGAGATTTTGTAGTGAATTCATATTTCGAGTTTCGAGTTTAATGTTTAGGGGTTAGAGTTTAGGGGTTAATGAATATACCTTTTCGACTGCAAAGGTACTACTTTTCCTTCTTTCCCTCCAAGCACCTCATCCCACTTTCTGCCTCCTCGGAGGAAAAACGTCTAAATATTAGACAGCAGATGAAGATTTCTGGGCATAAATGTATATAAATTTGGGAAAAAAACGTAACTTTGCAGCCAGATAACAGAAAACATATACGATTATGAGTGAAACTGTATTGGCCAATATGCGCGACTATCTCACCGGTGCGCTTCAACCCAACGAACTGATGTGGCTCATCGATGAGTTGATACCCTATGCAGCTATGCCCGAAGGAACGTTGAAGCCTTATACAATGGAGGAAATCAATGCCCGTATCGACGAAGCCGAGCGCCAGTCGGCTGCAGGGGAGTTCTGTGATCATGAGGAAATCTTTAAAATGCTTGATGAAGAACTTGGGCTGACGGAAGTCGAGAAAACTTATAAAACGGCTGTATGATTATTAAGTGGATGCCTCAAGCAAGGGAGGCTTTACGCGAGACTGCTCACTATATTGGTCAATCATTTGGGATTAAAGAGCGTATTCACTTCCGTCAGGAAATACATTATGTAGAAGGGCTTCTACGTCAGCATCCGCACCTAGGATCTCCTGAATCTTTTCTTGCAGACCGCCCTTTTTTGTATCGAAGTATCGTGGTCGGGCATCTGAATAAGATTGTCTATCGTGTTCTTGATGACCACATAGAAATAGTTGATTTCTGGGACACACGCCGAGAGCCAAACGCACAGGCAGAGCAAGTAAAATGAGCTACTTTATTTCCAGTCGCTCGTTGTCGCCAAAGGCTTCGTAGCCGCTGGTGATGACGCGCTCGCCGGGTTCCAGACCCTCAGTGACTTCGTAGTACTGCGGATTCTGGCGACCGATGCGGATGGTGCGGCGGTAGGCGGTGCGGCCGTCCTTGCTGAGGACGAAAATCCAAGTACCGCCGGTCTTCTGGAAGAAGGCACCGCGGGGGATGAGGATGGCTTGTTCGGGCTGGCCAAGTTCGAGGTTGAGGTAGTAGGTCTGCCCGCTGCGGAAGCCCCCTTTTCGCCCTCCAGCGGGGGGCTGTATAGTAAAGTCCGTGCGGAACTTGCCTTGCCGCACTTCGGGATAGACTTTGCGGAGGGTGAGGGAGATGGGCTGGTCGCCACTGCGCGCCACCGTCGCCGTGAGCCCTGCCCGCACACGGTCGATGTAGTGCTCATCCACCTGTGCCTCTATCTTGTAGTCGCTGAGGTCGTTGATCTGTCCAATCTTCTGCCCAGAGGTGACGCTCTGTCCGAGCTCCACGTCAAGGAGGCCCAGCTCACCGTCTATGGGCGCGCGTACCTCTAATTTGTTCTTGCGCTCGCGCACGAGGACCACATTTGTCCGCATGTTCGCCAGGTTGTCTTCCATCTGGTCCATCTGCACGCTGCGGTAGATGCTGTCCTGCTGCAGCCGCTGGACGATGAGTCCCTGCTTGCGCTGCGCCAAGCGGTAGTCCTCCTCGCTCTGTAAGAAGACCTCGCGGCTGATGAGTTTCTCGTTGTAGAGCCGCTCGTTCTGGCGGAAGGTGCGCAGCTTGCGCTCGGTGTCCATGGCCAACTGCGCCTGTTCCAGCTGGTTGTTGAGGCGGTCCTGTTGCATGGCCACCTGCGTGTTGCGCAGCAGGTTCTGCTTCTCGGCCAGCTCCGCCTCGGCGTTGAGGATCTGGAGGTCAAGGCCGCTGTTGCGCAGACGGATGATGACATCGCCCTTCTTGACCATCGCGCCTTCCTCCACCACGCGCTCGGTCACGATGCCACCTTCTTCGGGCGAGAGCTGCACGACCTGAATCGGCACCACCTGCCCGCTCAGGCGCACATAGTCCTTGAACTCCGCCTGCTGCACGTCGCTGATAGTGAGGTCGTCGGCGCTGACGCGCAGGGTGGCACTGTGATTGCCGAAGAGCAGCCAAGAGAGGATAACCAGCAGCAACACGGTTGCCACTGCCCACGGCCAATGTTTCTTCATGCGGGCGAAGCCGCGCGGTTGTTCGATGAGTTTGTCCATTGCGATGCTATGATTGGTATTGCGTCGCAAAGGTAGTGCCTTTCTGGTATTCCCTCCAAATGTTTCGCCGACAACTCCACTCGTCCAGGCCAAAAACGTCTAATTATTTTACACTTTATCTTCCATGAGTCCCCCGATGTGCCCTCACTTACCTGTCAGGATGCCCGTCTCGGTGTCCTTGTGCTCCATGGTGCGCTGGATGTCGCGGTACTGGCGGCCATGGTCGAGACGGATGGCGAGCTTCAGGGTAATCATGTTGCCATAGTCGCGCTGGCGCAGGGTGGCAGACTTGTGGATGTAGCGGTTGAGGAGTTCTGTCTCGTTCGTGATGGGGCTACGGGCAAAGAGGTGCTGGGCGAAGAGGGAGCATGTGATGGCACGGCTGAAGCGGTAGGAGGCGGTGAGCATCCATGTGGGAGCCCCATAGCCGCGATGCTCGCCCTCCATGAAGTGCCAGCCGTTGTCGGCGTAGGCACTGAGCGCCCACTTGCCCAAATAGGCCTGCACGCTGGCACCGCCGTTGAAGGCGTTGTAGGTGTGGCGGTACTCCTCGCCTCGGTTGTAGAAACGGTAGAGGCCACCGTAGAGATAGACGGCGAGCTTCTCGGGGATGGCTTGCCACTGGCTGTAGAGCTGGACGTAGAAGAGGTTGCACTGGTTGTCGGCGTTCGACTGCGTCTGATAGAAATGCCCATCCACGCGGGTGTATTGTTCCAGGTTGCAGTTGGCGTTGAGGCGGGCGTAGCCTTGCAGGTCCAGGGTCAGGCGCGGCGTGGTGTAGGTGAGGTGCAGGTCGTGGCTGGTGACGCGGTTGGGGCGCAGGTCGGGGTTGCCCACGAGTGTTTCCACGCGGTTCTGCTTGATGCTCACGTCGCTGATGAGCGCTATCTGCGAGACGTGCTGGCTCAGCTCGAAGCTGTAGCGTGCCTGTAGGCGGTCGGTCAGAGGATAGCTGACGGTGAACTTCGGGCGGAAGAGCCAGAAGTGCTGGTGCGCTGTGCCTTGGCTGTAGTAGCGGTGGCTGCCTCCGATGCCGCCCACATAGTTGAGTTTGCCAAGGTGCCCCTTCAACTGCGAGAAGAGATAGATGTCGGAAACGTGCAGGTCGTTGGTGGCTTCGGCATCGCCCTCGTAGGTGTTATGGCTGTAGCGCTGGCTGAACTGGAGGCCCGTGGAGAGCGTGAAGGGGCGCAGGCGGTTCTCGTAGATGCCTTCTGTCCAGAGCGAGCGGGTGCGGCCGTCGGTGTCGTAGGCGTAGGTGCCGCCCTCGTTGCTCTCGCTGTGTCCTTTGCTCTTGATGTAGGTGCCTACAGCATTGGCCGTCATCGACTGGTGGCGGCGGAAGTCCTGATGATAGTAGATGTCCAGGGAGGGCGTGACCGCGCGGGAGGAACTGCGGTCGGTGAAGGCTGTGCCATCGACCTCCATCGTGCGCTCAGAGCGGGTGGGCCGCAGGTGACTGTCGGCAGAGAGGCGGGCTTGCAGCACGTAGTTGCTGTCGCTGAGGCTGTAGGTCAGCTGGGCGTTGTGGCCGAGGCTGGTGCGGCGAGCGGAGGTCAGGTGGCGGTGGATTTCTTCGATTGTGGAGGGTTCGCTTTTGGCTGACGGATTGGTTTCGGCGGACGAACCGCCGAAAACGGTGCATAATTGGTATGTGGCGCACTCGTCGTATTCCTCGCCTGTGAGGCGGTGGTAGTCGAGGCCGTAGGTCAGTGCCCACTCGCTGCGTCCTCGGTTCACACGGGCGTACAGCGTCTCGTCGCCCATGACGGTCGTCAGCGTGTTTGCCAGCGAGGAACCGAGGACGTAGCCGCTGTCGGGCTTCCGTACCTTGAAGTTAATGACGTAGGCGATGCCCTCCCCGTAGCGCAACCCCGGGTTGTCAATGTACTCCACGCGCTGCACGCCCCGCATATCCATTGCCAGCAAGTCCTCCCGCGTGGCCACCACGTCATTGATCCGCACCTGCACGCTGCCCAGGTTCGTCAGTGCCGTGATGCTGTTTGCGGCTTCATCCACGCGGATGCGAGGCAGTGCGAGCTTTGCCAGCAGCGAATAGCCGTCAGCGGAGCTCTCCAACTGCTGCCTTGTCGGGAAGAGCCACATCCCGTCCTCCTTCTGCACCGTCCGTGCCGCCTTGACGGTGACCTCTCGGAGAACACTGTCCTTCGCGGCTCTTTCTTGATTACGTTCTTGGAGAAGAGAATCTGCATCAGATTCCAGTTGCCATCTGTCCACCGTGATTTCCTCCCCCCTGGGAGTGGAACCAACAGAGAAACCATTAACTGTTCCTTCATGGAGACTTAAGCGAGCGGTCTCCTTTGTGCCCTTCTCTTCCTGTGCCGTCGCAGCCACCATCCCAGTTGCCACCACCATCATTGTCAAAAGCATTCTTTTCATACGTCCTTCGTTTTTTTTTTGCCGCAAAGGTACGCACTCCTCCTCTTTCCCTCCAAATAATCTTCCTGACATCTGTCTGACATTTGCCTGACAATCCTTTTTGTGAGGTACGATAGCGGGTAGTCATTAAAAAAATAAGACCTGAATCTTCTGACATACTTACCCATGTGTGTTGATTATTCCATCATGACCGAATAATCATTCCATCATGACCGAATAATCATTCCATCATGACCGAATGATTATTCCATCATGACCGAATGATCAACACCTTAGAGTCTTTGGCTCTTTCCGGGCGTTGGTGGTACGATTACACGTATAATCATTTAAAATATAATAAAAGGTGAGGCGAAAGGGAACAAGTATCCAGAAGAATTCGTAAATTTGCAGCGAATATTTCACAGAACACCAGAGCGATGATGCGTGTCTGCTTGTTGTGAATACAGAACAAGACATAACTGATAAACAGAGCCATTGACAATGAGAACTGTATTTTCTTCAATAACTTTTTTTCTCCTGGCAGCTTCTCTGCTGCTTTCTGCTTGCAGCAGCAAGCCCTCCTCCGTGCCGCAGCAATTCACGGAGGTCGGCGAGGCAGCGCCCATCTATCCCGACTACCGCGATGTGACCATCCCGCCCAATATTGCGCCGCTGAACTTCATGGTCACGGACTCTCTGGCCGACGCCTACGTGATGCAGGCGGGCGACCTTGTCTGCGGTGCCGGCAGGGACGGCAAGTTTGACATGGACTCCACCGTGTGGCGCCGGATCCTGTCCGGCGCACGAGGCCGGGAACTTGCTGTCAACGTCTTTGCACGCCGCGCTGATGGCTGGGTGCGCTTTGCACCCTTCACGCTCCACGTGGCCGAGGAGGACATCGACCCCTATCTCACCTACCGCCTCATAGAGCCGGGCTATGAACTCTATTTCCAGTTGGGAATCTATCAGCGCAACCTGACCAACTTCGATGTCACCACCGTCTATGAGAATGACCGCCGCAACGGCGGCAACAGCCACTGCATCAACTGCCACATGTTCCAAAACTACAGCACGGAGCGCATGATCCTGCATGTGCGCGAGAACAACAAGGGGACAGTGGTCACCCATGGGACAGAGGCATTCAAGATGATTATTGCCCATGACAGCATCATCGCATCCGGTGCCTACGGCGGCTGGCATCCCACCCTGCCCCTCCTGGCCTTCAGCAGTAACAAGACGGCGCAGGTCTTCCATTATCATTATCCGGAGAAGATAGAGGTCTATGATGGCGAGTCGGACATCATCCTCTATGACGCCGAGCGCAACGAGGTGCGCAACATCCTGCGCACACCAGACTTCTTTGAGACCTTCCCCAGCTGGTCGCCCGACGGCACACGCCTCTATTACTGCTCGGCGCGTCTGCCCAAGTTCGAGTACACCAACTTCGAGGCAAGCCTCGTCACACGCTTCGACAGCCTCTTCTATGATCTCTATTCCGTGCCCTTCGACACTGTCACATACACTTTCGGCGAGCCGCGTCTGGAGGTGGAGGCCAGTGCCATCCAGCACAGCTGCAGCACACCGCGCGTCAGCCCCGACGGCCGCTACCTCCTCTTTGCCTACGCCAAATACGGGCAGTTCCATCTCTATCACAAGGACGCAGATCTGTGGGTAAAGCCTTTGGAAGTTGAAAGTTCAAAGTTCTTGAAGGGTCAAGCGTCGCAGAGCGCCGAGCGGAAAGTTGAAAGTTCCCCTTCCTACCCCCTCACCGCCACCAACTCCCCCGATGTGGAGAGCTATCACGCCTGGTCGTCCAACGGCCGCTGGATTGTCTTCTCCAGCCGCCGCGACGACGGCGATTTCACCCGCACCTACATCGCCTACTTCGACCGTCAGGGACAGGGGCACCGCGCCTTCCTGCTGCCACAGCGTGACCCCGAATATAACCTGTTGCTGCTGAAGAGCTACAACTGCGCCGAGCTCACCCGTGACGCCGTGCGGCTCTCAGAGGAGCAGTTCAACCATGTTATCTGCCACACCGAGGCCCAGTTGGCCACCTACCGCGAATGAGCACCCGCGACAGATAAACGGACACGGGCACCTCTGAAGTCGGGACCATACATTCACAATTGTTTTTACGCCCTCATACTCAACAGCAAACCAAGTTGTTTTACCGGCGAACAGGCGCATGTCTTAGCTTTTACATGCGGCTGTTCCAAAGTAAAACAACTTGTTTTGCTGTGATGAGAGATGGTTGACTTGTTACTCAGCGGCGCAACGCAGCCTTAATGGTAATGGGCAACAGGACAAGAATGGTGAGGAAGAGAACCAGCAGCTGTGTGGGACTGGGCAGTACCCCTGCCAGACGGCGGAGGAAGTATATCAGCTGCACAAGCAGGTTGTCTGGGTCCAGCAGCATGGACATGTTGTGGAAGATGGTAATACTGCCGTTCATAATGTGAATGGTTCCCGCATGCATCTGATGCCACAGGTGCATCCCCAGCATCACAATCAGGCAAATGGCACACAGGACAACAACGGTATCAAGAATGATCCTCCAGCGGCGTAGCGTGAGAACGGCCGCGTCCTCGCGTGCCGGCAACATTGCCATCACGCGCTCCGTGAAGCCGTTATCGGCCATGTGATGCTGATGTTCTGCAAAGAATTGTTGCAGCAATATATCGTCATCTGTCTTCGTTTTCATAGGTAGCTCTTTGAACTTTGAAATCTCAATTGTACCCGTTCTTGCGCAGGTAGTCGGCCAGATGCCTCTTGCCGCGCAGGAGATGGCTCTTTACTGTATTCTCCAGCAAACCCGTGATGGTTGCTATGTCGCGGACGCTCTGCCCCTCCACAAATTGCAGTACCACGCAGGTGCGCTCGGTCTCGGAAAGGGTGGCCAGGGCCAGGTCCAGGTCATGACGCAGGGATGAATCAGGTGAGAGGGGAGAGGTGAGAGCCGCCTGGCGGCGGTTATAAGACATTTGCGCAGCCTCACCGTCGCGCAGCGACTCTAAGCCCTCGCCTTTCGGTCTGTTCTTCTCCTTCCGCTCATCGTCCAGGAACACGCGGTAGGCGATGCGCAGCAGCCATGTCTCGAAGCCGGACAGCTGACGGAAACTGCTGAGGCCCTGCCACGCACGGATGAAGGTCTCCTGTGCCAGGTCGTCGGCGCGCATCCCGTCGCCGGCGGTGAGGCGGCACAGGAAGCGGCGGACCGTTTCCTGATGTGCCTCGACCAGCTGGGCGAAGGCGCGTTCACTGCCGAACGTCACCACTTGGGCGATGAGCTTGATGTCTGAGAGACGTGCCATGTCTCAACTCTCAATGATCCTAAGCGTTCTCGCTCTTGTTGTAATCCTCGGGCGAGGAGGCAGGACTGTTCGTGTAGCTCCCAGTACTGTCCTGGGTGGGCTTGGACTGTTTCTTGGTCGTGGTTGCAATCACCAGCTTGGCCACGCCAATGCAGGACACCAGTGCGCCGATACCCCAAAAGTCTTCCAGCCCGATGGAGAAGAAGAGGATGACCAGACCCACACCCACACAAGCGTACATCACGCCGCTCTTCCACATCTCGGTGTTCTCGTCGGGATAGGGCTGCACATAGCCTGTAGATGGTGCCGCTGCCTGAGCGGTCTGTGCGGTGTTGGCTGCGCCGGCCGAGGCTGTGGCGCCGGCTGCCTGGCCTGTGGCATTGTTGAGGGGCGGATTGACGTATGCAACGGTACTGGGCTTGCGGCTGTTGCGCACAATGAGCCAGATGATGAGCAGGATCACCCAGATGGGAGAGGTGAATATAGCCAGCAGCAATACCACCACCAGGATGGCAACGAGGATGCCGAAGATGCCACCCATGATGCCGAGCGTGCCGCCGAAGAACTTGCCCCACCATGAGTTCAGCCACCCAACGTTCTGTTCGATTTCCTCGCCCAAATCCTCGAAGTCGCTGTCACTGAGTTCCAGGCTGTCTATGTCGTCATAGAGGAACATCGTGTCCTCGGACAGCGTTTCCAGCGAGTCGCCCAGACGCTCCATCTCGCTACCCATCTCCTCCAGCTCCTTGCCAATCTTTTCTGCTTTCGCGGGATTCGTCACTGCAGACACGGCCATCTGCGCGCCCTTCTTGGCCATCTGCGCGCCCTTCTTGGCCATTTCCTTGGCAACAGCCTTTTCCATGGGTGTGGCAGACCGGCCGTTCACGGTCACCCCTCCCACGGCTCCTTTGGCGGGTTGAATCTTTGTGGCTGGCACGGAGGCGGGAGCCTGGATGGTGTCTGTGGTTTCTTCGGCACAGAGCGTCTGGCCGTGTAGGAGGGCCAGCGTCAGCGCGGCCGTCATTGTCATAAGGAATGTCTTTGCTTTCATAGAGTCTTGCATGTTAATTCTGAACTGTTAACTGCCTATTAGACGACAAAGGTACACGAAAAGTTGCAGCCGCACACATTTTTTCGCAAAAATCACCAAGAATGGCATGATTCATCTTCCTTTCACCTTCATCAGCAACAAACCCAGGGAGGTGAAGAAGAGTTCGCGGACACGGCAGATGATGGAGATGAACAGTCCCGTCTCGCCGGTCAGACCCAACTGGGCTGTTGACATGGCGAAACCGCCCTCGCGCCCGCCCAGTTGCATGGGGATGAAGCCTAACAGGTTGGCAAACAGAGAGGTGAAGGCCAGGATGAGCACGCTCTGGATATAGGTCATCCAGTGTAGCGGCGCGCCAAAAAGGAGAAGCATGAACATGATTTCGAACGATTGCGCCATACGGCCCACATATTCGAGGAAGAAGGACATGTAGAAGGAGCGGCGGCTCTGGGCGTGCAACTGTGCTATCTGGCTGTCTATCTTGTGCAAGTCATCGGCGCGCTCCTCGGCAAAACGCCGTGCCCAGTTTCTGAGGCCTGGTATGTGGCCCAGCCAGCGGATGCCACGAACGACCATGCCATTCTTGTAACCTTTCAGAAACAGATAGATGCCGCCGGCACAGAACACAGAAGCCACGGCCAGCAGGATGGCCATGCCGGGCTCCACGGGGAGCAACACAGCATAGAGCACGATGGCTGTTACCCAGTACCAGAAGTGGGCGAAGACGTGCATCATCGCAAACAGCAGCACGGATGATGTGGCACGCTGCATGCCCACCAACGGGGTCAGCTCCATGATTTTATACGGTTCACCGCCCAACAGTCCCACGGGCGTGGCCGAGTTGAGAGCAAAGGCAGAGACCGTCACCTTATATAAATGTAGGAAGCGGAAGGAGCAAGGGCCGCTCTCACGCAAGATGAGCCACCATGTCAGTGTGTTCATGGCGTAGAGGACAACCCAAAGCAATAGGATAGCCACGAGCCAGTAGCCGGCGCGCTGAAAACTGTCCCACAGCGTCTGCCAGCTCACGTCGAAGGTCACGAGCATGACCACGACGGATACTACGCCAATGGCGAATAGCACGTTATTGATTTTCTTTTTCATGTCTAATTGGTGCAAAAGTACGCAAAAACAGTTAAAGTCGAATCAACAGAAGGGAAAAACATAAAAAACACACCTTTTAAGAAAAAAAATGACCCCACAAGTTGTCAAGTCATAAAATATCTCTATCTTTGCGCCCGATATGGCATAGATTATTAAACATAAATCATATCCAATACATGAAAAAGCTATTCTATTTTGCCGTGGCTGTTGTAACCATCAGCTTGGCATCATGCGGCGGAAAGACCGCTGCTACCAGTGATCCAGATTCCTTGAACGCGCAAGCTATTGTGGAGGCAGCTACACCAGCAGAGGCTGCCACACAGGTCGTGGCACTGCTCAAGGATCAACTGAAGAAGGCCAACGTGGAACAGATCAAGGCCATCAGTGCCTCTGTGGCAGAGAAGGTGGCTGAGTTTGTGGCCAATGGCGACAATGAGGCCGTGCAGACCTACACAGCCGTCATCAATAACTTTGTGGCCGAGAACGCTGCACGCCTGAAGGAAATAGGTGCCTCCACTATTATTTCAGATGCACTTACCTCTGTTTCTGGATTGCCCGCCAACATCACCGATGCTGCCACACAGGCCGCAGAGGGCGTGAAGACCGAGGCTCTGACCAGTGCCATCAATGCCATGGCCACTGGTGAGAACGTGCTGGACGCTGTGAAGGCTGCTGCCGGCAATGCGCTATCTACAACCATCTCGTCTGCCGTGGGCACTGCCACCGATGCACAGAACGCTGCTGCCGCCAAGGCCAACGAGGTCAAGGATGCCGCTGCTGCCGCCAAGGCTGCTGTGGAGGCTGCACCCGAAGCCGCCAAGGAAGCTGTGAAGCAGAAAGCACAGGAGGCCGCCGATGCAGCCGCGCAGAAAGCCAACGATGCCGCCAACAAGGCCATCGACGATGCCGCTGCCGCTGCCAAGAAGAAGCTCGGCCTCTGAGCAGTCACATCATAAACGGCGAGCCCGCCCATGATGGAGTAATACCATCATGGGCGGGCTCGCCGTTTATGATGCTATAGGACTGATAGGAGTTATGTGGAAGGTTTCTCTTCCTTGATGATGATGCCACCACGGACGGTCTCGTCTTTCTTCAGGCCCTGCTTGATCTCTATGTTGATGCCATCGGAGAGGCCGGTCTGCACGGCGCGACGCTCGTAGGTGGGTTCCTTGGCGGTGGGGTTCTGGAGAACATAGACAAAGGTGCTGTCGCCGCTGAACTCAATGGCGGCCTCGGGGATGGTGAGGACATTCTTGGCTTCTTCAAGGACGATGCTGGCGGTGGCGCTGTAGCCGCTGCGGATGAGGGGAAGAGGAGGAGGAGGGGGTGGGCACATGGACGGCAGCTTTGATTTCAAACTGGTTGGCACCGCCGGTGGTGGCGGTGGCCTTGGGGCTGATGTACTCCAGGGCTGCGGAGAAGCGCAGATCCTGCAGGGCACCGATGGTGATGTCCATGGGCATCCCCACGTTGAGGCGTCCCACGTCTGTCTCGTCGATGTTGCCGCGGAAGATGAGCTTGCTCATGTCTGCCACGGAGGCAATGGTGGTACCGTCGTTGAAGGTGTTGCTGAGAATGACCGAGTTACCTACCTTGACGGGGATGTCCAGGATGATGCCACTGATGGTGCTGCGCACAAGGGTATTGCTGCTGCTGGCATTGCTGGCGGATACACCGTCGCGGGTGAGCTCCAGCTGCTCCTGTGCCACGTTGGCTTCCTCGCGGGCCTGGTTGTAGGTCTGACGCACCTTCTCATAGTCGTTGGCAGAAATCAGACCTTTGTCATAAAGGGCCTTCTGGCGTTCATAATCGACCTTGGCCTGTTCCAGATTGAGTTGTGAGAGGCGCACGCGGCTCTCGGCGGAGGCCAGTTGGTTCATGTCGGGAATAACCTTCAATTTTGCAATCACTTCACCAGCCTCCACGTGCTGTCCAGCTTCCTTCAGCAGTTCGGTGATGATGCCGCTGATCTGCGGCTTCACGGCCACCTCGTCGCGCGGCTCAATCTTGCCGGTGACCACGGTGGTCTTGGAAAGGTCTTGGACAGAAGGAGTGAAGGATTCATACTGCACGGGCTTGGGTCGCGAGTTGATGTAGAGGAACACGAAGGTCCCGAGGAAGAGAAGCACCACGAGGAGTGCAATCAATAGTTGAACATACTTTTTCATAAGCAAGTGAACACAATTATCTTATACAAACCACAGATTACACAGATTACACGGATTAAGTTCCTGCCATTTTAGGAAATCTGTGTAATTCTGATTACAATTACACAGATGAGGAGCAGTAAAGAATCCGTTTAATCCGTTTAATCTGTGGTTCTTCATTTAATATAAATATTGAGTAGTTAATTATAATTCAATTGTTTTTAGGTGACCACTCTCCCCCTCAAGGGGAGCGGGGAGGGGGGCTGCTATTCTTCTCTCATCGCATCCACGGGTTTGATGGCCATTGCCCTGCCAGCGGGGGCGAGTCCGGCCAGCACGCCGAGTGCGGCGAGGAGCAGGGCAGCACCGATGGCGGTCCAGAAGGAGACCTGGAAGTGGCTCGTCACGATGCCGTCCTCGGTGAAACCGAGCTCCAGCATCTGCAGGATGAGGACGGCAAAGACGATGCCGCTCATGCCCGCTACTGCGGTAAGGAGGATGCTCTCGGAGATAATTTGGGAGAGGATGACACGCGGTGTGGCACCGATGGCGCGACGGATGCCAATCTCGGTGGTGCGCTCCTTGACGGTGACCATCATGATGTTGGACACACCGATGGCTCCGGCCAGCAATGTGCCGATGCCCACGAGCCAGATGAGCAGATCCACGCCGGAGAAGAGGCTGTCAACCAACCCGAAGAGCACCTCGGTATTGAACACCATCACGGCTTTCTCGTCGGTGGGGTCGATGTCGTGGGCTCGGGCTATGACCTCTCGGATGCGGGGGGTGATGTCGCTGATGGCTGTGCCGCGGCGGGCTGTGATGGCTATCATCTCTATGTTGTCACCCATGTTGAATGTCCGTTGCATCAGGGATAGGGGAATGCAGATGGATTCCTCGGCAGAACCATTGATGTTCATGTTGCCGCCGGCATAGTCCACACCCACGACGCTGTAATAGACAGAATCCAGACGGATGAGTTGCCCACAGGGATCGCCGCCCTTCGGAAAAAGTGTTTTATAGACTTTCTTGCCAATCACGCAGACCTTGCGCTGCTGGGCCATATCCATATCGTTGAGATAACGGCCATAGTACATCTTGGGAGTTTCCACCTTGGCATAGTCGGGCAGCAAGCCTTTGATATTGGCATTGAATTTATGGTCGCCGTTGACGGCCTGCACGCCCCACTTTGAAGCCAAGGGCGAGATGACATCTATCTGCGGCACTTGTTCGCGCAGACGTTTCAGGTCGCTGGTGACGAGGCTCCACCACCGTCCCTTGCGGAAACCGTGATAGGGCTTGGTGGTCTGCTGCTCCCAGATGATGGCCGAGTTGGTGGCAAAACCCTCAAAGTTGTTGCTGAGCAACTCCTTCAAGCCGTCACCGCCGCCCATGAGGCCGATGAGCATGAACACACCCCAGAACACACCAAAGCCGGTGAGGAACGAGCGCGTCTTGTTGCGCAGCAGCGTCTGTAGCAGTTCGTGGAAGGAATCGAGGTCGAGCAATTTACGATTTTACGATTTACAATTTATTATTCTGCCCTCAGTGCCTCAATGGGTCTTATCTTGGCCGCCTTGAGGGCGGGCATGAGTCCGGCAATGGTACCGGCGATGATGAGGACGAGGGTGACACCGAAGCAGGTGCTGAGGCCTACGGTGGGATCCACGAAGACGGTGGTGGTGAAGAGTCCCGTCTCAATGGGCTTGCTGCCGAGGGTAGCGTCCATATAGAGGTTTGCGCAGATGCCGAGGAGCATCCCTATGTAGCCGAAGAAGCCCGTGACGACGATGCTCTCGGTGATGATGATGCGCAGGATGCTGAGGGGCGAGGCACCGATGGCCTTGCGGATGCCGAACTCGCGTGTGCGCTCGCGTACCGTTATTAACATAATATTGGAGACACCGACGATGCCGCTCAACAGCGTGAACAGTCCGATAATCCACAGGGCTGTGCGGATGATACTCAAGCCCTTCTGCATCTGCATGGCCTGTGTGAAGCGGTTCCATATCCAGATGGCATCCTCGTCGTCGGGGGCGGCGCGGTGCTGGCGGTTGATGGTGGCGCGGTACTGCTTCTCAAATGCCTCGTTCTCCTTTTCCGTGTCCAGACCGTGGAACGTGAAGGCGATACGCCCCACGTTATTGCCTCGGTTGTAGATGGTCTGCAAGGTGGTGAATGGCACATGCACGTCTGAACTCATGCGGCTTTGGTCCTCCTGCTCGATACCGATGACGGTGAAAGCCATACTGCCCACCTTTATGGTCTGTCCGAGCAGTGACCGTGGGTTGTGAGGCACCAGTTCTTTGGCCTGGTTCTCTGGGATGACCAGCACTTTGCGGCGGTCACGGATGTCAATGTCGTTGATGAACCGCCCGCAGACCAGCTTCGTCTTGTTGATTTCCGCATCCACGGGATAGACACCGCGCAGACTGCTGCTGACATAGTTCTCGCCCACGGTGATGGTGGCACCGCCCTCATAGAGCACACCGCCCGCCTTGTCGATGTTGGCGGTGAAGCGTGTCTGCGTGGTGTGCAAATCGTTGTCGTCCAGGCGGATGTCACGTCCCTCCTTCAGCCCCTCATACGCCTTAGAGGTCATGCCGCCAAAGATCATCATGGAGTTGTCAACATAATCATCACTATTGGCTTGTTGCGCATTGATGAGACCGTTGCCGGCACCCAGCAGCACGATGAGCATGAAGATGCCCCACGCCACGGCAAATCCCGTGAGCGAGGTGCGCAACTTGTTGCGCTGCATAGATGCTATAGCCTCACCCCCGACCCCTCTCCAAAAGGAGAGGGGAGTAGTTACTTTTGCCTGTTGACTATGATTGTCTTCCATTTATTATTGGTATATACTCCCCTCTCCTTTCGGAGAGGGGTCGGGGGTGAGGCTTATGATTCCGTCTTTTATTCTAATGATGCGGTTGGTCTGTGCCGCCACGCCCGGGTCGTGGGTCACGATGATCATGGTGATGCCCTCCTCGCGGTTGAGTCGCTTGTGCAGCTGCATCACTTCCACGCCCGTCTTGGAGTCGAGGGCACCCGTGGGTTCGTCGGCCAGGATGATTTGTGGTCGTGTGACCAGTGCGCGGGCGATGGCCACGCGCTGCCGCTGACCGCCGGACATCTCATTGGGGTAGTGGGCTGCCCAGTCTGTGAGCCCCATCTTCTCCAGCTCCTCCATGGCCATCTCGTGGCGTTTGCGGTGGCCTATGCCCTGATAGAAGAGGGGCAGCTCCACATTCTCCACGGCCGTCTTGAAGCCGATGAGGTTGAACGACTGGAAGATGAAACCTATCATGCGGTTGCGGAACTGCGCGGCGCGGGTCTCGCTCAGGTCCTTGATGAGCGTGCCGGCCAGGCGGTACTCGCCCTCGTCATAATCGTCGAGGATGCCTAATATATTTAATAAGGTGGACTTGCCGGAGCCCGATGCGCCCATGATGCTGACCAGTTCGCCCTTGGCAATGTCCAGGTCGATGCCTTTCAGCACGTGCAGCGGCTGTGCGCCAGCGTAGGTCTTGTGTATGCCTTGGAGGGGGATCAAGAGAGTTGAAAGTTGAAAGTTGAGGGTTTAGAGGGCGCAAAGTTACGGCTTCTTTATGTGTTAGACGCAAAAGAAGTGTGAAAAGTTGCAATCGGTGTGATAAACTATGTGAACAAGGTGCACTATCGTTTATCCTTGGAATAGCGCTTGATGAGATTATAGGCCTGGAAGAGGCCGTATTCACCTGCCTGAGAGAGGTCAGAGAGGCCCAGCTGCAGCTGTCCGTCGAGGATGCAGGCCAGGCCACGGTTGTAGTAGGCATCGGGGAACCGCGGGTCGAGGTTGAGAGCACGTGAGTAGGCTTGGCGGGCCTCGCCGTAGTTGTGCATCTGGACGTGTATGTTGCCCAGGTCATACCAGGCGTAGGGGTTGTCTGGTGCCAGCTGCAAGGCGCGCTTCAGGTCGTCGAGGGCACGGGCATAGCCCAGGCGGGTGGTGAGGTTGGCCGCATCCACCTCGGTGCTCTGTGCCTCCATCATGCGGCACCGGAGCTGTGCGGACATGAAGGGGATGAACGCATTGAGCGTGTCTGTCATGGCAGCATGGTCTAGGTCGGTGAGTGCGGCCTCGAAGTCGCGGACATGATACTCCTCCATGGCTCGTGCCAGGAACAGCAGGGCGTCGGGTTTGGTCAGTGCGGCAATGCGCTCGTTCAGTTGCGAGAGTGCCGTAAAGTGTTTCTGCATCTCGGCATCAGACAGTTGCGGCTCATTGTTGGTCAGATAGATCACAGGCTGTTCCTGACGCAGGGCGTTGAGCTGTTCCAGACGGCTATAATAAGGTATATAGCGGCTGGTGGGACTCTGGATGTGGTGCAGGGAGAGGACATAGAGCGGTTGCGGCTGCGACTCCACGCGGCGATCCTGCACCCGTCCGCGGTAGGCCGAGGCATATTCGTGCTCCGGCTCGTTCTCGTCGGCTTCGACAAGGCTGGCATAGTCCTCGATCTTGCGGTCGCTCTGCTTGCGCGTCTTGTGGGCGGTGGTGTCGCGGATGCCCGCGCGCTTGTCCATCCGAGCCTTCAGCACCTTGAACTCATCGCGCTCGGCACCGTAGCTGTCGCCCAGCAGCCGGCGGATGGCTGCCCGCTGCTGGTAGCCGACCCAGAACTCGGGGTACTCATCAATCACGGCTGAGATGTCGCGGATGGCACCGTGCAGGTCGCCTGTCTGCTGGAGCAGCAGGGCGCGGTTGTAGAGGGCAATCATGTTGTCTGGCTCCACGGAGAGGACATAGTCGAAGTCCTCGATGGCGCGGTTATCGTCGCCCACCTGCGCCCGCAGCAGTCCGCGGTTGAAGTGGCCGATATAGTTTTTGGCATCGATCTCCAGCGCCTGGTCATAGTCTGCCATGGCTCCGCGCAGGTTGTCCTGGTGAAAGCGTGCCAGCGCGCGGTTGATGTAGTTGGCTACAAAGCGCGGCCGTTGAAGGATGGCCTTGTCCAGCTCGCCCTCGGCCTGGGCATACTCGGAGCGGGAGAGGCTGATCATCGACCGCATGGTCCACGCCTGGCCGTCGTAGGGATCCACCTCCAAGGCGCTATCCACCCACTTCAACGCACGAACGGTGTCGCCTTGGGCAATGGACACCTGTGCCTTCATGGTCAGCACCTCGGCATCACGGCTCCAGTAGCGCATCATCATGTCCAGAGCCGAGTCGGCCTGGGTATAGTCCTGCAACTCATAGTAACAGAGCACCATGTTGTGCCAGCTGGGCTTGTTCCGGGGTTCCATGCCGATGACCTTGCGGTAGTCACGGATGGCACCCTCATAATCCTTCAGGTTCACGCGGCACAGGCCACGCAGCTGATAGCTGTTGGAAACGTAGGGGTTGCGGTCGAGACTCGCACTGCAGTCCTGCTCGGCCCCCTTGAAATCCTCGAGGTAGAACTTGGCCAGGCCGCGGAAGAAGAAGGGTTCCGAGAGATAGGGCTTGGCGTTGATGACCATGTTGAAGCGCTGGATGCTCAGCACATAGTCCTCATAGTACAGCGCATTGCGCCCCATCAGCATCACGCGGTCGGTGTTGATCTGGGCGCGAAGGAATGTAGAAAGGAGAATAAAGAAAATAAAGACCCACCCCCTTAACCCCTCCCTTGTAGGGAGGGGAGTGGTCACCTTTGCCAAATGATCAATCCTTCCTTTCATTTCTTTACTATCCTTTCATTTCTCTATCCTTTCATTTCTCTTTCCTTTCCTTCTTACCCTTCCTGCCTTACCATTTCATTTTCCTTTCAATTCTCAATGGTATCTACTCCCCTCCCTACAAGGGAGGGGTTGGGGGTG
>JAFSZU010000160.1 GCA_017455585.1 Bacteroidaceae bacterium | reverse complement strand
TGAAGAACTCGTCGTTGGTTGTGCAGCCGGCCAGTGCGAGGAGGCCGAGTGCTGCGTAAAATCGCGGTTTTCTCATAATTTTTTGAATTGAGTTAATAAATGAGTTTAATTGTTTGGTTTGTCTTTGTTGTTTGATAGGACGTTGGATGGATCCTGGTTTGTTGAGTTGGTTTGTCGTCATAGGCATACTTTATTTAATGAGGGTTTATAATAGATTCTGGATGATGTTCTTGTCTATATTCATTTGGAGAAGACGCCCACCACGGGTGGCTGGTTGGTGCGTACAAAGAAGTCTATCTTCTGCTGGTGGTCGGCGAGGGTGGATTCTATCTGCTGGAAATGCAACTGCTCAGAGATGAGGTGAGAGTCCATCCGTTCTGTCAGCCGCTGTTCCATACGTTGCATCTCCTGATGGACGGCATAGCCGCGGAGAAGATAATCTTTAATAATCTTGTTAGCCCATTGTCGGAATTGAATGCCTCGCTTTGTATTCACACGATAACCGACAGAGATGATGACATCAAGGTTGTAACATTCTATGTGACGTGTCACCATCCTCTTGCCCTCCTGTTGAACTTGTTCCAAAATGGAACATGTTGAGACCTTTTGCAATTCACCGCTCTCAAAAATATTCTTGATGTGCTTGGTAATTGCTTGTCTTAAAGTTCCGAAGAGCATGGCCATCTGGGCTTGGGTAAGCCACACAGTCTCGTCCTCCAGTCTGACTTCGATGCGGATGGTCTCGTCGGGCTGGTAGAGGATGATTTCACCCTTGGGGCTGTTATGGATGATGTCTGCGGGCATCAGTGATTGTGAATATTGAATTGCGAATTATGAATTATAATTGTGAATTGTGAATTGCGAATTGTGAATTGGCTCAGAAGGTTCCGAGGTCAAACTCTCCGCCGTACTCCCAGGGATCGACGTGGGCGTTGAAGCCGGCTCCCATCTCCTCGTCTTGCGGCACATCGGGCAGGAGGGGTATCTCGCGGTTGATCTCGAGGTAGAGGTGTCGCAGCACGTCGGGCGGTGTGAGCATGGCGGGGTTGGCCTGGGGCTCGTGGTATTCTATGAGGTGTCCTGTGTTGAAGAGGAAGAACTTCTCTGTGTGTTCCTTGTCTCGCAGCGTGAAGTACATTCGCAGCGGGTTCTGTGTGGAGTCACGTGTCTCCTGCAGTTCCTGTCCGTGGGGTTCTCCCCAGGTGGGGATGTCGATATATACCCATCCGTGTTTGGAGGCGTCGCCGTCGAAGTAGTAGCTCCACCGGTCGCTGTCATAGAAGACGGTGGTCTCGGTGGTGTTGCGCCAGGTGTGTGCCATGGAGCATCCGTCTGCCATGCCGCTGAGGTTGACTTCCATGTGGTACATGTTCTCCATGCCGTTGACGTGTATGCGCATGTGTAGCATGGTCTGCAGTGGCATGATGGTGTCGTAGATATGGTAGATGTCGTTCTTTCGCCAGTCATCGACCCGGTTGCGGTTGTGGTAGCTGGTGAAGTTGGGTTCCTGGCTGTCGAGCATCTGCCGTGTGACCTCGAAGGAATCGACGGCGGCTCCCAGCAGCTCGTCGGGTTCCCATGTGTATCGTGTGCCGTAGTCCCATGAGGTGGGTGTCATGCGGCGGCTGTTGTTGGCCTTGGCCACGGTGCGGAAGGCGTCGAAGGTGCCGATGTCCTGGAATCCGAAGGATGTGAAGGCGTCGATGTCCTCGTTGAAGACGATGACGCGGTATCGTCCCACGGGCAGTTGCAGCTGCACGCTGTCTATCTCGTTCATGGAGCGGCTCTCATAGAGCTGTCCTCCCTCGTCGTAGATGCAGACGGTCATGCCGTTGGGGCGCTGTCCGAAGTGGGACATCCAATCGACATGGAGGATGAGGCGTGCCTTGTCGAAGTAATAGACCTCCAGGGGGCGGCGGATGCAGGAGGAGAGGAACAACTCGGCGGCGAAACCGCCGAGCACGAAACACGCCGCGAGAACAGCAAGGCAGCGAGCGGGGCGCGCCGCGAGGCAGCGGACGGGGCGGGCGGCGAGAACAGCGAGGCAGCTGAGGGGCCGGGCGGCGGGTCGGCGAGTGTCGGGTGCTGTGCAGCTGTGCTGCATAGAGGTGAGCCACTTCATTGTGCACCTCCTTTCTTTTCTTTGTCCAGCCCGAACCACTTGCGTGGTATGAGCCAGACGAGGGAGACCTTGAGCTGTGTGGGGCCCACGTAGAAGATGTTGCCGAAGTGGTACCAGATGAGGTGAGTGTCGTTGAACTCACCGCGGTAGAAGCGTCGCTTGCCGAAGAGGACGCCGGCGGTGCCGGAGACCTCCAGGTTGAGGTTGTCTCTCAGCAGCCAGCTGTATCCCAGCGAGGGCCCGAAGCTGAGGTACTCGCCCTGGTTGCCCACGCTGTTCCACTCCAGGTCATACTTGCCTCCGGCACCGTAGATGCCGGCGAACCATCCGGTGAGGACAGGCCGGCAGCCGTCGCAGTCGCCCCACCAGCGACGCACCTCCAGCCCGAGGTTCAGGATCTCATAGGCGCGTGAGTTGTGGTGCCAGACATACCACGGGCTTCCCCAGTTGGCCATGAGGCTGTACTTGGCATCGTGCCCGAACGGCACCTCCAGCTCCACGTTGGGCCACAGCGCCATGTCGAAGAGCAGGTTGGTCTTGATGGCGGCGAGGGGCCTCAGCACGGGCAGCTGGCTGTATGGCATCTGCGGTCCTATGCGCTCCTGGCGAGCCCCTGCCGATGTGGTGGGTCGCTGGCGGTTGGGCAGCAGCTTCTGCTCGTCCCACGAGTAGTGGATGGTGTAGTCGGAGTGGCGGAGGTATGGCAGACTGTTGTCGAAGATGTCTGCGAAGTCCTTCTTGTAGCGTGTGCGGATATAGCGCAGCCGCTTGTCGGGGTCGGGCCGTGAGACGGTGTCGTCGATGACGTCCAGTATCTCCTGCCGGTGGGGCAGGTTGGAGGCATCGACATAGCGTCGCAGTCCCGCCCAGTCCTCGGGCGTGTAGCGCGAATCGATGATGGCTGTGTCGAGGTCGAAGTGGTCTGCGATGTACGACTTGAGGGCGAGGGCGCGGTTCTTGGCCAGCCAGACGTTGTGCTTGTAGGGTCCTTCGGGCGATGCGTAGCCGTGGATGGTGACGGTGTCGATCTTGAAGCGCTGGTCGTTGAGCACGCTGTCGAGGTCGCGGCGCAGCTTGTCCAGCTCGCGCCAGTTCTCGTGGTAGTCTGGCCGCACGGTGATGCTGTCGAGGATAAAGTCGATGTGCATGACGCCCTTTTTCTCGAAGTGCTCTGTGATGGAGTTCACGGCGGTGGTGGGTGCGATGCGCTTCTTGGCTTCCACGACCTGCCACGCGTTCTCGTCCATGACGTCTCCGCAGCAGGTGTAGCGCATATAGACCAGCTCCACGGCGGCGCTGTCCATCCACTCGCGGGCCTGGATGGTGCGCGCGTAATGTACCTTCTGTTCCATGTAGTGGATGTCCTTGGCGCGGTACATGATGTCGCTCTCGTCCTGGAACAGATGCAGCCCGCTGCGCACGGCATAGTAGTAGGGGATGCGTCCATAGACCCCCACGGACGGGAGGTCCTTGACGTTGTTGCCGTACTTCAGGCGCGGAATGAGCAGGAGGACGTCTCGTTTTCCCACGGCAGAGTCGGGGAAATAGAAGTCCATCACCACCTGCACGCTGTCCTTGTAATGCACCAGCCGTACACCGTCAGCAGATAGTTGAGCCGCTCCGAAAGCCCTGACAGTCAGAGCCATGAGCAACAGGATGAGTATGTACTTGAATGCGTTAATCAATACAAGTTCCTTTACAACTCATGGGACATCATAGTCCAAAACGGTGCAAAGGTACGACATATTTACGTGTATGCGCGTACACAAAACGTTAAATAACGTTAATGGGGGGGGTAAAAGAGCCACTTGTCACCTCCATTGCCAGCGCAGCAACAGCTGCACATCGGCCTTCCAGGGGGCGTTGATGAGCAGGGGGCCGGAGGAGATCTCGGTGCGGTCGGTGTAGTGTGTGACGCCCATTTTGCCCTGGACGGTCCACCGGCGGCGGGGTGTCTGCCACCGCACGGTGGCGGCCAGCCGCTGGCCGCGGCCGTAGAGCTGTTGCATGCCAAAGCTCTGGAGCAGAGACGGTTCATAGAGGAAGAGGCGGCTCTGGAAGTCGTCGGTGCGGAAGAGGACGCCGAGCACCGAAAGGCGCAGCCGCGCACCGGGAGTGGAGTAGTCAACACGCGGTGCCAGGGCAAGCCCCGTTGAGACCTCGTCGGCATGGTGGAAGTGTGCGAAGGCGGCGGCCTGTGCCGTCCATCGTGGAGAGAGGGGCTGGATGTAGGACGCCCGGAGCTGGTGGCTCAGGTAGCGGCGGTCGCTCTGTTCCTTGCTCTTGACGCGGTATCGCAGGAGCAACTGCCGGCCACGCCGCGGCTGCCACGTGGTCTGGAGCAGCGCCTCCCAGCCATCGCTCTGGCGCGTCATGGTGTAGCGCGGCCAAGGGTGGTAGAAGTAATCGAAGAAGGCACGCAGGGCCACCGGCCCCACGCGGTCGGCCTCCAGGAGCAGCGCCACCCCGCTCTCGTTCTGCACACGGCTGTTCTCGCCGAAGGCCGAGGCGTGGTCGGAGTAGTAGTGCATCCCGTAGAAGCGCTGTACTGCAGTGAGTTGCGTCCCCGGCGAGAAGCGCCAGGCGGCGCGGTTGAGTGTGGCCCATCCTCCCCCACCCTCGCAGAAATTGCGGGCTGTCTCGCCGCGGACAGACAGGCGCGGTGTCTGCCATGCATAATCCACGGCGGCGGCACCGAACTGATAGCCCTCGGGCAGGATGCGACGGTAGAGGGCTTTGCCCTGTCGGAAGAAGTGGTCGTAGTGCTGATAGAGTGCTGTGGCACCGAAGGCGAGCGTGTGCTGTTGCCCGGCGACACGAGGCTGCCAGGTGGCGGCGGCGTGCAGTCCTGCGGTCTGGCTCTTGAGCGTCCTCTTGCGCACGAGCTCGCCGTCGGTGCGGTGCAGTCCGGTGGCATTGATGCTGGACACAGTGCCGTTGGCCGCCACAGTGGCATCCAGCTGTCTGCGGGAATAGAAGGCTGTGAGCGCGATGGAGCGAGCGGGTGTGACGGTGGCAGCGGCTCCGCGCAGGAAATGTGTTTCCTCGGCAGAGCGATGCGGACGCAGGTAATCGCCTGAGCGCCAGAGACCGGTGGTGAGTTTGCCCAACTGCATGCCGTTGTTGATGACCAGTCCCTGGCCGAATCCCACCCTGTAGTCGCCCACGATGGCCGTCTGCAAAGGCCCGACATCTCGCAGCATGATGTGACCGCCGTAGCTGTCAAAGGCAGGATTGTCACGGTTGAAGAGCGGTTCGCCCGCATCTTTCTCGGCACGCAGCCCGGCATCCAGGTGCCGTCCCTGCTGCCACGTGTAGCGCCATCGCTGGGCGATGCCGCGCGGCCATGACCAGCCGGCCCGCTGATAGAGGGGCACGTCTGCGCGGGCCAGCAGCTCGTGGCGGCCTCGTCCCCACCACGAGGTGTCGCGTCGCGTGATGGCGGGCATGGCATCGCCCACCGTGCAACACAGCCTGAGCCAACGGCCCTCCAGCGAACTGAGGTCACGAATGAGGCGCAGCTCGCCCATGGAGCGCAGCGGGCCGTTGCGGGCGCGATAGTCCATGATAGCATCTACCGCCCGCTCGCTGAGGAAGGGCAGCGACATCAGTTGCCGGCGGGTGGCACTGTTCAGATCCGTCGGGTGCTCGTGCAGGTCGGCCAGTTGTTCCATCTGTGCCTCCATGCCCTGCTGGCTCTCCTCGTCAACAGCCGCCTCCTCGGCCATCTGCTGCATCAGCTCGTCCCATTCGCTGTCCATCTGCGCGAGCGCAGAGACGGACAAGAAAAGGAAAAAGAGAGCGAGGATTGACCTCATTTGCATCGGACGTGGAACCATAGACATACGCATCATTTTTTTGCTGCATCATCATCAAGCAATTGCTGCATCATGATTGTGCAATTGCTGCATCATCATCAAGCAATCAGAAAAAGCGGATGTGATGCATGCAGCTACCACTGTTCATCCACATATTCGGCCAGACGTCGGTAGAACGGCATACGGCACAGAGTCGAGCGGTCACCGATGAGGAGCAGTTTCATGCGGGCGCGGGTGATGGCCACATTCATGCGGCGCAGATCACGCAGGAAGCCGATGTCGCCCTGCTCATTGCTGCGCACCAGACTGATGACGATGACGTCGCGCTCCTGGCCCTGGAAGCCATCGACGGTGTTCACCGTGATGAGCGAGCGGAAGGGTCGCCAGTAGCGGTCCTGCCGCAGCAGTCGCCGCAGCAACGCCACCTGCCCCTTGTAGGGCGAGATGATGCCCACGTCGATGCGCTCTTCCAGGATGCGCTCCCGCCCGATCTTCTCGAAGTAGCGTTGCAGGGTGTCCAGGGTGAGCTGGGCCTCAAGGGGGTTGAACCATGAAGACCCACCCCCTAGCCCCTCCCTTGTAGGGAGGGGAGCAGAATGAATTTGAGCGGCAGCAATCCTTCCAACAGTCAAATGGTGACCACCCCCCTCCCTACTGGGGAGGGGCAAGGGGGTGGGGCTGGGGAGGGGCAAGGGGGTGGGGCTGCTATCAATCCACTCAATGGCCGTGTCCTAGTCCAGGATGCCGCGGTACTTGACCTCCGGCGCAGCTTGCAGCAGACCGCCGTAGAACTCGCGGTTGGGGAACTGCATAATCGTCTCACACATGCGGTATTGCACGGTCAGCAGCGACACCACCTGGGGCTTCTGCTCTACAATGTATTGCATCAGCGTGCGGTCCAGCCCGCCGTGCATGGCCTCGGGCGACTTGATGGTGGGCGGCAGCTGACGGTGGTCGCCGGCCAGGATGACGCGGTGGGCCTTGCGGATGGCTATCCAGCACGCGGCCTCCAGCGCCTGTGCCGCCTCGTCGATGAACAGCGTGCCGAACTTCATGCCTGTCAATAGTCGGTTCGCCGAGCCCGCCAGCGTGCAGGCAATGACCTTGGCATCCTGGAACAACGCCTGGTTGATGGTGTATTCCAGGTCGGTGGCGCGGTCTTTGAGGCGGGCGATCTTCTGGTGGCGGCTCTCGCTGCTGCCGCCCCTAGAGGCATAGACATCGCGGATGGCCTTGCGCACCGCCCACAGGTCGGTGTAGAGGGGGTGGCTCTCGAAACGGCGTTCGTAGGTGAAAGAGAGCATCTTGTCTGTCACACGTGTGGGGTTTCCGATGCGCAGGACGCTCACCCCGCGATCCACCAGCTTCTCGGCAATCCAATCGACCGCCATGTTCGACTGCGCGCACACCAGTACCTGATTCTCGCGGCGCAGTGTCTCATAGATGGCCTCCACGAGCGTGGTGGTCTTGCCCGTGCCCGGCGGGCCGTGGACCACGGCCACGTCCTTGGCCCACAGCACCTCGTTCACAGCGGCTTGCTGCGAGGGGTTGAGCCACGGGAAGCGCACGGGCGCAAAGGTGAACTTGCCGGTGGGCAGGGTGGAATGGAACATCTCGCGCAGCTCTGCCAGCCGCCCGCTCTTGGCGGCGATGACGGCGTCCAGAGCCTCGAACATCAGGCGGTAGGTCTGCTCGTCCAGATACAGCTGCACGCCCAGCCGCTGCTGCTCGCGCAGTTCCTCGTAGGCCGCCGCCGAGGGCAGGACGATGACCATGCGGTCGGCCTCGACATAGCTGACCTGCGCCACCCACTTGCAGTAGTGCAACAGGCCGCCGGTGCCGTAGAACTCGCCCGAGGCATCCTCCGAGAAGAAACACACGGGCTTGCCGGGTTCAAAGAGGGAGGTTTCAGACCCCTCTAAATCTCCCCGTAAGGGGAGACTTGCGTTTCCGCCCACCGACCAAGCGCCAGCCTCCTCCCCTCCCTTACGGGAGGGGTTGGGGGAGGGTCTGCTAATCTCCACCACTAACTGATCCAGCGAGTTATGATAGCTGTGCCCCACCGTCAGCGGGAACCAAGCCATGCCGCGCGCCACCTTGTGCTCGATACCGGTGGCCTCGGTCAGGCGCTGGAACTCGGCCTTCTCGTAGGCATACTCCGTCTGCAGCAACGCACGTTGCCGCTGCAAGATGGTGATGGGGCTTTCGGGCATGAGGCTACTCAGACGATAATCGGTCAATATCTATCTTGCGGACATAGAACTTGACCTTGGCGCACAACTCGTCAAAGTGCTGTTCCATCTCGAAGACATGACGTTGCTGTTGGTAATATGCCTCGTTGGTGCGACCGCCCACACGGGGCTGCATCCGCTTGAATTGCTCGCGGGCAGCGTTCAGACGCGTCTCGAAAAACAGAAGGCTGTCGCGCGTCTCCATCAGCTCCACGCTGTCCAAGGTGACGATGGCGGCACGGCGGGTCTGCAAGGCCGTGGGATGCTGACGGCGCATACTCAGTATGGTGTCCCGTGCGGCCGAGAAATGTCCGTCGGCCAACAGGGCTCGCGCCTCCTCCAGCATCAGCGACGCCTGCTGCTCGGCCACATCCTCAGAGGTCTTGCATCCAGAGCCGAGGACAGCCAAGCCAACGATGAAAAGAAATCGTACTGCTTTCATTTGCGGTGCAAAATTACGTCTTTCTGCAAATCTCTCCTCAGAAATGCGTCGCGTCTCAACTTTTTTTATTACTTTTGCCGCCGTTTTTAGCATTGATTAAGTTTTATGATACATCTGGACCGCGAACAACTGACCGAATTGCTGTCGGCACCCATCTTCCACCTCATCGGCGACGTGGCCGATGAGATGCATGTCGAGGCCTACGTGGTGGGGGGCTACGTGCGCGACCTTTTCTTAGAAAGACCCTCAAAGGACATCGATGTCGTGGTGGTGGGCAGCGGTATCGAGGTGGCCAAGGCCGTGGCCCGTCGCCTCGGACGGCGTGCACACCTCTCTGTGTTCAAGAACTTCGGGACGGCGCAGGTGAAATATGGTGAGGAGATAGAGTTCGTGGGAGCCCGACGCGAGAGCTACAGCCACGACTCGCGCAAACCCATTGTGGAAGACGGCACGCTGGAGGACGACCAGTTGCGGCGCGACTTCACCATCAACGCCCTGGCCGTGTGCCTGAACCGCGAACGCTTCGGCGAGCTGGTGGACCCCTTCGACGGCGTGTGGGACATGGAAGACCGCCTCATCGCCACACCCACCGACCCCGATGTCACCTTCTCCGACGACCCGCTGCGCATGATGCGCTGCATCCGCTTTGCCACACAGCTGAACTTCGAGATAGAACCCGAAACCTGGGAGGCACTCGTCCGCAACCGCGAACGCATACGCATCATCTCGCAGGAACGCATCATCGACGAGATACAGAAGTTCATGGCCTCCGACGCACCGGCACGCGGATGGGAACTGCTGCTGCAATGCGGGCTGCTGGAAATCATCTTCCCCGAACTCTACGCCCTGCAAGGCATCGAGACCATGAACGGCCGCGCCCACAAAGACAACTTCTGGCACACGCTGGAGGTGCTGACGAATGTTGTCCGCTCTCAAAGCAGACCCACCCCCTTGCCCCTCCCTGTGAGGGAGGGGAGCGGTCACCAACTGACTGTTGAAGGGGCAGCTAACAAGGAACATACGGTCTCTGACGCTCAAAAACATTCTGCTCCCCTCCCTCACAGGGAGGGGCAAGGGGGTGGGTCTGCTGGGGGGGCGACTGCTGATAGGTTTCTCTGGCTCCGCTGGGCCGCTCTGCTGCACGACATCGGCAAACCGCGCACCAAGCGCTATGACCCCGTGCAAGGCTGGACGTTCCACAACCACAACTTTGTGGGAGAGAAGATGGTGCCGCAGATCTTCCGCCGTCTGAAGCTGCCCATGGACGAGCGGATGAAGTATGTCCAGAAACTCGTCTCGCTGCACATGCGCCCCATCGTCATTGCCGACGAGGAAGTGACCGACTCCGCCGTGCGCCGTCTGCTCTTCGAGGCGGGCGACGACATCGACGACCTGATGCTCCTCTGCGAGGCGGACATCACCTCCAAGAACCAAGTGCGCAAGCAGCGGTTCCTCGACAACTTCCAGCTCGTGCGACGCAAGCTCGTGGATCTGGAGGAGCGCGACCGCATCCGCAACTTCCAGCCGCCGGTCAGCGGAGAGGAAATCATGGAGTGCTTCCACCTGCCACCCTGCCGCGAGGTGGGCATCCTCAAGACCGCCGTCAAGGACGCCATCCTCGACGGCCTCATCCCCAACGAGCACGATGCCGCCCTGGCCTTCGTCATCGAGCGCGCCCGCCGCCTGGGCCTCACCTATTTCACAACATCTCAAGGAACATGAACGAGTACGCGCCCCGATGCCCACGCCGTGTCGTGGACTAAAGAACCAACTCTTTCCCAGGAATTAGGGCGGGAAACGGAAAAAAAGGGGGAAAAGTTTGGCGATAAATGGAGAAAGGTGTAACTTAGCGGCCGAAAACTGCAAAAAAACGCCCACATGGCACTGCAAGAGCCCCTGAACAGGTATATTGAAATCATGGATACCACACTGCGCGACGGCGAGCAGACGTCGGGCGTCAGCTTCATGCCGCACGAGAAGCTGATGATCTGCCGTGCGCTGCTGGAGGACCTGCGTGTGGATCGTGTGGAGGTGGCCTCGGCCCGCGTCAGCGACGGCGAGCTGGAGGCTGTGCAGCGCATCACGCGGTGGGCGGCGGGCAAGGATTTGCTTGACCGTGTGGAAGTACTTGGCTTTGTGGATGATGGCAAGAGTCTGGACTGGCTTGAGCGTGCAGGCGCGCGAACCATGAATCTACTCTGCAAGGGTTCACGCCGCCACTGCGAGGGCCAGCTGGGCAAGACGTTGGAGGAGCACGTGGCCGACATCCGCCGCAACGTGGAGATGGCTGCCAAGCGAGGAATTGCCGTCAATCTGTATCTGGAGGACTGGAGCGGGGGTATGCAGGAGAAGACCCAAGACAGCTATGTATTCCAGCTGCTGGATTCCCTTCAGGATTTGATTGCAACCTCTCAAATACATTCTACTCCCTCCCTACAAGGGAGCGCGGGGGGAGGGTCTGAGACTCCTATCTCCCGCATCATGCTGCCCGACACGCTGGGCATCCTGAACCCGCTGGACACCCTGGACTATATGCGGCAGATGGTGGAACGCTATCCGGGTGTGCATTTCGATTTCCATGCGCACAACGACTATGACCTGGCGGTCAGCAACGTGCTGGCGGCCGTCTTCGGCGGTGCGCGAGGTCTGCACACCGCCATCAACGGGTTGGGCGAACGGGCAGGCAACGCCCCGCTGGCCAGCGTGCAAGCCATCCTGAAGGATCACTTCAATGCGCTCACCCACGTGAACGAGGTGGAACTCAACAAGGTAGCCCACATGGTGGAGAGCTACAGCGGCATCGCCATCCCGCCCAACAAACCCATCACGGGGTCGGCCGTATTCACGCAGGTGGCGGGTGTGCACGCCGACGGCGACAAGAAACAGGGCCTCTACCAGAACGCGCTGAAGCCGGAGCGCTTCGGCCGGCGGCGCGAATACGCCCTCGGCAAGAGCAGCGGCAAGGCCAATATCCTGATGAACCTCAAGGAACTGGGTCTCGACCTCAGCGACGAGGACATGAAGAAGGTCACCGACCGCATCATAGAGCTGGGCGACAAGAAGGAACTGGTCACCCAGGAAGACTTGCCCTATATCATCCGCGATGTGCTGAAACACAGTGACACCGACGACCGCGTGAGTCTGTTATCCTACATGGTATCAACGGCCTATGGGCTACGTCCCATGGCACAGGTGCGGCTGCAAATCGACGACCATATCTATGAGGAGAGTGCCCAGGGCGACGGACAGTATGATGCCTTCGTGCGCGCCGTGCGTCATATTTATCGTGACCGTCTGGGACGGAAGTTCCCGTGGCTCTCCAACTATGCCGTCACCATTCCCCCTGGAGGGCGAACAGATGCCCTCGTGCAAACCACCATCGAATGGATCTTTGAGGAAAAGACCTACCGCACACACGCGCTGGATGCCGACCAGACGGAAGCGGCCATCAAGGCAACCATCAAGCTGCTGAATATGATTGAACCGATGTATAACACGTTAACATATTGACACGTTAACACATTAACATATAAACACATTTATTAACACCTGCCCACATGAGACGCTCCTCACTCTATCTATACATTTGTCTTTCCCTGCTGGCTGTGCTGTCAGGCACAGCAGCGCCTGTGCGCATGGGACAGGCGCTGTACTATGGACCCGAACAGCTGGGCTGTTCACAGGTCACGGCCATCACACAGACACGCGACGGACTGCTCTGGGTGGGCACGGCACATGGTCTGTGCCGCTTCGACGGCTATCGCTTCACGGCCGCAGAAACAACAAACGGAAGCGGCGATCAAGCTGACCAACAGAGACATGGATGGGCCTCGACCGAGGTCACCGCCTTGTTGTCCGATGAGCATGGTCGCCTGTGGGCCGGCATGGCACATGGGCTGCTGCTGTATGACCGCGCCGCAGACCGCTTCCAACCCGTGGCATTCCCAGACAGTCTGGCACCGCGCGTGGCCACGCTGTCCGTGCGGCCCGACGGTCTCTTGCTCGCCGGCACTGCCGGCTACGGATATTTTCTCGTAGATACCCTCACGCTGGATGCCCGCCCCCTGACTGGCACCATCCCCCAGGGCGATGAGGCTTTTGTGTGGATTGAAGGGCCAGACGCCCGTCTGCTTTCCAAGATTCCACAAGGTGTGCTGCCGGCAGGAGCGCAGGTGCTGGCGTTGCTACAGGATCGCGCCGGCAATCTGTGGGTGGGATGTCGCCAACACGGCCTGCTGATGGTGCCACTGCACCAACGGGTGATGTTCCACGAATGGAGCCGCCAGGACAGCCATCTGCTGGCTGCCTCGGAAGGACAGATGCCCCCCTACCCTTCTCACCCAGAAGGGGTGGAGAGCATCTACCGTGATTCCACAGGCCGCTTCTGGCTGGGCACTGCCAATGAGTTGTGGACCTACGACGTTGCTGCCCAACGTGCTACGAAACGCGCCGTGGTGGGCGGCGACCGTGTGAACCTCATCCGCCACGTGTCACCCGGCTGTCTGGCAGTTTCCACTTTCGGTGCCGGGCTGGTGCTGTATGACATGGCCGCAGACCGCATGGTGCGCCACCTGTCCATGCACGATACCGACACGGCCGGTCACGGTGTGCTGAATAACGACTGGATATTTGACCTCGACACCGACCGGCGCGGCCGCCTGTGGCTGGCCACCTCATCGGGTGTCTGCTGCTATGACCCTGTGCAGGACAGTTTCCACACCGAGACATTCGGCGTGCTGGCCAACGGCGAGATGTGCACCGCCCTGCGTGTGCTGAAGAACTCAGACGTGCTCATCGCCGGTGAGCGAGGACTGCTGCGCTGGTCTCGACAAGACGGTCTGCACCCGGAACAGGGCACGGAAGCATTGCACGGACAGGTGGCCTACATGGAAGAAGACACGCATGGAGACATCTGGCTGAGCACTCATGAGACGGTCTGGCAATGGAGCCCCTCGACGCAGAAGCTGGTGTCCTACGCCGGTGCCTACGGACTGTGGAAGCGCGAGTTCGTGCTGGGTTCCGGCTTCCTCACACCCGGCGGACAAATCTTCCTGGGCACGACCGAGGGCTTTGTCGCCTTCTCGCCAGACAGCCTCAGACAGTGGCGGCAAGAGCTGGGAGAGGTGCATCTGACGGCGTTTGTCATCGGCAATCAGGTGGCCAACACGCTCACCCTGAGCAACGGACGACGCGTCATGAAGGAAGCGACGGGCGACTGCCACCACTTCAGCGTCAGCTATGTCGATGCCACTTTCCGTATGGAGTTCTCACTGCTGGACTTTGTCAACACCGAAGGTGTGACCTTCGAGTATCGGCTGAATGATGAGCGCCAATGGCTGCAGACGGCCAAAGGCGAGAACGGCATCGCGTTCAGCCATCTCCCGCCGGGACGCTATGAGCTGCAGGTGCGGGCCCACTCTGGCGGCGAGTACACGACGGCTGAGACCTATTATATCCGAGTGCGGCCGCCATGGTGGCTCAGTATCTGGGCGCTTGTCATTTATGTGCTGTTGTTCCTGACCGGTGTCGCGGCAGTGGCCGTGCTCTACCGCCGCCACCTGCGCAATCAGATGGACCGTGAGAAGCTGCATTTCCTGATGAGCGCCATCAACACACAGGATGCGCCACTGACCCTGGAAGACATGAAACGCGCCATCAGCAGTTTTGTCCACAGCCGGCAGCAGCAACGCAGCGTCTATGGCAACAGCTCAGCAGTGGTGGACCGTATGGAACGTCCCGAGGTACAGGGCAATGACGAGGCGCTGATGGAGCGCATCGTCCAGAGTGTGAACCAGCATCTTGATGACAGCGAATTTGCGGTTGAGCAGCTATGCTCCGAGGTGGGCATCAGTCGTGCCCACCTGCATCGCAAGATGAAGGAAATGACGGGAATGCCTGTGACGGAGTTTATCCGCAACATACGTCTGGAACAAGCGGCCAGACTGTTGCGGGAGCGTAAGCTCAATATCACGCAGGTAGCCTACTCGGTGGGCTTTTCCAACCTCGGCTACTTCTCCACCGTCTTCCGCAAGCACTTCGGTGTCTCGCCGCGCGACTTTGAAGTTGGGACAACGGAAGACACGGAATAGAAACGGAAAAACCGGAAAAACATCAACCATACTACCATCTTCCGTTTCTTTTCCGTGTCTTCCGTTTCTTTTCCGTGTCTTCCGTTTCTTTTCCGTGTCTTCCGTTTCTTTTCCGCGTCTTCCGTTTCTTTTCCGCGTCTTCCGTTTCTTTTCCGCGTCTTCCGTTTCTTTTCCGTGTCTTCCGTTGTTCTACTGTCCGAAGAGGTTGAAACGGTAGGTGAAGGAGAG
The DNA here is from genome assembly GCA_017455585.1 of Bacteroidaceae bacterium. Classification (GTDB taxonomy): domain Bacteria; phylum Bacteroidota; class Bacteroidia; order Bacteroidales; family Bacteroidaceae; genus Physcousia. Next base: position 65,179 of record JAFSZU010000160.1, on the reverse strand, counting down.
CATAACGTAGGAAGTGATGCGCTCGCTGTCTGAGTCTGTGCGGGAGGTGGCGCTGATGGTGCGGCTCACCATATCACGTTGCTGCAAGATGTCGTTCCAACGCAGGGTCACAATGGCCTGACGGCGGCTGAGGAAGGAGTATGCCGCCTGTGCATTCCAGATCCACTGATTGGTGTTCATGGCCGCTTCGGCATAGCCGCGGCGGCTGTTTTGTGTGATGTCGGTGGAGAGGTTGAGGCCGAACCACCAGTTCCAGATGGCACTGAGACCGTAGGAGAAGGTGTAGGTGTCCAGATTGGTGGCGGCAGTGGCTGTGGCGCGGGTGGCATTGTAGCCGAAGCTGCCGCGCAGGTTCACCTCCAGCGTGTTCTTCTGCCAAGTCACGTCCGGCTCCTCGTCGTCATAGTCATCATAGTCGTCGGAGAAGGAATAGACGGGGTGGGTGTCGAACTCGCGGCGGAAGGTGAAGCGGGCACCCTGGGTGACGTGATTGCCGCGCGTGGTGTTCTTGATGGTTTGCTGGTTCTGATAGACGTAGCCGTTGGAGGTGGTGTGGTTGAAGGCAGTGTTGAACCCGATGCGGAAGTGGCGGGCGGAATCGAGGGCGGTGTTGAAGTTAAAGTTGGTACCGGCGTTCCAGTTGCCATTGATGTTCACCGGCATGGTCACGCGTCCGCCCGTCTGGTCGTTGTACTCTGTGCGGCTGGCGGTGGCGTTCTGGGTGGCGCGCAGATTGGCGTTCCAGTTGTAGGTGCGCTGGTAGTCGGGCTGCGACAGGCGCCACTCGGCACGGGCGTTGTGGGTGAAAGAAGGCTTCAGGTCGGGATTACCCAGGCGTATGGCCAGCGGGTTGGCATTACTCAGGGTATCGGGGATGAGGTCTGTGATGGAGGGTTGCCCGCTCTGTCCTCCGTAGCGCGCCTCTATCTGGTGCTGGCGGCTGAAGCGGTAGCGGAAGTTGACCGTGGGCGACCAGTTGACCACAGTGCGCGAGACATCATAGTGTTTCCAGCCCTTGGTGTAATCCACACTGTTGACCTGCGGCTGCAGGTTGAAACCTATGTTGAGCCGCACCTTGGAGTTGATGAGGCGGTATTGCAGACGCAGGTCGTGGTTCTGGTAGCGGTTCTCGGTGTAGTTGCACTGTGCGGTGTCGGGCGTGGCCCAGTCGAGGTGGCCGTCATAGTTGTCGATGCCGAGGAAATGGTGTTCCACTGCCGGGTCGAAGATACTGGCCACGGTGCGGTCACGGTCGTTGAAGCGATAGGAATAGTTATAGGAGAACTGCAGGAACTGTCCCGTGGCGATGGGCTCGCTGTAGGAGAGGCGGGCGGAGAAGTTGCGGCCTTTGTTCTGCGAGTCGTCATACTGTATCTTGTGGTAGATGCTGTCTGCACCGGTGATGGCCAGCAGTTGGTAGTAGTCGATTTGCGAGTAGCTGCTGCTGTTGCCGTCGTTCTGGTTGAGGCCGCCGTTGAGGTTGAGGGTGATGTTGCGCCCGGGCTTGTTCAAGCGGCGGTTGATTTGCAGGGAGAGGGAGGCGGAGAGGGCGTCATTGGCGTTGCGGTTGGCGTTCTGGTTGTGGTTGACGGCGATGGCGCGCAGGGGGGATCCGGCGGGCAAACCGCCGGACGCCAACGCTGAAGAAGAGGAGGCAGAGGCAAAGGAGGAGGCAGAGGCAAAGGAGGAGGCAGAGGCAAAGGAGGAGGAGGCAGGGGCGAAGGAGGAGGCAGGAGCGAAGAAGGGGAAGGAGGCAGCAGGGGCGAAGGAGGAGGCGGAGGCATCGGAGAAGGCGGCGAGGGGGTCATCGGTGATGGTGTATGGGTCATCGTTGAAGGTGGCGCTCTCGTTCTGGCTATGGCTGCGGTTGCCGTTGATGCTGAACTGCGGGCGCATGAGGATATTGGTCATCGTGTCCGGCTTCCACTCGATGCGCCAGTTGGTGTCGAAGCTGTTGCTGTGGCTGCCGTTGTTGCTGCGGCGGTTGCTGTAGGCGGCGTTGCGGTTCTCGAAGTTCTGGCTGTTGCTCCAGCTGCTGCCGCTGGACTGGCTGAAGCGGCCGGTGAGTCCGCCGTTCAGTTCCAGCTTGTTCCATTCCAGGTTCAGACTGCCCGCCACGTCCTGATTCTCCTGCATGCCGCTGCCACGGGTGTTGTCGGCGTTGGCCACGATGCCCGCCTTCTGCTTGTCGAGGAAGCGGTAGAGGTCGCCATGACCATTATATCGCTCGTGGGTGCCGCCTCCTGCGGTGAGGCGTCCGAACCACCCGCGCCGCTTGTCCTTCTTGATTTCCAGGTCCAGGACGGTCTGCTCCTCGCCGTCGTCGATGCCGGTGATCCGTGCCAAATCGCTCTGCTTGTCGTATGCCTTGACCTTATCGACCACCTCGGCCGGGATATTCTTCAACACCAGTTGCTGGTCGCGGCCGAAAAACTCCTTGCCATCGACCAGTATCTGTTTGACCTCCTTGCCGTTGTGGGTGATCTTGCCGCTGTCATCGATGACGATGCCCGGCAGCTTCTTGATGAGTTCCTCCACCATGGCACCCGGCGGCAGCGAGAAGGCAGCGGCGTTATAGACCACCGTGTCATCCACCACCGTCATCTCCGCCAGTTTGCCCGTGACCACAGCTTCCTGCATCAGCGTGGCATCCTCCTTCATGAGGATGTCCTGCACCTTTTTGTTGCCACCCTTGCCCTTGAGGGTGAGGGCAAAAGTCTGCGTCTTGAAGCCCATGAATGACACCTTTACGGTATAATTGCCAGCCGGCACACCGGGAACCATAAAGTGTCCGCCGTCGGTTGTCTGTCGGCCAGCCACCAGGCGGCCCGTGCTGTCGTTGACGAGGATGCTGGCACCAGGCATACCCTTGAGTGTGGAGCTCTCATAGACGGTGCCGCGAATGTTGAACCACTGTGCTGCTGCGGGTGAAGTGAAAAAAGAAATGGTGATGAGCGTGAGCGCCATCGCCATCAGGGTGTGTCTTGTCATCATGTCGGTGATGCCTATTTTGTGTGGGTGGCATATTTATGACAAGCGAACACCGTTAAGGTTTAAGCCATCCCAGAGGAATCATCAAAAAAACCTAAGCGTGAACAGCGTCACGCTTAGGGGAAATGTTACCACATAGGAGAAACGGGGTTTAAGCCTATGGGTATTTATGTCTGGGAAGGGTTCAACGCCCGATTTGGCCGTTCCAGCTGACGAACCAGTTGCGGCGGTCCATGAGCGTGGCCTGCAAGGCGGGCTCACGGCGTGCCACACGCTTGGCAAAGACGGCGGGGTCTCCCTTGCGGTAGGAATCGCGAGCCAGATAGCCGAAACGGAAGCCCTCGAACGGTGTCTCCAATGCCGACTCCACGTCGAGGAGACTGTCAAGGACTTCAATCTGGTGGACTTGCAGTTTGGGCTGGGCATAGTCACGATACCAAATGGATACTTCCAGCTGCCATGCCTGCTGCTGGCGCATTGCGAAGGCGGCAACGCTGTCACGGTATGCCTTGGCGGCATTGTTCCGGTCTAAGTCATTGTCATACTGGGTGGCATCAAAAACGTAGCCGGCAGCGATTGCAGCGTCCATGATTTCCGGATTATCCTCAAGCAGTTGCTCTATAATCTTGTCTGCAATGGTCAGCGTGTTATTCACAAAGACGGCCGGCCGCACGGGATAGCCGGTAGAGTCTGTGGGCACGTCGTTCTGCGGATCATAGTAGTAGGGATTATTCATGGCATAGCCGGAACCGCGTTCGTGGAGGCCGATGGTGTTGTACTCGTCGGACGCGAGAGACTTGAAGATGGGGGTTCCGTTGAGCGAATAGTCCTCGACCTTTGTCATATAGCCGTAGGTCTGGTTCAGGGGCAGGAACTCGAACTGCTGGATATAGGCACTGTCTGTCGCATTGCTGCAAAGCGAAAGGATGCCGCGCTGCACGACGGTGTTGTCCACACCGGTGGTGAGGATGGCGAGGGCAAACTTGGGGAATCCGGCGTAGTTCAGGGCCTCGGCCATGCGCAGATAGACATCGCCACGACGGTAGATAATCACATCCTGGGGATAGTATGCCTTGGTGATGACCTGCTGCTCCTTGTTGGGGTCGGAAGTCCGATAGGATGTCTGCAGGGTGACTCCCAGACGCAGGTCGCCCAACCAGTGTCTGCTTACCTGCTCCTCGGTGAGCTGTCCGGCACCCACCGTGGTATAGACCTCGGAAGTACCGTTGTTGTAGAGGGCATAGTAGGTCTGGCTGTCACTGTAATCACAGCAGACCTGTGAGGGTGCGAGGCTGGCATCCACGTTCTCTTCCTCGGGATTGTAGGAGTAGAGGTAGCGGAGTGCGTTGAAATGGCTCTCGTTGGACACGGAGTCCATGGCGATGGCCGCGATGACCTCTGAGTTGATGTTGCCAAAGCGACTGGTGTTGAACCAGGATGTCATGCTACTGGATATGGAGCGGAACTCACCGGACGTGAAGTTGGAGCGCAGCCACTCGCAGGTTCCCGTGCCGAGGACGGTGCGGATCTTATAGCTGTTGTCGGCCTCGGCACCGCCGATAGTGGGCACCCAGTCAATGTAGTCATAATAGCACTTGGCTGCCTGGCGGGCCATCAGCTTGTCCTGCTTGATACTGGCATTCCACAGATAGAGGTCGCCCAGAACGAGCTGGATGGGCAGCACAGCCATGCGCGAGGGCATCTCGCTGTTGTAGCCAGTGTAGCCTGGGTTGCCGTGATAGGGGTAGGTGAACCAAGAGACATATGGCTTCAAGTCCTCGATGAAGTAGTCACAAATCTGCTCGAGGGTCATCTTGCGGGCATCGGCCAGTGCCTCGTCTGCATCATCCAGTGAGAGGATGGGGTTGAGCACAAGGGGTATGTTCTCGCCATAGATCTGACCGAGCTGCAGATAGATCCATGCCCGGATGGTGCGGACGGCACAGTACTCTGAACGGAACACATAGAAATCATAGGTGCTGTGTGCTGCGGCATTGTAACGGCTCTCGCGCAACAGTGTATCTGCGTTGGCCAGATAGTAGTTGCAGTTGTTGATGACAGAGTAGTAATCGCGGGGATTGTTATAGGCATTGTCATCGCCGACGGCGAAGTTGGCAATGTCCTTGAGATCCATATTGGCACCTGCATTGACAGAGGTGAGGTCGCCACGGAGTTCACCAAAGAGGTTGGTGCGGACGGCTATCTTCTGCATCTGCGCCAGGATGCCGACGAAGGAGTTGACGGTATCATTGCCGTTGGTGAGGTGGTTCTCGTCGGCGTAGAGGACATCGTCGTTGCCCATGTCGAGCATGTCATCACAGGATGTGACAGCGGCTGCAGCGAACGCCACAAAGATGGCAGGCAGGATATATTTGATGTGCTTCATAATCGTCATTTTACAATTTTACAATTTACGATTTACGTGGTCAAATAGATTAGAGGTTGATCTTCACACCGAGGTTGAAGGTGCGGCCCAGTGCCACATAGCCACGGTCGATGCCCTGTGAGAGCACACTGTTGGCCATGGAGAATTCGGGGTCGGAGCCCAGATACTTGGTGATGGTGAACACATTGGTGGCACGTGCCCAGACGGTGATGCCCTGGATATAGGTATTGTTGATGGGCAGTTTATAGGACAGGGTCACGTTCTTCAGGCGCAGGTAGCTGCCGTCCTCAATCCATCGGTCGGAGAAGACACTGTTGCCCATGGGGTCTCCGTAGGTGGCACGCGGCGTGTCTGTGATCTGTCCCTCATAGCTCCAGCGGTTGAGCAACGCTGTAGTCTGGTTCATGAAGCGTGAACCGGACTCCAGTTGCTGGCGCATGTAGTTATAGACATCGCCGCCGAGGCTGTAGTTGAAGCCCAGGTCCAGCGTGAGGTTGCGATAGCTGAGGCTGGTCCAGATGTTACCATAGATGTCTGGTGTGGCATCACCAATGATGGTGCGGTCACGGTCATCGATGATATTGTCCCCATTAAGGTCGGCATACTTGACATCGCCCGCACCGAAATAGGTCTTGGTGACACCGTCGGCGCTGAGACGGTAAAGGCCGTCGGCCGCGGCTTCCTCGGAGGTAGCATAGACGATGGTTCCGTTCTGTGTGGAGGCAGTCTTCAGGCCATAGAAGCTGTTGATGCTGCGCCCCACCTCGGAGCGGATGGTGGCCCCCAGGACTTCATGGTCATCATACTGTGCACCGTCGGGCAGCTCGGTGAGCGTGTTGACGTAGTGACCCAGGCTGGCACCGATGCTCCAGTTCCACCTGTTGCCGGAGATGATGTGAGCAGAGACATTGACATCGAAGCCCTCGTTCTCCAACTTACCGCCGTTGCTCCAGTTCTGCTGTATGCCAGTCAGGAAGTTGAGCGAACGCAAGGTGAGCAGGTTGCTGGTCCATGACTTGAAGTAGTTGAAGCCGACGCTGACGCGGTTATGGAGGAAGCGTCCCTCGATACCGGCGTTGAAGCGGCGTGTGGTCTCCCACTGCAGTTCGGTGTTACCGATGTTCTCGAGTGACAGTCCGGGGATCTGGCCCAGGAAGAGGTGGCTCTTGAAGTAACTGTGTGAGGCATCGTAGGGCAGATTGTCATTACCACTCACGCCATAGCCGGCAATGAGCTTGAGATAGTCAATGCCCTGGGCATCAAACCACTCCTCGTTGCTGATGACCCATCCAGCCTGCAGACTGGGGAAGATGCCCCAGCGCACACCGCCGAGCTTCAGACCGTCCTTGGCATCCTTGCCGAACTGAGAGTTTGTCTCCATGGCGATGTCGCCCTGGAGGTAGTAGCGGCTGCGGTAGTTGTAGCGTGCCTGCCCGTACCACGAGAGACTTGCCCAGTTCTCGGAGCTGCCGTCGATCTGTTTCTGGTCTGTGTTGGAAATCTGCGGTGTCTTGTCGTTGCCAGTGTTGTAGCCGTTCTGTCGGGTGAGGCCGTAGCTCTCGTTCATAAAGCGGAAGCCGCCCAGCAGATTGATGGCGTGAGCACCGTAGCGGTTGTTCCACTCCACCTTGGTGTCTGAGAGGACGCTGTTCTGCTTGCTGTAGAGCGAACCGATCATGTTGTCCATCTTCATGTGGTATGCAGCCACATAGAACTGCGGCACACCGTTCATGGGCACATAGTACTTCTCATTGGTGTTGACCAGCGAGTAGGCAAACAGCGAACTGAACTTCAGGTGTTTGTTCGGGTGCCATGAAGGGGTGATGGAGAGGTTGACGTAGGAGTTGTCATAGTAGTTCTTGTTCGGGGCCGTGCCGTATTCGAGGATGGCCGAGGGGTTGGCCAGCTCATAGTTGGCATTGCGCAGCTGACTGATTTCGGACAAGTAATCCTCATCGTTGATGTCCAAGTGACTGTCGCTGATGATGCCAGGGCCGAGATCGGAAGCCACAAAGCTGTAGGGGCTGAGCATGGGGCTCTTGGCATAGCCCAGGAAGTTGAGGCTGGTGATGGTGCTGTTCTCATACTCCTCGGGGGCACCCGTGTCATAGAGCTTGCGGGTAGTGTTGGAGAAGGATGCGTCGAAGCGCACATCAACCCAATCCGTAATCTTGATATCGGTGTTGAAGCGGACATTCAGACGGTTGTAGTTACCTTCCTGAATGACCTCATCGTTGTGGTTGTAGCCGATGGAGAGCATGTAGTTGGCCACGTCGCCGCCACCTTGCACGCTCAGACCGTAGCGCTGGGTGATGGCCTGATGATAGACCTCATCTGTCCAGTCGGTGTTGTTGGCGTACTTATTATAATAATAATTGTAGTTGTAGGGGTCTGCAGCGTTGTAGGGGCGCTCGTCGAGGAACTTGAAGCTCTGCATCTTGGTGCCTGTGCTCTGGAGCAGACTGCTGGCATAGGTCTTGAACTGAGTACCGTTCATAACATCATAGTGCCGTGGCTCAAGGGTGATTCCCACGCTGGCCGTGGCATCAATGCGCGTGGCCAGAGAGCGGTTGCGTTTGGTCTTGATGAGGATGACACCGTTGGCGCCCTTGGCGCCGTAGAGCGCCGTGCCGTTGCGCATCACCTCCACACTCTCGATGTCGCCCACGTTGAAGTTGGACAGCACGTCGTTGTAGAAACCTGTATGAATCATTTCACGGCCATACTGCATCTCGGTGATGACACCGTCGATCACCACCAGCGGCTGGGCGTTGACCATGTAACTGCCGACACCGCTCACCTGCATGTAGGCTCCGAGACCGGAGATGCCGCCGCGCTCGGTGGTGCGCACCTGGGCGCCCAGCTGGTTCTCAATCTCGGTGGCGATATTGATGGCATTTGAATAGTCGAAGCCGCCAGCCACGCTGTGGCCCATGATGTTCTCGTCGTCGCCGTAGAGGGCGGGAGCCGCGCTGCTCTGCATGACAATATCACGGAGCTGACCGCTCTTGTTCAGGCCCACACGCACGCGATTATAGCCCGGAATGGTCACTTCCACGGAGGAACAATAGAGGGGCACTTGCAAGGAGAAAGAACCCTTATCATCGGTGAGCGCGGAGTAGCCCTCGCCGGCTGTGGCCTGCACAAGGACACCCGACAAGGGGGTATTGCCCTGCTGGCTCACCACGCGACCAGTGATGGTGCGCGTTGCCTCCTGCTTCTTGGGTGCCTTGCGGACACGCGCCACGGCATTCTCGGTAACCTCTTCCTCCAGTTCATCCTGCGCACTGGCAATCAGAGGCATTGCCAGCAGCAAGGGGAGATATATTAAGACTGCTTTTTTCATAGGTAAACATTATAATAAATGACAGATAAGGGATCGTCAAAGGCTTCGGCCTCTTCCTTCGTGGCAAAGGGGATGTAATAAAGGCCCTGAATGCGCATGACGTTGGTCTGTGCGCCAGAGTTGATATCCGGCGAACGGACGGCCGAGGTCACGCGGTAGCGCATGGCGGGCAGGTTACTGCTGCCGAAGAAGTTGTAGGCGGAGACAGCGGGCATGCGTGCACGGTCAATGCAGATGACATCGACTGCATCACCACTGGTCTGGAAATATGAAGCTCCAGCCTTGTAGGCGTCCTGACCATCGGGGACGTTGAGCGCACGGTCCTTGGTGGGTGGGTCGAAGCTGGCATCATCGTTGGGGTTGGTGGTGGTGGATGTGCGGTTGTCCATCAGGCGTTCGCTGTAGTAAACCTGGAAACGCGTGGGACGCACCTCGCTCTCCACATAGCCGTCGGCATTGGCGTAGGCGGGCATGGTGACCAGATAGACATTGTAATAGACATTGGACAAGGTGTTCCGCAGGTAGAAGTACATGGAGCTGTTGGTGTTGGTAGCACCCGTGTAGGTGACGGGGCGCATCTCCATATAGTTCTGTGTACCGAAATTAAACCAATACTTCTGGCCATTGTAGGTCACGGTATCAACGATGGCACGTGTGAGCACGCTCACCTGTGGCTGTGCACTGCTGTTCACCGTGAGCAGGGGTGTGCGCCGCGCATCCGGGTCAGAGGCTGCGATATAGCGTGCCTCCATGAATGTCAGCTTATGGTCGATGCGTCCTTCGGTGTCCACATACACCTGACCGTTTGAGCAGTTCTGCGGCATCAAGCCGGCCAGCAGTCCTCCCTCGTCATAGGGTCTGGAGAACACATTCAGCCCATACATCGTCGTGGAATTGACGTGCATGGTGTTGACCATGCTGTCCTGCGGGTTGCGCTGTTCGTTACGGTTGAAGAGTCGCCCGCGGATGATGGCGAACTTGGCATTCAGGTCGGCCACCGAGTCGCGGTTCTCCACCGAGTTGACGAAGTTGAAATAGGGCCGGAACTGAGCATATTCGCGCTCCCACAGTTCGTCGGACGGTGCCAGGAAGAGATAGGAGCTGTCCTCGCGGTTGATCCATCCCAAGGAGGAATGCAGCGTATTGGATAGGGTGAGCACAGAGTCTGCATAGACAATCTTGCCATCCACGATGCCGCGCTGCACAGAACTCTCCTCATCCAAGTCGTAATTGTCAAAGAGGTCATAGTAGGCGGCCACCGAGGTGAGCTGCGGGTTCATCTCCAAGTAGTCACGCACGTTGGCAAAGAAGACTTCCTTGCGAGAGAGCTTGTAGAAGATGCCGTTGCAGGCCACCACGTTCTTGCGCAAGAAGTTGATGCCGTTGAGGTTGTCTTGCTGCAGGATCATGTACTTGCCGTTCATCATGCGCACAGAGTCACTATACTCTGTGCTGACGGAACGTCCGTAAAGCGCGATGTGGTTCTGCACAAACTGCACGATGGCGTTGTTGTCCTTTTCCTGGATATTACGCTGTGAGCCGTCCGGCATGGTGATATACTGCCGCTTCTGTGCATCATAGAGGGCGATGACGCTGTCGGCCTCTGTCTCGGTGATAACAGGTGCCCACAAGGTGAGAGACTGCGGAGAGTCCAGCACCTTGTCATAGCCAGTGTGCTGCAGCACGCGCAGGAACTGCTTCAGGTCGGCGTCGTCCGTGACCAATTGCAGCAGCGTGGGCTGGTCTGCGGCCGTCTGCTGTCCCTCTCCCTCATAGTGGTTATTCCACTCGTCGGAGCAGGCTCCCAAGAAGAGGGCGGAAGCCGTCAGGCAGGCCGTTGCCAGCAAAGATATATATTTGATGTACTTCATATTATTTATTCGTTTAGCGTTTAGCGTTTAACGTTTAGCGTTTAACGTTATCGTTACTCTTTTAACTTTACTCTCATCTCTATAAGTCATCCTCGCCCTTGCCGTCACCCTCGATGCCATAGACACTCTTGGGGACAATCTCGAGATAGTCCAGCATCAGCTCGGCGCCGCCGATGGAGAGGACAGAGCGGATGCGCATGGTGTGCTTGACCTTGTTATCCAGCGGCCCCTCGAAGATGACCTTTCGGAGCAGACCGCAGCCATTGGCAAACGGCGCGGAGTTGGACGTACTGAGCAGGTTGTCGTTCTTCAGGGAGTTCTGCCCCGTGGTGACATAGCGCACAGCCAGCGGACCATGATACCAGCCACCGTTGTGCATGTCCTTCTTGCACTGGTCCAGTGCCTCGCCGGAGAGGCTGCTGTAATTCTGCCAGCCGCGCTTCTCCCGCTCGAAATCTGTACTCTGTGGGCTACGCATGTCCAAGGGGATGCCTTGGGCCACCCCATCGACATAGAACTGCGCGATACCACGGTGGGCCATGGCGGTGAAGCCCAGACGAATCTGATACTGACCCGTAGGCACACTGGGCAGTTGGAAGGTGATGTCGTAGGATTCGTTGTCGGAACGCAGGTTCACCTCGTCGCCCTCATAGCTCCAGTAGTAGTTGCGGCAGCCCTGATAGATGAAGTCACCGTCCTCCTCCACTTCCACATTGTCACAATAGCCAGTGGGGAAGATGTAGTTCTTGGCATCGGCATCGGGATCTTCAGGTGCTCCACGCCCGGCGGTAAGTTCGGTGCGCAGGTCGTTGTTCATGAATTCGGGGAAGAGGGTGTAGAAGTCAATACGCATGCGGGCATTGAAGACCTTTTCCTGTGTCTCCGGCCCGAAGTCGATGAGGCGGTCGATATAATAGTAGATGCCGTTGCGTGCCAACTGTGTGAGTCCGGGTGCGATGGTCTTGGAAACGATGGCCCCCCGCATGGTCAGCTGTGGACGGTCAGGGTCATACATACGGTTGATGTAGAGGTTGTTAATCTCTGACGTACCCTTGAACTTATTGGCACCATAGACATATTCCACTTTCAGTGTGGAATTGGGATTCATGGTGCTGTACCATTCCGTTGGGTTGATCTCGCGGCGATAGACCGTGCAGTTGGTGTAGAGTTTGTCATACATGCCCTTGCGATCCAGCAGGTGATAGGCAATGAGCTTGTGCAATGGGTTGCGGCTGTCTTGCAGTGCCTCTTCACTCTTGCCATAATAGTCGGAACCGGCACCCTCGGTATATTTGGTGCAGGCATAGTCATAGAGGTCTTCCCAGGAGGTGATGTTCTTGCCGTATGCGGGATCAATCGTGGCATATTCTGCCAGGATGCTGTCTGGCACGGCAAAGGCCGTGTAGCCATAGTTGCGCTGGTCAGGCACATGGCAGTAGTCCCACTGTGCGCCACTGTAATAGAGGCCTTCCATCTTCTTCTCCTCGCGCCAGTAACGTGGGTCGTATGAGAGATCCTGAATGCGCTGCAGCTGCTCATCGAGGCCAGTCAGTGCCAGACAGGTATTGAAGATGCTGATGTGATCATCTTCCTTCATGAGATAGGGCAGGGTCTGGTTGGACCATGACACCACCGCATCAACCGGCTGGACGACACCGTTCTCTACGGAGTCATTGGACAGTTCATAGATAATCATGCCGGAGCGGTTCAGGCGATAGGTGATCACACTGTCAGCCTCGATGTCATCATCAAGGGTGTTGTCATGGGGAATCATCACAGCCTCCACGGTGACACTGCTGCCCATGAGGTTGTTCTCGCGCAGGGAGGAACGTCCGTCCAGATCCACGAGGTAGTAGATCTGATCGACCAGTGCCGTGCACGTGATAGAGTCGCAGTCCTCGACAGTGAGGCCGTCCACGGAGGAGAGGCCGCGTGACTGCAGGTACGCAGCCACCGCCTCGTTGGTGGGAGCGAAACAAGTGTAGGTGCCGTATGTGGAGAGCAGATCCATGCGTCCGGCCTTCTCCACAATCTTGGCGAACTCAGAGAAGCGGCTGTTCTTCTTGAGGTAGTCACTCATCATGTCATTCTGGTAGGTATAGAGGCTCTCGGGGGGCAGATCGTCGTCGTAGCACGATACCATGACCATCGGCAGAGCCACCAAGCAGAGGAGTGACGCTTTTATGAGAATTTGTTGAATTGTTTTCATAAGACTGTTGTGATGCTATGATGGGTTAGTTCATTTCCAGGGTGTTGTCTGTCTCCTTGGAGTAATAGGTCTTCTGATGAAGCAGGGTGTCCACCTTCAGCTCGTCTCTATTGTAGGGCCAGAACAGCGACTCCATATTCGGGAAGAGGTTACCCGTTCCACTGCCAGAGACCTTACCCGTCACATTGGAACGTACAAAAGCGGGGGAGCCTTCCAGCCTTGCCTGCCGGATGAGGTCGAACCAGCGCTTGCCCTCGAACATGAGTTCGCGGTTACGCTCCTCGCGGATGAGGTTGAGCATGTTGGCACGGTTGCCGTTGCCGGAATAACGCAGGTCGTTATCCGTGCTCTGGGTGACGGCAGCGATGGACCTGTGCTGAACCAGATAGGCCAGGTCAAACGCCTGTTGCAGATAAGAGATGTCCTGTTCGCTGGTGGCACTGTCACTGACCAGTCGGCAGAGAGCCTCAGCCTTCATGAGCATGACATCCGTCAGGCGGTAGAAGATCCAGTTGCGGTTCTGATCGCCGGGGATGGTGAAGGAGGAACTGCGGTAGCTGTCATAGTTGATGCCTTCGGTCTCTGTGTCCTGCATCAACATGACTTCCCGTGCCACGCCCTTGCGGATGTAGGCCTCACCGTAGGTCTTGTCTGTAGCTTGGAAGTTGGTGTAGAAACGGGCATCGTTCTGGTGGCGGAAATAGGCTTTTGTGCCGCTCAACACATCATTGACGATGGCCGGGTTCACAGCCAGATAACCCACGCCTTCATTACCGTTAATCACCCCTTCGCCATAGAGTCGGCCGAGGGCGGTGCTCTGTACATAGTTCGTACTGCTGGCAGTATAGTTGAAGCTGAGTTCAAAGATGCTCTCGAAGCTGTTGCCGTCGCCGAAGATGGCGTTGAAGGGAGCCTCGGGATTCGAGGTGGAAGACGTGTAGAGCGGCATGGTGAGTCCGTAGGGGGCGGGATCACTCATCTTGGGGCCGGAGGTGGTCATGGACGTGCGGCTGCCATAGTGCTCCTTGTAATCCTGCAACTTGACGGCAATGATCTCGTCGGCCACGTTAATAGCCTTCTTCCACTGTCCCTGCCAGAGGTACATGTCGCACAGCATGGCGTTGATGCCGGAGCGCGTGATGCGGTTGCAGTTACTGTTGTAGTTGCGACCGATGTCGTCCGTGGCTGTGGTCTTGTAGTGATCGACCGCATAGCCCTTGACCGACTCCAGATCCTTGATTATCTCGTCGAGCACCGTGTCAAATGGTGTAGCGGGCAGATACACCACCTCGTCCTCCTGCTGAATGGCATCGCGGTAGAAGGGCACGTTCTCAAAGGCGCGGATGAGATAGAAGTAAGCCAGAGAGCGGAGGGCTGTCATCTCAGCGATGGTGGCATTGACCTCGCTCTGAGTATAGGCCGGGTCTCTCTCGCTCACGAGGGGTGCCATGCGTATGATGACATTGCACTTGTCGATAACAGAATAGAAGTCCACCCACTTGGTATATGGGCTGGTGGAGAGGAGGTTCTCGCGCAGGACCTGATAGAGGTCATAGTTGTCGTTCTGAACCTTGGAGCCGGGGTAGATATTGTCGCTGCGGACTTCTCCCCACACGATGCAGCGGCTGATGAAGTTATCGCTCTGCATCTGTGTATAGACACCTGCCACGGACTGGTCAATATCCGCCTTCTCGTTCCAGAAGTTGTCCTCGGTCACCATGTTACGCGGTGTGATCTCCAGGAAGTCTGAACAGCTGACCAGTGCCAGACCCGTCAGGGCCATGATGGCTGTGTTTCTTGCTTGTTTCAGTATATGTCTCATAATCTAAAGATGCTTGAAGGGTTAGAAACCAATGGTGACGCCAAGGGTATAGGACTTGGAACGCGGGGTCTTGGAGTTGTCGGTGCTGACACCGTAGCCGCCGTAGCCGATTTCCGGGTCCACACCCGAATACTTAGTCAGACAGAACAGGTTGTTGGCCGAAGCGTAGAAGTTGAGTGTCTTCATGCCACCCCAGTTCTTGATCTTCTTGGGGTCGAAGCTGTAGCTGACCTGCAGGTAGTTGAGACGCAGGAATGTGCCGTCCTCCACAAAGCGGTCGCTCACAAGAGTGTTGTAGTTGGTGCCGTTGCCGAACATGGCGCGCGGGATGGAGGTGACATCACCTTCCTTGCGCCAGCGGTAGTTGACGGCCTGGCTCTGGTTGTTGTTGCTGACCATGGCTTCCATGTCCAGACGAGCCATATTCAGTATATCGTAGTCGATACGATAGTTGAAGTTGGCGCGCAGGGAGAGGCGGTCATAGTGCAGTGTGAAGCCGAAACCGCCGATGAGCTTGGGCAGTGAGTTGCCCAGATAGACCACGTCGAGCTGGTTGATGTTACCGTCATGGTTCACGTCCTCGTAGATGGCATCGCCGCCCTTGAAGTAGTAGCCGCTGTTGGTCTCGGTCTTGTAGTTGTAGCGCATCTGCAAGGGGTCTCCCTCGGTGTTGAGGACATACTCACCATTGGCATTCTGTGCAATAGGATAGGTGATGCCGTTATTGAGGTTGTCCTGCAGGACGGTGGTGTTGTTCTTGCGGTCAGCACGTGCCAGGTCGCGGGCGGTGTCGAAGTTATACTGATAGACGCCCTTGTAGCGGAAGCCGTAGATGGAGCCGAAGGGGTTGTCGATCTGGACACGCTGCACAATCTGTCGGTTACCCTCCTGCCAGTCGATGTTCAGGCCCTTGAGCACCAGAGGATCCATCTTCTTGATGACGTTGCGGTTGTTGGCGAAGTTGATGTAGGCATCCATGTAGAACTTGCCCTTCTTGAGCAGCCGCTCGCCGTTGAACTGGATTTCATAACCGTCGTTGCGCATGTCACCCACATTGGCCACTGCCAGTCCGCTCCATCCGTTGGAGCTGGGGATGCCGGCATTGCCCATGAGCATGTCCTTGGTGTCACGACGGTAGAGATCCACGACAATCTTCAGGCGGTCATCGAAGAAGCCGAGGTCAAAGCCGAGGTTCCAAGAGTAGATGTTCTCCCACTTGAGGTCGGTGAGCTTCAGGCCGCTGGGGTTCATGACCACCTGGTTGAGGTATCGCACGCCCGGGCTGTAGCTGTTCATGTAGAGGTAGTCGCTGCCGGGGGCGTTACCCACGAGTCCCCATCCGGGACGCACACTGAGCATGGTCATCTTGATGTTGTCCCGTGCCCATCCCATCCACGGCTCGTCGATGACGTTCCATCGTCCGGAGATGGCAGGGAAGTAACCCCATCGGTTGTTGGGACCGAACTTGGTGGTGGCATCCACGCGCATGGAGAAGTCGAACATGTAGCGGCTCTTGTAGCTGTAATGGGTGGAGAAGGTGTAGTAGAGCGAGCGCCACTCGTTGAAGCCGCTGCCCATACCGCTGACGTAGCCGCCGGCGGTGACATTCTCCAGGTCGTTGGGCAGACGATAGACATTGGTGCTCTGGTCGCTGGAGTTACCGCTGACGAGCTGGAAGCGTCCGAGGGCGAGGAGGTAGTGGTCCTCGTTCTTGAAGTGCGGCTGGAAGGTCAGCGTGTGTGTGGTGGTGAATGCCAGGTTCTTGCGGCTGTAGCTGGAGGCGGAACTGTTCTCGTGGTAGTTGGTAGAGAGCAGCGAGCGAGGATAGCTGCGGTCGGTGTAGTCATTGTAGATGTTCATGACCACGCGGCCGTTATACTTCAGCTGTGTGCTCTCGTCGTCCAGGCCCAGGAGCTTGTATTCCAGTTCCAGTTCCGGCGTGATGTCGTAGGTGGTCTGTTTGCTCTTGGCCAGTTTGGAGCTGGCAATGGGGTTCACCAGGTTGCGCTGGTCGCTGAAGTTGTTGCTCTGGTCTGTGGTCAGCTGTCCGTGGTTGGTGAAGGCATACTGGGGTATGATGTAGTACTCGCCGGTGTTATACTCGTTGCCGTTCTCGTCACGCAGGTAGCGGTAGGGCGAGAGGTTCGGCATCTTGGTGTAGGCGATACCGAGGAGTCCGTCGTAGTTGCGGTCGTTCTTCGTATAGGTGAGTGCGAAGTTGGACAGGATCTTGATGCGGTCGTTGACGTAGTAGTCCAGTGCCATACGTGTGCTGAAGCGGTCCAGCTTCTGCTCGATGATGGTACCTGTCTCATGGTCATAACCGCCGGAGATGCGGAAGAGGGTCTTCTCGTCACCGCCGGAGATGCTGACGTAGTGGTTCTGGCGCAGACCGTTCTGCTTGACGAGATCCACCCAGTCTGTATTCTTGTTGAACATGAGGAACTCCGAGTCGTTCTCGTTGTAGTTCAGTTCCTGCACGTCGCCCACGTAGGTCTGCTGCTGGGGGTTGAAGTAGCTCTCCTTGAGCAGCATGGTGTATTGGTCGCCGTTGAGGAGCTTGATGGCTTCGGGCTGGTGGGTCATGGTCAGTTTGAGTGAGTATGTGACCTGTGGTGCGCCACGGCGGCCACGCTTGGTGGTGATCTCGATGACACCGTTGGCACCCTGAGAACCCCAGATGGCGGTGGCGGCAGCATCCTTCAGCACCTTGATGTCTTCAATATCCTCGGTGTTGACATTCAGCAGCTGGGCGAACTTCTCGTCATTGGCCGTGGCCACGTCGAAGTCCGAGAGATCGACGTTCCACACGTTGCCGTTGACCACGATGAGGGGTTCGTTGCTGGTGAGGGTGGAGACGGTGGAGGCACCGCGCAGACGCATGGAAGTGCCGGCACCGAGGTCACCGGAGTTCATCACGATGTCGAGACCGGCGATACGTCCCTGCAGGGCCTCATCGACGGAGGTGATGCCCAGTCCCTCGAACTCCTTGGCGGAGATGCCCTGGGCGGAGAAGCTGACCTCGCGCTCGGGAATCTCGAGGCCGCTGGTCTTCATCTTGCGCTTGGCCACCTTCACCACTTCCTTCATGGTCTTGGTGTTGTCCTGCAAGACGATTTTGAAGGTTGTCTTGGTGATGGGTTGTTCCTGGGTCTTGTAGCCCATGAAGCTGAAACGCAGTTTGTTCTTCGCGCTCTTGATGGGGAGCACAAAGTTACCGTTCATGTCCGTGACCGTGGCGTTGACGATACGGTTTGAGGCATCGACCTCGGTCACCTGTGCGCCTGGCAGCACGTCGATGTTATCGCTGACGGTGCCGCTGACGCGGTTGATTTGTGCCTGTGCCAGCGCTGTCACCAGCATGAGGCCGCACAGTATGTAGAATCTTAGTGTCTTCATCTTCTCTTCGTGTTGGAGTTAGACTGTTCTGTCAGCCACTGCTGTAGCCATTCAGGATACGTGGGCTGCGGGAAATCGTCGGGCAGGAACTGCTCGTCGGCATATTCAAGTACACGGTCGATGCTGTGCAGCACGACGTAGGAGGACGCATATATATATCGGTTCGCGCGTGTGAAGAGATACTGCCGGCTCACCACATTGCTGTTGGCACCGGGAATGACGTGGGCGATATTGCCCTTGATATCCTTCACAGTAATGCTGCCTCCCTGATTGCTGACGTCCAGACGACGGAAACGGCTCATGGCGGTGTCCAGGACAGCGGTCTCATAGACGCCCGTACTGTCAGGACCGCCGATATAGACGGAGCCGTCCTGGATATGATAGCGGATGAAGTTCTCTATCACGTCACGGATGCGGGACTGGTAGGCAGTGGCCCGGTCGGTCAGGTCTTCGATTTCAGCCTGCCGCTGCTCATAGAGTTCTTCATCAAACTGCTTTGCACGATATTCTGCATCCATCCAGTTCTGGTATTCCGTGAGGCTGTCCTTCAGGTTGGCCCATTCCTCCATCGTCTCCCAGGTGGGCAGCTTGCCGCTGTCGATGAGTGCCTGCACGCTCTCGTTGGTCGGCACCCAGATGGTGTAATGGTAGTTACCCATGTTGGTGAAGCCGAAATCCATGGTGGGGTGTCCGCTGATTTCAGAACCCATGAAGGAGCAGGACGCTGTCAACAGGTTTGCGAAGGTGCTGTAATCGGGATGTTTCTCGGCATCGTGCAGGGCGGCGTAGGGGCTGGTAATGGTGCTGGACGGGATGCTCGGGATGACGTATGACACGCCGTTTCCGGACTCTGTCTGGTCAAAGATGAGTTCGGACTCCACGGGAATCCACTCCCCGCGCTCATAGTGGTAGGTGCCGGCGACGCCTGTCACCTTGTCACCCTCGAAGCGCACGAAGACGGGGGCACCGGCCTTGTTCAGATAGACGGTCTGTCCGGGGTGGAAGGTCTGTGTGCCGCGCAGACCGTGGATGACGATGACGTTCTCCATGAGGTCTGTGATGCGGTTGTTGACGAAGGCCATGGCGGTGGGCTGCTGGCTGTTGGGTGCCAGCTGGTCGGTGATGACATATTCCATCGTGGTGGAGTCCAGCTCGGCATTGTATGCTTGTGCGCGCACAGGCAGTGAGCTGCTGGAATCCAGGAAATAGCGGATGCCGATGGGTTTCTTCTCGAAGATGGAGTATGGGTCGATGACGGCTGCGAAGGCGGTGTCCTGCGGGATGAGGAAGCTGTAGGAGCTGCTCATGGAGTTGAGGTAGGCCTGGTACTCGAAGATACGCCATGCAGCGGAGCCGATGTCAACCTTGTTGTAACGTGAGTCTGTGATGGCCTGGTTGACGATGCTCAGGTCCTGGTCGGCCCGCAACGTGACGGGGAAGAGCACGCTCTGGTGCTCGGGTGCCACGAAGACCTTGTTCAGCTGATAGATGACACCGTTGCACGCCATGAAGCAGCTATCGACATCTTCCAGGGCGATGCCCATGGGTTCTGCCGCAGTGTTCTTGACGTTGCCGAACTTGGTGGGTGCGGAGCTGATGAAGCTGGCCTTCATACAGTTGTTGATGAAGGGCAGTACCACGTTGTCGGGAACGTTGCGCCAGTCATAATCATACTTGGCACCGATGGCAGCACCGTCATGATGCAAATAGTAGTCCATCCACTCGTTGGTGGGCACGAACATGGCAGCGCCGTCGTTGGCGAAGGACACGCCGGTATTGTTGGTGTTCAGGCGGTAGCGGTTCCATCCGGGGTCAAGAGTCAGGACGGTGCTCACGGTGGTGTTGCTTTCATCAATCTGGTTCAGCGAGTGATCCTGATGGCCGTTGTTGAAGTAGCGCTTGACAAACAGCGAGTCACTCTTGCCGTCTGCGGTCTGCACGCTGAGGAACTGCGGATAGCTCCAGCGGTCCAGCAGTTCGCTGAAGATGCTGAACTGCGGCTTGCTGTGAATGATCTGTGCCATGTTGTCCAGCTGCTCGGGCACCTCCTCCAGAACGTGTATGTAACCGTTCTGGCAGGTGATATCCTGCTCAATGACTTTGCGTCCGTTGATATAGGAGGTGTGGTTGACGTCGCTGGCACTGCCGTTGGTCAGTTTCTCCACGTCTGCATTCCCCAGGTCGTTCTTCACCATGAAGTCCGGCAGGAAGTGAACCATGGGGATGGGGTTGTTGTCATAATAGATGAGAATCTCCTCGCGGTCACGCACAGCAGCCCAGTAATCGACCTGCTCGCCCTTGTCGTTGACGCGGACGGGGTTGATGATGGGGAACTCATCGGCGTGCATGACGGGTATGGAGTCCGTCACGTCCACGCGCGATGCTCTGCGCATACAGGCTCCCTCGGTGGGAGGGTCGCCCGGCGTGTTGCTGAGGAGCTCGATGAGGTAGGCATTGTTGATCATCGCGGCCTTCAGCAGGTTCTTCTTCTCGGCCTTCGGGAGTCGGTTCACACTTGAGATGCCGCGCGCGCTGAGGTAGCGGTTCCAGGCAGCGTCGTCGGCCACGAAAAGGGTCATACTGCCCGTGCGCCGCAACATCTCGGGATAGTTGGTCTCCGAGAGGTCCGGATCGTTGATCAGAGCCAGGGTGGTCTGGAAGTTGCCCCGACTCTCCAGCTCTTCATAGATGCTGCTTCCCAGCCATGACGGCGTGCCCGTCAGGAGGTCATCCTCGCAGGATGACATCGACAGGACAGCACCGACCAACAGAAGAGCAGCAGAAGCATGGCTCGCGCCTCGGGCGAGCCGTCGCTTGAGAATACTGTTTTCCATTCGTTTATAAAGTAGTTAATTGATTGATTCCTTTTTGGATATTCAAAGTCACCAGAGTTCGATTCAGTTAGTATCGTGTAAGAAATACACGTTTGAAAAACCGCACAAAATTAGCATGATATTTTCTATTGACCAAACATTTCTTTAAAAAACTTTCACTCTTGATGCAAAAACATGCAAAAATGTTTCATCCGGACGCTATGGGACAAGATTCCCCGCATGTATTGCGTGTAAATATGGTACACGCCCACGTATAAAAATTTAATTATCCGCAATCGTACCACCAACGCCCGGAAAGCATCACAGACTAAGAGAAATGACCCCGAGGAGGCGGCTGTGTTGATTATTCCATCATGACCGAATGATTATTCGTTCATGATGGAATAATCATTCGGTCATGATGGAATAATCAACATACACGTATTAGTCATTGATGACGCCACAATGTGGGCACGTTCCTTTGTGCCTGAGCGGTGCGCCACAACTGCCGCATGTGTAGAGGGGACGTGCGTGGTGCCAGTAGCGATACAGGAGGACACAGCCCAAAGAAACACTGCAGAGGAACAGGAGTGTGGGTGACAAGCGTCTGGCCAGCAGCAGAAGCAGAAGCAGCAAGTCACACAGTGCCAGCAGGTAGATGACGGCATGGCGGGCTGACAGAAGGCTGAAAGCATCGTCCACGCACAGGATGGCCAGCAGCAGTGTGAGCCATAGCGAGGCAAGGAAGAGGCAGAGCTGCCACGGCTGGGAGAAGGGGTTGAGTGTGGGGTGGAAGTAGAACTGCGCCCATAGCTCCGGGGACTGCTGCTGGATGACGGCATAGAAGCACAAAGATGCCAACAGGCAGATCATGAGCAAGGTGGGATTCATGGTAGGGATGTCACGCAGGACGGGCAACGCGGCGGGATGTCTGAGACGCAGACTGACGCACAGCGCCATCATGAGGAACACAGTCAAGAGAGACAACAGCCATTGGACAAGCGGTGTGGACAACAGGCGGATGGCCTGGCTGATGGGGTCATCGGGACTGGCCGCCGCCAGGAGGTCTGTCTCATGGGTCCAACCCATGGTGAACTGGTCGCGGGCGACCTTCACCCACACGCTATCTACACAGTCCTCGGGGATGACGGTGATGGCGGCTACCACGATGTGGTTGTCATGGAAGACAAAGAGACTGTCGCTGGTCTCGGCCACGCCCTGGCACCAGTGCATGGGACGGTCTTCCTGCAACAGGAGGCTCTCTGCATGGACGTGGAAGTTGTAGCCCACGCCATAGGGACGCTGCGCCTCAGAGGCTCTTGGAGGCAGCGTACAAGCGGTGAGCAGGCACGTCAAAAAGACGAGAAGGAACGGAACGGGTTTCATGTGCTGGGCGCGAGGACATACATGAGACAATTCTTGCAGTCGAAGCGGAGGGGGAAGCGGCGACCGTCTGAGAGGCGGAGGAACCAGGGGGAGGGGGTGAGAGCCGCTTCGCGGCGGTGAGAGGTGAGGGATGCTTCGCGGCAGTGAGAGGTGAGGGATGCTTCGCGGCGGTGAGAGGGCATCGGTATTGGGTGACTAACAATCTGTGAACCGGGTTCTCTTGTGCAAAAGCCAAGGGCGTGACGCAGACAGTAGCGGCAAGTCATAAGGATTTCACGATTGGACGATTGGACAATTTCACCATTTGATGACTGCACCATGGAACCATTGGACGATTGGATCGTTGCGCCATTGGACGATTGGATCGTTGCGCCATTGGACAATTGGACAAGTGCTCGATTGGACGATTGCACCATCGCACAATTGGATGTACTCTCTTCAAGACGGTGAAACCGTCTCCTCTCAGTAACCGCAGCGTCCAAAGGACCTGCGGACAGGGTGTCGTCATGAGGATCGACGCTGAAAGTGTCGCCGAACTGGCAGATGGAGCACGATTGCCTCAAATCCTCCGTCACCTCTCTGCGCCAGTCTGCGAGGGTGGAGGCTGGGATGAACCAGTTATCGGCGAGGCGGAGGGTGATGTCTGCCTCGGTGGCGGAGAAGATGGTTTCGCCGAGGCGGAGGAGCTGGCGGCAGGTGTTGTCTTTCTGCGGGGTACGGGCCGGCTCCAGCGGATGGGGGAAGAAACGGGAGACAGTGACGGGATGGGTCTCGACGGTAGTGAGAGTGAGGCGGAAACCCGTGGGACGCTTCTCGGTGGTGGTGGCGGAATTAGGCTGGAAATCCGCGGGACGCTTCTCGACGGGAGTGTGGCGGTTGTTGGCTGGCGAGGGTTGAGTATCAGATGATAGGGCGATGCTGTCATCCATGAGCCAGCGGACAGGGATGCGTCGCTCGGCGGTGGAGCGGGCGAGCTGGCGTTCGAAGGCGGCATCGAGGTTGCGGAAGAGAGGCATGCCGCGGCGCAGGGTATTGAGGATAGAAGGGTCGGCGGGATAGAGGCGGCCCTGCTCATCTACACGGTTGATGCGGAAGCCCTGCAGGTGGCCGTCGGGGGTGAAGAAGCAGAGGCCGTCGCCGTTGGCGATGGGGAGAGGGCTGGAAAGGGTGAAGGAGGGAGACGCCGCGGGAAGACCGCGGCGTGCACTCACCGAGGGGACGGCAGATTTGCGGCGCACACTGTCTGAGGGGGCGGTGGCGCGGGTAATGTCCTTGACGGTGCCGATGGGTTCACCAAGGGATTTGGGGGTGAGGTGCTGATGCAGGGGGGCGGAAGGGGGCGTGGCAGCGGAGGTGCCGGTGTGGAGGAAGTAGTCTGTGAAGCCTCGGTTGAAGGACTTCTGCGGGTCGGGGGTGAAGGAGATGGTGGAGATGCCCCGGCTGGCGCGGCAGAAGTCACCAGGGCGACGGGCAATGATGGCATCGATGCGCTGGCGGTAGTAGGCGGTGATGTTCTTCACGTATGAGACATCCTTGAGGCGGCCTTCTATCTTGAAGCTGCTGGCACCGGCATCCATCAAGGCTTCCAGGTCGGCGGCGCGGTTCATGTCACGCAGGGAGAGGAGGTGGCGCTGGCGGAGGGGAAGCCCGGCGGACAAACCGCCGGGAACAGCGCAAGATGAGGGAACAGGGGAACCGCCGGGAACAGCGCAAGACGAGGGGGCGAGAGAGCTGCCGGTAACAGCGCATGACGAGGGGATAGTGACGATGTTGCCCTCGGCATCCACGAGGTCGAAGGGGAGGCGGCAGAACTGCGCACACTCGCCGCGGTTGGCACTGCGGTTGAAGCAATACTCGCTGGCATAGCAGCGGCCACTGTAGCTGACGCAGAGGGCACCGTGAATGAAGACCTCCAAGGGCATCTCAGGCACGGCAGCGTGGATGGCGCGAATCTCTTCTAAGGAGAGTTCACGGGCGAGGACAGCCTGCTGATAGCCAGCGGCGAGGCGGGCACGCACATCCTCGACCGTGCGGTTGTCCATCTGGGTGGAGGAGTGCAGGGGAAGGGGGGAGTGCACAAATTTGTGCGCCACTTGACCGTCATGCGGTGAAGAGAAAAGGAGAAAAGAGAGAGAGGAAGGGAAGGAGGAAGCAGAAACTGTGGACGGAGAAAGAGGGGATGAAGGAGAAAGAGGGGATGAAGGAGAAAGCGGGGATGAAGGTGGGAGGATGCGGGGATCCTGGACGATGAGGGCATCTACGGGGATGGCGGCCAGCTCATTGATGAGGGCTTGGGCAGCGGGTAGCTCGTCGTCATGGAGGAGGGTGTTGAGGGTGACATAGATGCGGACGCCAAAAGGATGGGCGAACTCCACGAGGCGGGCAATGTCCTCCACACTATTGCCCGCTGCGGCCCGCGCCCCGAAGCGGGGAGCACCGATATAGACAGCATCGGCACCGTGGCGGATGGCTTCCATGCCACATTCAAGATTACGGGCAGGAGACAGGAGTTCGATTGCTCTCATTATTCACTCTTCTTTCTATCACGTTTCATTTACGCAGCAACATTATTTTATATAAACCACAGATTACACGGATTTAACAGATTCATCTTCTGCTGTCTTCTTAAATCTGTGCAATTATGAACTCAATTACACGGATTAGAGGCTGCAAAGAATCTGTTTAATCTGTGCGCTCGGCTCGAAGAGACGCTTGACACTTCAAGAAATCTGTGGTTATTCATATCATTATTAGTGGATGGCAGTGATGTCGTAGGGGGTCTCCTGATAGACGTAGTAGTTGAGCCAGTTGGTGAAGAAGAGGTTGGCATGGGCGCGCCAGGTGACGAGGGGGCCGAGGTCGGGGTTGTCGTCTTTGTAGTAATGCTTGGGCAGGTCGATGGGCAGCCCTTTGCCGAGGTCGCGACGATACTCGGTGTCGAGGGTCATGGGGGAGTATTCGAGGTGGCCGGTGATGAAGAACTCACGGCCCTGGCGCGCCATGACGATGCTGACACCAGACTCGGGGGACTCGGCGATGATGGTGAGGGGGGAGGAGGCTTGACCCTCGGGAGAATCCGAGGGAACGGTAACAGCCTCGATGTCGGCGCGGTGGATCTCGGTGTGGCGGCTGTGCGGCATGTAGAAGATATCATCGAAGCCGCGGAAGATGGGTAGGCGCGGCAGGAGGGGTGTCTGCGGGAAGATGCCGAACATCTTGGCGGGCAGGGGGTACTTGGGAACGCCGTAATGATAATAGAGGCCCGCCTGTGCCGCCCAGCAGATGTAGAGGGTGGAGGTGACGTGTGTGCGCGCCCAATCAAAGATCTCGGTCATCTCCTGCCAATAGGTGACACCCTCGAAGTCCAGATGCTCCACGGGTGCACCCGTGATGATCATGCCGTCGAACTTCTCATGTCGCAGCACCTCGAAGTCACGGTAGAACGCCCGCATGTGCTCCACGGGCGTGTTCTTGCTGGTGTGGCTCTTGATCTTCATGAAGACAAGTTCCAGCTGCAAGGGCGTGTTGGAGAGGACGCGGATGAGGTCGGTCTCGGTGGTAATCTTGATGGGCATGAGGTTGAGCACCACGATGCGCAGGGGCCGGATGTCCTGCGTGGCAGCACGGCTGGTGCCCATGACGAAGATGTTCTCCTGCTTCAGCAGGTCGATGGCTGGTAGGCGGTCAGGTAGGGTGAGAGGCATTGAACTAATTCACAATTCATAATTCACAATTCATAATTCATAATTGACATCAGATGCAGACTCATTATGCATTATGAATTGTGAATTATGCATTAAACAATTACCAGATGGTTACGCGGTCGGCTTTGGGGACAAACATGGGGTCGGACTCGGTGATGTGGAAGGCCTCGTACCACGCATCGATGTGGGGCAGTGCACCATTGACGCGCCAGCGACCGAGGGAGTGCGGGTCTGACTTGGTGCGGTTGCGGATTTCCTCGTCGCGGACGTTACCGGCCCAGACGCCGGCGTAAGCGAGGAAGAAGCGCTGCTCGGGCGTGAAGCCATCCTCGTCCTTGAGGGGAGCGGCAGCCGTGGCATTCTTGAAAGCTTGGAAGGCCACTTGCAGACCTCCGTGGTCGGCCATGTTCTCGCCGAGGGTGAGCTGTCCGTTGCCGCAGAGGCCGGGCAGCACCTCGATGTTATTGAAGAAGTCGCGCATGACGTGTGTGCGCTCCTCGAAGCGGCGTGTATCCTCCTCGGTCCACCACTGGCGCAGGTTGCCGTCCTTGTCGAACTTGGCCCCCTGGTCATCGAAGCCGTGCGTCATCTCATGACCGATGACCACGCCGATGGCACCGTAGTTGAAGGCATCGTCGGCCTGCATGTCGAAGAAGGGCGGCTGCAGGATGCCGGCGGGGAAGCAGATCTCGTTGGTGGTGGGGTTGTAGTAGGCGTTGACGGTCTGCGGGGTCATGTACCACTCGGTGTTATCCACGGGCTGGTTGAGTTTGCGGCGGATCTCGTCGTGGGTGCGCCAGAGGGCGGTAGCCTTGACGTTTTCCCAGAAGTTGCGGCCAATCTCCAGCTCGGAGTAGTCCTTCCACTTGTCGGGATAGCCCACTTTGACAATGAAGGCATCCAGCTTCTCATGGGCCACGGCCTTGGTGCTGTCGCTCATCCAGTCTTGGGCATCGATGCGCTGTCCGAGTGCCACTTGCAGGTTGCGCACGAGCTGTATCATGCGCTCCTTGGCAGCAGCGGGGAAGTATTTCTCCACGTAGAGTTGACCGATGGCCTCTCCGAGGGCGCCCTGTGTGGCCGAGACGGCACGCTTCCAGCGCGGGCGGTCTTCCTGCTTGCCCTGCATGGCACGACCGAAGAAGTCGAAGTTGGCGGCACGTGTCTCATCGTCGAGGCATCCGGCAGCGGCGTTGATGAGCTGCCAGCGCACGTAGTCCTTGAGCACGGCGAGGTCTGCCTGCTGCCAGATGGCTTCTATCTCATGGATGACCTCGGGCTGTCCGACGCTCACCTCCTTGATGCCCTTGGCTCCCTGAACGCTGAAATAAAAGTTCCAGTCGATGCCGGGGAAGGTAGCGAGAAGAGAGTCATAGGACATCTTGTTATAGTTCTTCTCGTCATCACGCAACTCTGTACGGCTGCGGGAGATGCGTGCCAGACGGGTCTCCAGGTCGAGGACGCCACGCACACGGGCATCCATCTCTTCCTCGGTGGCCACCTTGCAGCGCAGGAAGAGCTTGGCCATGTACTGCTTATAGGCTTCGCGGATGGCGGTGGTGGCGGAGTCGGTGTCGAGGTAGTATTCCTTCTGCCCCATGACGAGGCCGTCCTGCCAGATTTGCAGGAGGTTCATGGCGCTGTTTTTGATGTCGGCGTTGATGTAGTAACCAAAGAGGCCGTCGATGCCCTCGGCCTGCAAGCCGGCGTAGAGGCGGAAGAGTTCGGGTTTGTCATAGACACCGTCAATGCGCTGGAGGTCTTTGCGAATAGGCTCGATGCCCTGTTTGTTCAGCGAGACGCTGTCCATCACGCTGTTATACATCTGTGCAATCTTGTCGGCGATACTGCCGGGCTGGTTCTGCTGTGCGGCCACGTTCTCTATGAGTTCTCGCAGTTGGGTGTTGTTGTTCTCGGCCAGCTGGTCGAAGCTGCCGAAGCGAGCGTACTCGGCGGTGAGGGGGTGAGCATCGTTCCAGCCGCCAGTGGCAAAACGGAAGAAGTCCGTGCCGGGCACGGCGGTGGTGTCGAGGTTAGCCAGGTCGATGCCTGTGGTGAGGGATTTCTGCTGGCCTGTGCAGGCAGCGAGGAGGGAGAGGATTGCCATGATGGCGAGGAGGTTTTTGAGTTTCATTATGATGTTGTTTTGATTGGATTGCAGTGTGGCCGCTGTGGTACAGCGGCATACCCGACGGAGGGTTGATGTTTGATGATGATAGCTAATGGAATCATAGGGCGGCGAGAGCCTCGGAGGCTTCGAGCCAGCGGGCCTCTGCATCTTCGAGCTTGGCTTTGAAACGGGCGTGCTTCTCGTAGAGGGAAGTGTCTGCGGCTCCTTCGGGGGTGGACATGCGGTCTTCAAGGAGGTGGATGACGGCCTCTGTCTCGGTGATTTCAGTTTCTGCTTCTGAGATAGCCTTTTCCAGCTTCTTGCGTTGGCGGGAGAGGGCTTTCTGGGCTTCGTAGGAAGAAGAACTGACAGACCCACCCCCTGACCCCTCCCTATGAGGGAGGGGAGAAGAATCCTTTGCTGATTGTGTGTTCCTGGTTGGTGAAACCTCTTTGACAAACATCTTGCCCCCTACATCTTGAAGGTGACTACTCCCCCCCCTCACAGGGAGGGGTTGGGGGGTGGGTCTGCCGGAGTTTTCTCTTATCCAGTCATAAATGCCGCCAAGATGCTCTCTTACCCGGCCACCAGCAAAGGCATAGACCTTGGAGACGAGGCCGTCGAGGAATTGGCGGTCGTGGGAAACCACAATGACGGTGCCGTCGAAGGCGGCGATGGCCTCCTTCAGCACATCCTTGGACTGGAGGTCGAGGTGGTTGGTGGGTTCGTCAAGGATAAGGAAGTTGACAGGTTGGAGCAGGAGCTTAATCATGGCCAAGCGACTGCGCTCGCCGCCAGAGAGCACTTTCACTTTCTTGTCAATGGCGTCGCTACCGAACATGAAGGCTCCGAGGATGTCGCGGATGCGGGTGCGGATGTCGCCGGTGGCCACGCGGTCGATGGTGTCAAAGACGGTGAGTTCAGGGTCAAGAAGCTGTGCCTGGTTCTGTGCGAAGTAGCCGATTTGTGCATTGTGCCCCACCTTCAGGCTACCCTCAAAGGGGATTTCCCCGAGGATGCACTTGACGAGGGTGGATTTGCCTTCACCGTTGCGCCCCACAAAAGCCACCTTCTCGCCGCGGCGGATGGTGAGGTTGACGTGGGAGATCACCTCATGCTCTCCCCGCGAATACGCGGGACACCCGACCGCATTAGTGCTGGCGGGGTATGCTTTGCGGAGGTCTTCGATGATGAGGGGAAAATCGCCGCTGCGCTGGCACGGCGGGAACTTGAGGTGAAGTGATGAGTTATCGACCTCATCCACCTCAATAGGAATGATGCGGTTGAGCTGTTTGATGCGCTCCTGCACCTGCACGGCCTTGGTGGGCTTGTAGCGGAAGCGCTCGATAAAATCCTTGAGGTCGGCAATCTCCTTCTGCTGGTTCTCGTAGGCGCGCAGTTGCTGTTCTCGCCGCTCGGCCCGCAACCGCACGTACTCGTCATACTTCACCTTGTAATCCCAGATGCGACCGCAAGTGATTTCGATGGTGCGGGTGGTGACGTTGTTCATGAAAGCGCGGTCATGGGAGACAAGGATAAGAGCCCCGGCGCGCTGCATGAGGTATTGCTCCAGCCACTGAATACTCTGGATGTCCAGGTGGTTGGTGGGTTCGTCGAGAAGCAGGACATCCGGCTGTCGCAACAAGAGCTTGGCCAGTTCGATGCGCATACGCCATCCCCCGGACAACTCGCGGGTGGGGCGGTCAAAGTCTGTGCGCTCAAAACCCAGGCCTTGCAAAGTGCGCTCCACCTCGGCACGGAAGTTCATGCCGCCCATCATCTGGAAATGCTCCTCGGCGTGGCTGTAGCGCTCGCACAGAGCCATATAGTTCTCTGTCTCGTAGTCGGTGCGGCTGGCCATCTCCTGCTTCATCTGCTCGATGTCCTTTTGCAACTCGCGGATATGGTCGAAGGCCAAGAGGGTCTCGTCCATCACCGTGCGCTCGCCAGAGAGTTCCATCACCTGC
This sequence comes from Bacteroidaceae bacterium, assembly GCA_017455585.1. Classification (GTDB taxonomy): domain Bacteria; phylum Bacteroidota; class Bacteroidia; order Bacteroidales; family Bacteroidaceae; genus Physcousia. Next base: position 35,175 of record JAFSZU010000160.1, on the reverse strand, counting down.
GGCAGATAACCGATGGTGGTGCCTCTCGGTTTGTTGACGGTGCCAGCGGTGGGGGCCTGCAGACCCGCCATCATTTTCATGAGCGTGCTCTTCCCCGCCCCATTCTTGCCCGTCAGTGCAATGCGGTCGCGGTCGTTCACCACAAAACTCACGTCGGTGAACAACGGACGCGCGCTGAATTCTATGCTTAGGTGTTCTACGGAAACCATCGTTGCGTTCTTTGCGGCGCAAAAGTACACAAAAAAAATAATATTAAAAGCCATTCGAGGAAAAAACTGAAAGAAGCCCGCAATTATGAGACAAATATCAAGGCAAGACATAAAAAATGTTAAATCCTGTTTGCTTCCGCACAAACTATTGTCGTATTTTTTGTGCGATAAACGGGAAGTGCGTACTTTTGCACTTCATTAGATGAATAACAGATATTATTGTAATCGTTCAACAAAGATAATAGGACAGCGTTTCGGTCTGTTTCTTATGTTGATGGTGATGCATTTTTGTGTGCATGGCCAGAAGCGAGTGATGTCTGTTGATAGTTCGTATTATTCACGTTTCCCCTATATCCGCTTTGTTGAGAATGACAGCCTTGCCTGGTTGAGCAAGGAGGATTTCATCCATTTGGCGGGCAAGGTCGTCTTCCCCGTCAACAAATATGATCTGCCGTCCAATGACAGTCTGCTGCATGAACTGATGTATGAGGTAATCCCGCGCATCAATGCTGACAGCCTGGAGCTATACCGCGTTATGATACATGGTACCGCCTCGCCAGAAGGTCCGTTACGCGGCAACAAGATACTTGCCCAACAACGCTCAGCAGCATTGCGGGATTTCTTCAACTCACGTCTGGCGATACCACTCAATGAGCAAAGTCTGTTGGTTGAAATTGACATCGAAGACTACCGTTCCCTATGTATCATGATGGCCCAGGCAGATGACCCCGACTACGCCTACGTCAAGTCTTTGTGCGACCAATATCTGCCACAGAATGATATTACCACGCTCAAGAGCCGCTTGCAGCAATACCACCGGGGACAACTATGGAGACGGTTGCTGAAATCCTATTATCCTCAGTTACGCGCCTCCCGCATATTCCTGTTTGCCAAGAAACCTGCAGCGCCAAATGACCAACAGCCTGAGCCAGATTCCCTGCAACGGGCGACGGCAACTCGTCAGTCCACCGTCGGCACATCATCGAAGACAGAGAAGGTGCCTCCACCTCCCCCTGTCTGTGACACGCTCCGGCTGTCACGCCGCGAGGTGTTGGCTGTGAAGAGCAATCTGCTGTTAGATGTTGCTTACGTGCCAGGCTATGACCGCTGGTGCCCCATTCCCAATGTGGCCATCGAGTATTTCCCGCTGCACGGCCACTTCACCTATGGCGCATCGTTCGACTGTCCCTGGTGGCGCGACTACGGTGCTCATAAGTTTTTCCAGATGCGCAACTATCAGGTGGAAACACGCTACTACCTGCGTTCGGGCGACATTCTCCGCAACACGCCGGGAGAGGGAGCCGCCTTCCGGGGGCTATACCTGCAAGGCTACGTCCACGGTGGTCTGTTTGAGATTGGCTTCAATGCCGACAAAGGCTGGAAGGGAGAGGGCATAGGTGCCGGCGTGGGCATCGGCTATGTGACACCCCTGAGCCGCAAAGGTCACTGGCGCATGGAGGTCGGCGTGCAGGTGGGTTGGATGGGCTGCCGATATGACCCGTTCCAGTATGAGAACCTTGTCAACCCCAACTACCGTGACCACCGCTACTACTACCGCTGGACAGAGTCACCCGACCTGTTCAAGAAACGGCAGTACCGTTTCAATTGGATTGGTCCGACACGGGCGGGCATCACTTTGAGCTATGACCTGCTCTACCGCCGCACAAGCAAGCGGGGTGCGAGCCTGAAACCCTATGAGGACGTGATACAGGAAAGGAGGAATGAACCATGAGCCGCCGCACTGTCCTTTCACTGCTTGCTGTGCTGCTTGCCACAGGCTGCGTACGCGAACCGGAACTGTATCTGTATGATTCCGTCAAGGTGGATTTCAACCTGCCCGTCATTGACTTGGCATTGGAGGTTTATTGGGATTATGAATTGTCATACGAGGTCAACTATGACTGGCACGCCGAATGGCACTATGGATGGGATGCCATCGACGAGCAGTTGTTCGGCACAATGGGCTATACGGAGCCGTCGGCCTTCAATCTGCGCCGATATTATACCGGCAGCACCCCCATGGGCGAGCACCTGGAAACGGAGGAAGACTACATTACAGGCACCACTTTCCGGGGGCGCTATAAGTGGGGTTTCTGGAATCTGCTGGTATGGAACGACATCCAGACGCTTGACGGCATTCAGAGCCTGCAGTTTGAGGAAAACGACGTGGTGACAGCCTCCACGGGACAGAGCATGAATTCCACACGTTATCACGCGCCCCATTACACCCACTCGTTCTACGAGCCCGAGCCGCTGTATGCAGCCTACAGCCAGGGAATAGAAATCAGTGCCGACCTGAAAGAATTTGACTATGATCCCGTCAACGATGTCTATGTGCGGAAACTGAACATGACACTGGAACCCGTGACCTATATCTACCTGACACAGGTTATCCTGCACAACAATCGAGGACGCATCGCCGCCGTGGACGGCAACGCCAACATGTCGGGGCTGGCACGCTCGGTGACACTCAACACGGGCATCGCGAGCGACGACCCTATTAGTATATATTATAAGGTACGCATGAAGAACGACTGTGAATGCAGGGGCGAACAGGTGGATATTGTCGGCGGGCGGTTGATGACCTTCGGCATCTGCAACACCAACGGCAGCCGCACACGTCAGGCCAGTGACATCGCCGATGAGTACCGTCACTATATGGACGTCACCATGCAATTCAACAATGGCATGGACTCCGTCTTCGTCTTTGATGTCACACGTCAGGTACGGGAGCATTACAAGGGAGGGGTCATCACAGTGGAACTGGATGTTGACACCATCCCTATACCCACCCGTTCGGGCGGCTCCGGATTTGATGCCGTGGTCAAGCCAGTGGAGGACGGCGGCACGTATGAGTTTGAAATGTAAACACCATCATAACTAATGTAGAAAACAAACTTTTTTCAATTCCATTTATTCATTTAATCAATTAACAGTATGAAACAGTTAAATCTTTTTGTAGCAGCACTGGCCGCAACTGCATTGGTCAGCTGCTCAAGCGACGAGTTCACAGGGTTTACACCATCCCAGGACGCAACCAACAAAGAGGTGGCTATCTCCTTTAGCGGAGGTTCGCAGGCCATCACCCGCTCCACCAACAATGACATTGCCAAGCTTGACGGACAGTTCATTGTGTATGGTGTCAAGTCTGGTGCTACCGCCGGCGAGGACATGCAGAAGGTGTTCATCAACTACTGGGTGTGGAACAACCTCACGGGTGCCACAGCCAACACCACCAACCGCTATGGATGGGACTATGTGGGCTCTAACGGCACCGACGGCCTTGGTGCTGCCGGTCTGCAGCTCGACAAGGACCAGACCATCAAGTACTGGGACCTCTCTGCCGCAGACTACCGCTTTGTGGCAGGTTCGCCCGTGGAGAACTTCGAGTTCACTGTGGATGCCGACAACAACATCACGGGAGCCACGGTCAAGAACATCGACGCTCATATCAACGCCAATCCTGTCGATGGTAACGGCACAGCTCTCAACCACGCAGCTGTCTATGTGGCTACACCCATCATCGTGGATCCGAATGATGCCTATGAGAAAGCCGTCACCTTCCAGTTCACCGGTCAGCAGGCACTGGTGCGTGTAGGTCTCTATGAGACGATTCCCGGCTATTATGTGTCGAATGTCAAATTCTACACCTACGACATTACAGGTTCTGCCTGGAGCACCGCCGCAGAAACAAAGAACATTGTGCTCAACTCGCTCACTGACGCCAATTACTTCATCGGTGGTGAGGGCATGACAGCCACCCTGACCTACAACTGGACTGGCACACCTTCTTATTCGTTCAACTACAACAGTTCCGGCAACACCAAGCAGAACAAGTGGTATGGCGGTTATTTCTCAGAGGATGCCAAATTGCCTACCACCAGCAACACCACGACACTTTCTACGCTCTATGGTACAGACAAGGACATGGCTGTGGCTACGGGTTACTTCCCCGTGCTGCCCACTGCCACAGGCACCACGCCGTCGGCTCTTGTGCTGAAGTGTGACTACACACTGACCTCTGACGACGGTTCCAACGAGACCATCGAGATCTCCGGTGCCACGGCTGCCATCCCGGCATCCTTCGCACAGTGGGAGCAGAACCACGCCTACACCTACTTGTTCAAGATCAGCGACAAGACAGCAGGTTCAACAGGTGTTCTCTATCCCATCCAGTTCGACGCCGTTGTCGTGAACGGTGCCGACAACCGCGACGGCTTCATCACCACAGTCAGTGCTCCTTCCATCACCAGCTACCAGTTCCAGTCGCCCTACACGGAATACAATGCAGACGGAACCTTCAAGGAGACTGGCATCAAGTACATCACTGGCACTCCTATCTATGTCACCGTACAGAGCAACGAGAATGGTGCCCTGAACTCGCTCTACACACTGGACAACAGCAATCCCACCATTGGTATGGTGAAGGTGTACTATTGTGGTACCAGCGAGGTGTTCGAGTCAGACCTCCAGATCTCTGCCCCCACAGCATCTGCTGCAGATCCCACCACCAGCATTCCCAGCACAGCCTGGAATCTGCATGGCAAGAACTTTGCTGCCGGCAACTACCTGACCTTCACCCCCGCCACTGCCGGTTACTATGCCGTGCAGTATGTGAATGCCATTACTCCGGCAACCACCTACGCCTATAAGGTCATCAAAGTGGAGGCTGCTGAATAACCCTCTCCCTCAAGCCCGACGGGGTTCGACTCCCCGTCGGGCTACAGAACATGACGAATTGACGGTTAAGAGCAATGGGCAAAGGAACAGAAAGAAGATTTGCGATGAGACTTATAAGACCTATAAGACTTATGGGACTTATAGGACTTATGATGGCATGTTCTCCTGAGAGCTATGAGGGACAGCCTTCAGACGCAACGTCGGGGCTGGTTATTGCCTTCGCGGGACAGTTACAGGAGAAGCACGCAGTGACCCGCTCTTCAGCCCTGTCTGACGAGCTGACGACTTTCCGCATTTTTGCCTACAAGAACGACGGCTATGCCGAAGGATCCTATACAAGCTATCAGACCGTCATCAACGACTATACAGCCAGCTGGACGGGCGACGGTTCGCCCACTACCAGCAACTCCAGAGGTTGGGAATATGTCAATGGAACAACACAGACCATCAAGTACTGGGACATGTCAGCACGCGCCTATCGCTTTCTGGGCTATGCCCCTGCAACCGCTGCCGTGACCACCGATATGTCTGCCGACCGCAGGACCTTCACCATGACGGCCAATGCCACAACCGCCGAGACCATTGCCGCCACACCTTATTATACTGAGTTGTGGTTCTCGACCGGCAATCCAGCCGACTATCCCGACCGGCAGTTTGGCACGCCCGTGGAACTGAAGTTCTTGAAACCTTTTGCCTTGGTGCGCTTTATGTTTGCCTTTGCTGCAGACTGCCAGTTCACCCGTTCATCCCTGACGAATATCAGTTTGAAACCCATTGACAATACAAGCATTGCCACCAATGGCACTTTCACAGTGACCTATCCCCTCAAGGGTAGTGCCACAGCAGAGAGTTGGGCGGTCACCAGCATCACCGACGGCATCAGCACAATGACCGATGACTACTATGAGGGACACGAACGGTGGTACACCGTGCTGCCAACAGCAAGCCAACCTGCCTATCAACTGTCTCTCACCGCAAACGGAGAAACAAGAACAGCTAGTATCCCCGCACAAATGGTTGTCTGGGAACCGGGCTACCAATATACTTACATCTTCAAGTTCACCGACGCTGGCAGCCTGGAGCTGGCACAAATGCAGGTGGCCACCAGGGACTGGATGTACTCGGAGGCTGACGACATCAATCATAGTATGTATAATTGGTGAATAATAATTGAAAGTTTAGCATTGAGCAATAAAGATTATCATATTGGACTATGGATGGTCACGATGGCATTGTTCCTTGTGACAGGATGCAGTAGCGACCCTGACACATCAGCGGTCGGGACACATGACGGTGCCACACTGCAACTGCTGCCTCTGCAAAACAGCTATATAGACGCGTCCTCCACCCGAAGCACTTTGCCGACAGGTTTCTCTGCCTACACTGGCAACAGCCCCATCCGTCTATACTTTACGTCCACCACAGGCGAACCGGTCCAGAGCAATATGACATTCGTCGGCAGCAACTGGCAGTCGGACAAGAGCATAGAGGAACAGCAGCAGTATTATTTCTACGGATACATGCCCGCTACTATTGCGCCCACGGCTAGCATCACGGCATACGGCGGCAGCTTCGCCACTGGCGCGACACTCACCCTAAACGGTCTGCCAGCCCTCACCACGACCGATGACGTGTGCATCGTCGTCGGCGTCGGCCAGAGTGACGAGACGTTCAACATCGGCGAACTGTCAATGGGACAGTTCAGCTATATCGGTCAAAGTGAGAATGCCGGGAACTATGCCTATCTCCTGCTTGACCACCTCTATGCCTCCCTGCAAGTTCGCATCAGGGTCGAGGCCGATTACAATGAGATGCGCACCGTCAAACTGAAGTCGATGCAACTGACAGCTACAACGGCCAACACCTACAATGCGACGGTCAGTTTGTTGGCCAATGATGCCGACATCACTCCTGTTGTGAGCCTGAACTGGACTTCGCCCACAGGTGCCAACAGGACGGTGCCTCTCTTCAGCAACGAGACGGGCGCTGTGCTCACAACCAGCTATCAGGACATGACACTCTGTATGCTGCCACATGACAAGGCGACAAACCTCACGCTCGTAAGCATCTATGATATCTACGATACAGACGGCAACCTGCTGCGCGAAGACTGTACCTCTGCCAATCACCTCAGCCTTAATGGCTTGAAGCGTGGCGAAAAGACCAATCTCAACCTGACGGTGGATCCCACCTATTTCCATATCTTGTCGGAGTCAGACTTCGACAATCCACTACGAATAGACTGACACGTGTGTAGAATACTGTCCACATTGCTCTTTGTCCTGTCTGCACTGTCGGTGCAGGCACAGATTACCATTGGCGGAAACATCTATGGTGGTGGCAATCGTGGAGACCTGCATGAAGACACTCATGTCACCGTGAGGAGCGGCACCATCACCGGCAGTGTATTTGGCGGTGCCCGAATGGCCGACGTGCTTGCCACGAGCGTCACCATCCAAGGCGGCACCATTCATGACGTGTATGGTGGCAATGACATTTCCGGCGATGTCAAACAGGGCACAAATGTCGAGATTCAGAGCAGCATTGTCGGCAGTGTCTATGGCGGCGGCAACGGTTCCTATACCTACACAGACCAGACGGCCAAGAAAGACCTGGCAGAATGGGCCGACTATTATTATGCCCCCGGCGACAACTCCATCGAAGCTCTCAACGAATACCGCCCCCATACTCCTAAGACATACGTTCACCTGTCAGGGACGGTGACCGACACTACCTTTATCGGTGGAGGAGTTTATTGTGGAGGAAACAGTGCCTCCCTCCGCACCTCGGAGGACTTTGGAGAGTCGGCACGTGCCCATTTGCAGTTAGGTTCATACGTCGTAGCCGACAAGGTGTTTCTTGGCAGTGACGGCGAGGACATGGTCAGCACGGCACGGTTAGAAAGCTATCGAGACAACAGCGACCTTGACCTGACAAAAGAAGAGGTCTTCAGCAAATATATGGAGGGCGTTGCCATGCCTGTGTTGCCAGAGGTCAGCGTTGACGAGAATTATGTGAATCACTCCTCCTTTATCGGCTCTTTCTATTGTGGTGGCAATGTGGGTAGTCTGACTGTTGACGGCCTGGTTCAAATAGACTTCCTGCGTTCTATCGTCGTATATAACAAGATTGTCGGTGGCTGTAACAATGCCATCGTCGCAGCATCTCCGGCACTGAATGCAGCCTATGAGGGCGGCATAACGGGTAATCCCGGCGACAACAATTTGAAACTGAAGCTGGTGTTCGCGGGCGATGACAGTCCTGAACTTCGTCCAATGAACTTGACCTACGACGCACTATCCAACAAATTCTCATTTGACTGGCACAAGAATGCCGCCGGCAATCGCCTATTGGGAGGCAATGTCTATGGGGGATGCTATGAGAGCGGCTATGTGAACGGCAATGTGGAAATCGATATTGCTACAGACTTGCTCTCCGAGACACTGTTTACTGATGCCAACATTGACCAGAATGCCCAAAACCAGGACGTCTTCACCCGTACACTGACGGCCTACGGCGGCGGTTACGGTACGGCCTCTGAGATTCGCGGCAATACTATTGTCAACGTGCGCAACGGCGGCAATATTCTCCAAGTATTCGGCGGAGGAGAAAAAGGTAGGGTGACAGGCAACTGCACTATCAACCAGACGGGTGGTCATGTAATGGAAATCTATGGTGGTGGCTTTGAAGGATTGGTGACGGGCAACACCCAGGTGAACCTCGATGGCGGCACAGCCTTTGACGTCTTCGGCGGTGCTTGCAATGCAAATATCAATGGCTATGCCGAAACCTTCATAGGCCGCAACGGATACCCCATAGTCGTCAACGTATTCGGCGGCAATGACTTCGGCGGCTCCATCCTCGGCAGCAAAACGCATCCCAAGAAAGAGGGTAAGCTAACCGCCAACGCCTACGTGGAGTACACGCAGGGCAGGGTGGACAGCATCTTTGGCGGCTGCTATGGCGGCTATGAATATTCTACGGACTATCCCTCTTTTGGTGAAGCACGCCCCAATATACAAAGCTCTTTCGTGAATATCTCCACCAGCAAAGAAGAGGACTTCCCCATCAAATACATCTTCGGTGGCAGTTGGGGAGCCGCCGATGATGACAATAACGACAAGATGCAGCGCTACAGTTATGTGCTGATCGACGCGCCCAACCTCAATCTGGCCACCACCGACGTGTTTGGCTCCGGTGCCTTTGCGGGGTTGGGTGTTGAAGGAGCACCTGGTGGCAGCACCGTGGATTTGTATAGCGGCCGTCTGCGTAATGTGTATGGAGCCTCCCTCAGCGGGGGATATGTTTTCAACACCTTGGTCAATGTGCCAGCCACATCAACCATCCACGTCAATGCCCTCTTTGGCGGCGGCAAAGGCGCTACCAGCGACCAGTTCTGTGATGCCGACACGGCACGCGTGGTCTATCATAGTGCAGCGGCTCGTGTCGATGAGGCAATCTATGGCGGCAACGACCATTACCGCCGCACAGCGAACAGTTTTGTCGATATCGACGTGGCCGTAAGAGACAATGACGGCGAACTCATTGATGTTTATGGCGGAGGCGATGGCGAGGGAACCGTCTGTGAATGCACACATGTCAACCTCAACAGCGGCGCTTGGGTGCGCAACGTCTATGGCGGCGGCCGCAATGGACAGGTATGGAATCCAGAGACCATGACAGCACTGTTCGCACCCGGTGACCCCAAAGACACCTATCTTGCCGGCGAGCACAATACGAACGTCAACATCAATACCGGTGCCATCGTGGAGCAGAATGCCTACGGTGGCGGTTATGGCAAGGAGGCCACCGTCAGCGGTGCCACGGGCATCAGCCTGTTGGGCGGCACGGTCAAAGGAGACCTCTATGGCGGCGGCTATGGTGGTGACGTGAGAGACAAGAGTGGTGTCGGCGGCTATGTGGCCTCGACCAACGTAAGTCTCATCGGCGGCACTGTGACAAATGCCTACGGCGGAGGACTGGAGGGTAGCGTGGGATATCATGATATCAGCACCACAGCCACAACCACCGACATCCTTGGTGCCACCAATGTCTCGATGGGTACCAAGGGAGCCACGAACTTCCATGACGGCTGCCCCACGGTGGAACGCAGTCTTTATGGCGGTGGCGAGAAAGGTGCTGTCTATGGAACGGCCAACCTGACCATCATGGGTGGATACATCGGCTACCGCTACAGCGAAGACGGTGGTTCACCTGCTTTCATCGAGAATCTCGACCTGCAGGCCAGCGGCGACAACCTGCTCTATGAGAACGGTAACGCCTTTGGCGGAGGATTCAACGAGGGAGGCACCACCGACTTCACCAATGTTCGGCTCTATGGCGGCATTATCCGCAACAGCCTCTATGGCGGCGGCGAGATTGCAGCCATCGGCCGGGGCCGCGTCACCGCCAGTGGCGAGCAAAACAGCGTGCGCACCTACGAAGGAACGGACAAGGCCGGCCGCACACATATAGAGATGACGGGCGGCCATGTCCAGCGTGACATCTTTGGCGGCGGCCGTGGCTACAGCTACAACCTGCGCGGTGCGGAAATCAGCGGCAAGGAGTTCTACACTGACGGCTACGTCTTCGGCCAGACCGATGTGAATATATATTATGGTGAAGTGGGTACAGCCGAAGGTCTGGCCAAAGGCTACGGGAACGTCTTTGGTGGTGGCAATATCGGCTATGTCTATGGCCTTGGCACCAAGACCAGTGAAAACACCGGTTCGCCCGGCCACTACTACTACACCACCAATGGCACAATGAGTGGCACCCTGACCGAGGACTGCCGGGTCATTGTCGAGCCGGTGTCCTACGTGCTGGACGGACAGAGCGTCACCATCGACGGCACGACCTACACTGCGGGTGAGTTGGTGCCCAACAGCGCGCTGAACAGACTGAACAACAAATCAACTGATACCCGATGGGATGCCCTCGATGTGTCGGGCATCAACATCCGCAATGCCGTCTTCGCCGGCGGAAACGTATCATCAGGCAGCGACAAGATCTACGCCAACGCCGTCACCGTGTTCGGCAATGTCACGGCTTCGCTGCTCGATATCTATGAGCGTGATCTCATCACCGTCGGCACTGAGCATACAGGAGGACTCTACGGCGGCGGCAACTTGTCTCTTGTCGAAGGCTACCGCGAGCTGAACATCACCAACTACGGCACAGACTACTATAACTTCGAGAACAACAAGGAAATTACCATCGAGGAATACTACAACGACCTGAACGATCGCGAGCGCGCCTACTTCCAATTGCTCTACAAGTGTATTGCCGAAGAGGGCGACGGAGGCTACAGCCTCAACGACCAGATCAACCAGGAGACCTACGACCGTCTGCTCGAAGCGGGGAATATCACAGCAGAGAAGTGGCAGCAGGCAGGGTTCTGCACGATTTATGCCGGACGTCTGCTGAACACCCTCCAGCGTTCCGATTTCTGTGGCGTGTTCGGTAGTCGCATGGTGTTGCAAGGCTCCCGCGACCGTGTAACCACCACCGCCGATTACACCGACTACACCATCAACCGTGTGGGCGAACTGTCACTCAACAAGAACCGTGAGCACGGCAACTATTTCGGCATCTACAGTGTGGTGAACTATCTCGGCAACCTCACCAGCGACGTGTGGTTCCACGACCGGCGCTCATACGACAGCGACTCCTATCAGCCCGAGAGCACAGACGAGACCTATGAGGAATGGAAGTGGGCCAACATCAACAACCGCAAGCGCAACAACGGCAAGAGCGACAACAAGGTGGCACTGGCATCGGGTGTCTTCCTGGAGTTAACCACCGAGAACAGCACGGGCAACACGATTGAAGAGAAAGACTTTGGCTATATCACTGGCGTGGTCGAGCTGGATCTCATCAATGTGGTGCCTGGCGAGGGCGGCGGATATGTCTATGCCAAGAACCAGCATGGCATGAGAGCCAACGAGACCATCGACAATAATATTACCTTGGCGGCATCGAACAACGGAGCACAGTCCTTCAAGCGCTATACCTACGGTAGCAAACAGACTGAAGACATGGAGACTTCTGGCAACTTCGTACACAACGTGAAGTCGGAACCCATCATCGATGACTGCTACCCACTGAGTGGAGACCATACTTCCAAAGCCCACTACTGGTATATCAAGGGCGAGATATACGTCTATGAGCAGACCATATCTGCCTATACAGGGTCGGCCACGGCCTACGCCGAGAGTGTGCGCATACCACTGAATATCACCGCCGCCTCCAACGGCCGTCTGAAGCTCATCAACGTTCAGCCCAACCTCTATGCCTACTGGGCCAATGACAACCAGACGGAAGTCATCAACGGCGAGATGAAGATCAACGGTGTGACCTATCACCTCAACGACACCATCACCTACTGGAACTACTCCCGTTTGAGCGAAAGCAACAAACAGCGTTTTGTGCCTGAGACATGGGTGTGCATCAAGGACGGAATAATCGATGGTGTGACCTACACCAAGGGGCAGGTGGTGCTGCCGCTGTCATCGGAACCCGCCAGCGTCACCGACAAGAACGGGGAAGCCTGTCTTCTGGAGGACATCCTTCGCACATCCAACAACCTGTCGCACTCCAATGGCTATTTGCTCACCTTCGACATGAACAACCCCATGGAGTGGGATAATTGGTACTCGCGCATCGTCAAAGCTGATGGCGACAAAATCAATACCAAGACCTACACGGCTTTGAGTGATACCGACAAGGACCTATATATCGAGGGGCCAACCTTCCAACTCAATCAGGCTGGTGTTCACGGTCAGCGTGACTACAATGTGGGCGACATCATTCCAAAGGATGTAGTTGATAACTACAACAATATAACGGCACTGGGCGGCACCATTCCTTCCACACAACAGGCCACCGTGGTACGTGCCTACGTGGCCACAGAGGAACTGGACTACACACTGGCCGGACGCGGGTATCATGCTGAGAAGGGAGCCGACATCTCCAAGACAGACTACGATGCACTTGACCCTGCCACGCAGCTGAAGTTCACCGAGGCATTTGTCTGCACCAGCACCATCACCATCGACGAGGGCACCAACCAATATGTCATCAACGGCACATTGCTCTCACAGACCGATATTGACAGCTACAAGAACGCTTACCGGGCTGTGACAGGTGCCACTGCCGAGGCCACCGACAAAGTGTTCAGTGAGCACATCAGTGAGGCCTACCGTTGCACAGCGGCTGGCAAATACGGCGGGAAATACTATGTGGAGCCAAAGAACTATTCGGCCATCGACTCATGGTGCTCGCTGGCAGACCGAGAGCACTTCACGTTCAACAAGGATGCCTTCGATATCCTTCTTGATGACGCATTCGGCTCAAACTTCCAGGCAGACATTGCAGCATACGGCATACCATACAGCAATCAAATGCCTGTGGATTACACTGCCGTCTATACTGGCAATACCGATGCCACCCCTCACAACGGCATCACCCTGACACATAACCATGAATATTTCCGCGAGGAATATGAGCAACTGCCCAATGAACGCTACCACTACTCGCCCATCACGGCCATGGGAAGTTCGGGCACAAAGACCTACCACGTCGTCACCGAGTCGTTCTACAACGGCGACATGTCCTACATTGCCGGACAAGTGCTGGCCGATGACCTCTTTAGCCGCCTGAAGGACAAGCACGGCAGCAAAATCTTTGACCTCACACTGACCAACTCCACGGCAACAGACGTGGTATATTACTACTGTCGAGAGAACTACACCATCGGCGAGAAGGGCGACGGGAAACCACTGACGGTGACCATCGACCAGGACGAGCCCCAAACCTATGACATCGGTGAGACCGTGCCCAAGGGCACCATCATCACTCAGGAACAGTATGAGACCATCGTCAACTACCAGCAGCATTTCACCATCCGTGGCACGGCACCCACCGAGACGAGTACGCTCTATGTCTCACGTGAGAGCGACATTAAGAGCCTGTCCAAAGACCGTACCTACACTGTCATTTACCAATACACCTACGACGAGGCCGACGACACGGGCAGCCAGATAGACCAGATCAGCGAGTTGCATGTGGTGAACATCCATGTGAAGTTCCGCAGCGGTGTGCCCATCATTGGCGATCTCTCCACACCGCCCACCATCCTGCCCGGCACCACCATTGGACTGACGAAGCCCAGCGTGACGGAGGGAGCCTACGAAATCATGGAAGGCGGATGGGAGATGTACCGCAACAGCGAGGATGCCGGTCTGCACCGCAATGGCAAGTCATTCGTGCCCAGCGAGACGCAGATGTACTGGTACCAAGACCAGAAATATCATGTTGCCTACTATGCCAAGACATTCCTTGGCAAGACCTATTCGAACTATGTCCCTGTTTCGGTGGCCAACTACCACCGTCTGGGCGACGTACTGACCGACGCCAACCACTTGTATATCAACCACCGCGACCAGGCACGCGACCCGAAGATATATATTGACGGTCGCAATGTGGAGGGGCGAACCTACAACGAACTCGACGGCTTGCATGAACTCTATGCCATTATAAACGGCGACTATGGCACATTGAATGCCCCCGGCAACAACGGTCGCGACATCCGCGGGGCTACAGGTCTCGACTTCTTCATGCAGGGAGATATCACTCCCACCCGCACATGGACCAGCATCGGCACCGGCGAGGAGCCTTGCTTCAACGGCGATTTCCACGGCGAGGGCAGCACCATCACCGGTATCCCCGTGTCACTCTTCGACAAACTCTGCGGCAATGTCTGGAACCTGGGGGTCACAGGCTCATTCACCAGCGGTGGCGTGGCCAACACCGGCGGCGGTCATGTGGAGAACTGCTGGGTGAAGACCACTGGCACTCCCGCTGCCGACACGAAAGCAGTCTTCGGCTCGCCTGATGCCAACAGCCAGGTCGTCAACTGCTATTACCCCGCTTCGAACAGCAGCTACACGACAGGCCCCGCCCGCCAGATGGCCGACAAGGCCTTCTACAATGGCGAAGTAGCCTATAACCTGAATGGTTTCTACCTGCAGGAGCGCTACCACCGCGGCACCAGCACGACCAATGCCGACACCTATGTGACAAGCCGCTACAGCGATGCCGACCATGACTTCATCTACGCCGAAGGCAAGATTCCACAGGAAAACGACGTGCGAATGGCCAGCAGTCACTACAGTCCCGTCTATCCCGATGACTACCTGTTCTTCGGTCAGATGCTCACCTACGGGCACATGGTTTATCGTCCGCATCAGGATTTGCCTGCCCGTCTCAACAAGACTGAGGGCAGCCACCTGCTCTATGATACCGACCACAGCAACCGCGTCTATCGTGCACCAGCCTATTTCCGCAGCCATTTGATGGAAGCAGCCCACTTCAACCCCAACGCCATGCTGGCAGCCTGTTCGATGGATGGCACCCAGACAGCTTATCCTGACATGACAGCCATCGACTTCACAGGCCACAACGACCTCACATGGCAATCAGGGGTCGTGCCTGGCGGTTTACCCGCTGGAGGCTCCGCCTTTTATCCGCCATTGCTTGACAACGACGGACTGGTGGGTGTTCGCAACATCGACCTGACAGAGAACCTGCTGGCCTACTCCCCCGCAACCGGTGCCAGCGACGCTGCCACAAAGACCCACGATGTGCTCACAGCCTACTTTACGGAGCCAGCCTACGCCGAGAGCGATGCCGACTACCGTTCTGTTGATGCCAATACAACTGCTGTCAAGGGGCATGTGGTCATTCATGACGGAGCTGGCGACTACACAGCCGTCAATGACCATCTGCTCATTGACAAACAAGACTTCAATGCTCCCATAGCCTATTACTTTGCCGACGACAAGCGCATGTGGTATCAGCGCGTCCCCGACAACTATGCAGACATCTCCAAGGGATGGGAAGGCATCAGTCTGCCCTTCACTGCCGAGTTGGTCACCACGCACCAGAAGGGCGAGCTGACCCACTTCTATGAAGGCAGTCTGAAGGGACACGAGTACTGGTTGCGCGAGTACCATGACATCACGGGCCTGAGCGATGAAAGCGAGAAGTCGAAGGCCATCTTCCGCTATCCGGCAGCCACCGGCACCGATGACAAGGAGTGCACCAGCACCTTCCTTTGGGATTACTATTTCAGCCATGAGGACCAGAAGGATGAGAATGCTGATGAGTACAAGCAGTACTATGACGTGACACGCACCTACGAAGCCTACCCGCTTCTGCAAGATGCCACGCCTTATATCATCGGCTTCCCCGGCTCGCATTACCGCGAGTTCGACCTGAGCGGACAGTGGACACCCAAGCACACGGCACAGCCTGCCCCTTCATCATTGGACCGGCAGACCATCACCTTTGCCTCAGAACCTGGCATCACCATTGCAATAAGCGACACGGATACTGCCGACGGCACAGTATCGCACAACGGTTACAGCTTCCATCCCTGCTACCAGAGCACAGAAGTTGCCATTGGCGGATACCTGCTTAGCAGCGACGGAAGCAGCTATGACCAAGTGACTGAAGGCATGACAACGGCAGAAAAGACCGCTCTTCCATTCCGCCCATATTTCGATGTCACACCTGCCAATGCTCGCCAGACTCGCAGCATCGTGTTCAGCAATGAGCAGCCACAACTGAAAGGCGACGACGAGCCACAACAACAAGACATCAATTCTGAGTGCGTTGACATCAGGGCCAAGCAGCACCGAGTGACGGTGACAAGCCATTTGCGTGCCACTGCCGACGTGCGCATCTTCAGCGTTAACGGTCTCTGTATAGCAAGCTACGATATCAACGCCGGCGAGACTGTCGAGACACCCGTACATTCCAGCGGTGTCTATATCGTCCACGTAGCAGGTGGAAGCTACCGCCAAAAGATTGCCGTTAAATAATACTTTTTCACGATATGAACCTAGGGAACCAATATAAGACGCTTGCTCACCATTTTCTCCAACGTTGGGAATTTTTTTCTCCCACGTTGGGAAAATTTTTCTCCCACGCTGGGAATTTTCGATTCACAGTGCGCGCCATGCTTCTGTTAGTAGTCCTGATGCTTGGCACACAACAGGTGACTGCACAGACTACCTACTATGTCTTTAAATACAACAACCACTACTTGGCGCACAACGGCTATACTACCAATGGCTCAGAGATAGTCGCGGAGGAAACTTTCTCGGCAGAGAAGTGCCTGTGGGAACGTGTTGACAACGACGAGAACAATGCGAGTGACAAAATCCTACTCAAGACCTATGGTGCAGATTATTATCTGGCGTATGACGGGGTAAACACTGACAACTATTACACCCTGAGGCTGATGACGAAGAACGTTGCGCAATATGCGAAAGACCGATGGAACAAAATTAATACCAATAACGGCCCCGTAAAATATATGCAAAGCCCCCACGAGACAGGGTATAAGGAACATTATATCTACTACGATGACTTTACCGATGAAGGAACGACCACTTGGAGACTCATCCATAAAGACCAGACTCACAGCCAGCAGGTCAGCACTACCACTGTGACCGTGACAGACTATCCGGATGTCAACATTGCCCTAACCCCTCAGACCACGGAAATCTCTGCTATAGGCACTTACACGAATACCGCCATCGTTAGCACGAACGAGGCATATCAGACTATGTCCTTCGGTGGCGACACCTATTACTACTATAGCGGCAGCACGCACAATACGGCCCCTACGGTGACCGTTGTCAATGCTCCTGCACTCACCTGGAGTCTTACAGACAACGACTACGCCACCATTGACCCTTCTACAGGTACCATCACCGTCAGTCAGTTGCCTACCCAAAATGTGACCATGACGCTGACCTGCACCTATGGCAGCGATAGCGAGAGTGTGGAAATCACCTTGGGTCCGGAGATGATAGAAGTCAGCTCTCTCAGCGAGATTACCGATGCAAACGGAAGGTATCGTCTGACAAGTAGCTTTTCTACTACCGGAACTGCTACCGATGGGATAAGCGGAAAGACTATCGGCACCAGCAGTAATCCCTTCACGGGTACCATCGATGGCGGTCTGGAGACCATCACCGGTACGTGGGACAAACCACTCTTCGACTTCGTGCAGAACGCTACCATTAAGAATGTCATCGTCGGAAGCGTCAACATCAGTCAGGCTGGCAAGGTGGGGGCTATTGCTGGTACAGCCAACGGAACCACCCGTATCTATAACTGCGGTCTGCAGGGTGGTACTGTGCAAAGCACTGGCTCATCAACTGACGCCAACAGCAACGACTGTTGCGGAGGACTTGTGGGATTCCTCAATGGAGAGGCACGTGTGGTGAACTGCTACAGCTACGCCAACATTACCGGCGGCAACCGCGTGGGCGGTATCGTAGGCTACAACAATGTGAAGACCACTTCGACAAACCTTAAGACGATGGTCTTCGGCTGCATGTTTTACGGCGACATCACCGGCGGCACCAACAAAGCACCCATCTACAACGGGCAAATCATCACCAATAGAGGCGACTCAAAAGGTGTCAGCAACTACAACTACTTCCGAGCAGAAGCCTCCTACGTACAGAACCGGAAAATCGATACCTACAACTGTGCCCTGCTGGCAGAGACGCGCTTTCTGCAGCGTTTCGAGTTCTTCCGCCATCTGCTCAACGGCCACCGGGAGTTGTCAGCTTGGTGGGTGACAGGCAGTAGTGCCGACAAAGACAAAATCATGAAGTGGGTCATGGAACCCTCGCAGATAGACACCGCTACTCCTTACCCCATTCTGAAACAACCCGGACGCTACCCCTCGGTGGTCAACTACCAGATAGACGGCGGCACATGCACCGCCGAGAGACGCGGCACGTTGACGGTGAATATTCGGATGGCTAACGGTAATCAGTTTAATGCTCCCGCTGGTGCTGCTATCAAAACTTCGCAACTCTCACTCAATATTACCGATAAAGACCCCGACCACTTCAACTTCAACTACTACAAGGTGCAGTTGCCCTACTACAACGATGTAGGAACTGAGAACTACACCGGCAACCGCGTGGTGACGGGCTGGAAGATTGTCAGCGTGACGGGTGGCACACAAGGCACTTTTACCAAAGGCACCGATGCCACCACCGATGCTGCGGGTAACATCACCGCTGCACCCTACAACTTCGCCGACCGAAACAGCTATGCCAAAGACCTTTACTCAGAGAGTGGCCGCATCTTTAACCAGGGAGCCTACTGGGATGTCCCCAAGGAGGTGACCGCCATCACCATTGAGCCTTATTGGGCGAAAGCTGCCTACTTGTCCGACAGCTACGCCGACGTGATATACAATCAGAATATGGGGACCTCTTACGATGTACCGTCGGTCGGAGGTGGTCAGATATACACCAATGGTAACTCATACGATATCAATGGTGATAGTCAGGAGGTCTATACCTCCATGAGCAATGCCGTAACAGCACTTGGGATAAACACCTCGCATACTGTCTATGACTATGCCGTGGTATTGGTAGGCAACTACCATTTGTATTATGGCTCTGCTGTCGCAATGGGTGGCAGCAACCCATATACTGTTACTTCTATAGACGCTGACCACGACAACGAACCCGACTACTCCTACATTCTGCGCTTTGACGGACGCTGTCAGATGCACCCCGTCAGGGTGGACTTCCTCAACATCCCCGGCCTCGGCATGGCACAGAAGTCTACGGGAGGAAAGGGAACCTACAACTTCGGCATCATGCAGCCTATCGGTTGGTTTGAGAGCACCAACACCTCGCTCTTCCGCGTCACGCAGTTCGAGTACGACCGCAGTACCCGCGGTGCAGCGCCACTCATCCTTCAGGGTGGCGTTATGGAGCAGTGGGTGAACGGACAAAGCGGCGGTGCAGCAAACAAGACCACCTACTTCCACGTAGGCGGCAACGTGTGGTTCAAGGAGTTCCATCGTGGCACACATATTGACAACACTCTAACCTCCAAGCACCCGCCTCTGTCGGTGACGGGTGGCGACTATGACCAGTTCTACCTGACAGGACTATACAAAGCCGTGACGAGTACCAACGACAATGCAGAGTGCTACATCAACGGCGGTCGTTTTGGCATCGTGGCAGGAACAGGCATTGAGGGCATTGGCAACCCTACGAACCACGAAAACGGCAACATCGTCTGGCAGATACAGAACGCCGACATTACGGAGTTTTATGGTGGAGGCTGCAATGCCGAGAAAATCGCTGAGGGAAACATCACCACCGTCATTAGCGACAGCCGCGTCGGCACGTTCTGCGGAGGACCGAAGTTCGGCGACATGAACGCGAATCGCAAAGTTTTCACCACCGCTACCAACTGCACCTTCGGCACCTTCTTCGGTGCAGGATATGGCGGTAACTCGTATAGCACCTATCCACCGCAGAATGCCACTCCATCGGCTGACTATGGAGAGAGCAACTGGAATACTTTTGTGACGAACAACTACAAACAGGAATACCAGAGCCAAACCAACTACAAGGGTGTCTCCACTGAATACTACTATCAGTATCTGCCCCACTCGAACAATACGGGTCAGGTAGCACGTATCTTCATCAACTTCGTCATCTTCTCAATGGCTACCACCCACGATGTAACGTCCAAGCTTACTGGCTGCACCGTAACGGGCAACTTCTACGGTGGCGGCTCGTTAGGCAAGGTGAACGGTCCTGTCACCTCGACGCTCACCGACTGCACCGTGCAGGGCAGTGTCTATGGTGCTGGATTCTCCGCATCGCTGCCTACGGTAGAGGTGATGAATACAGGCGGATTCGTCAAGGCGCCCTTCTACGATGAGAACCTCGGTGCCTACTTTGCACCAGAATACCCTGCTACCGTCACCTATAAGTGGGAACATGCAGGGAAGGTGAATTCTACCGAAACTGCCATCGACAAGACCAACCATATACTCTACACCACTGAGGACCTAACCACCCTGGGTACCGTGACGGGCGACGCTACGCTGACGCTTAACGGCACCACGTCGGTCGGCGGCAACGTTTTCGGAGGCGGTGAGGAAAGTGCGGCGGGCAGCGGCACTATCGTCAACGTACAGGATAATGCCACTGTGATGGGCTCTGTCTATGGCGGCGGCAACAAGGGTAATGTTGCTGGCGGCACGCAGGTGAACTTGACGGGCGGCACGGTGACGAAGGATGTCTATGGCGGCGGACGCGGAGTGCTGGAAGTGAAGGACGAGTACGGCAACGTCACCACCGCCGCTGTGGCCGCCACAGTGGGCAGTACCACCGTGGAGCTGAATAAAGATGTGGATGACGCGGCAAAGGGTTGCGTGATAGGTGGCAGCATCTTCGGATGCAACAACCTCAACGGCACGCCACTCGGAACAGTAACGGTACATGTGTACAAGACGCAGAATGTCGCTGCCACGCGCATCACAAACCCTACGGAGGGTGAGCAGACGGCGAAGGTGGCGGGACGGTACGACGTGCATGCTGTTTACGGCGGAGGCAACCATGCCGCTTACGAGCCTACGACGCCATGGAACGGTGCTACGGGTTCTAAGTCGAGTGTAACAATTAATGGCTGCGACGCTACGAGCATAGAGTATGTCTTTGGCGGCGGCAATGCCGCTCCTGTGCCAGAGGCCAATGTCACTGTGAACGGCTGTTATGAGATAGGCTGGCTCTTTGGCGGCGGCAACGGTGCCGGCGACGGCAATCCCGGTGCCAATGTGGGCATCATTGACGCAGCAGCCTATGACAACAGCGCTGCCGATGGTGTGCCACTGGGCAGCAGGGCCGGTCTCTACGGCACAGGCAATGCCACCACTAATATCTATGGCGGCACCGTCGGTCATCTGTTCGGCGGCTCCAACGCCCACGGCAACATCACAGGCATGGCAGCGCTGACACTCAACGAGACGGAAGACGACGATGGCAATCCCCTCTGCCCCATCAGTGTCACCAACGAGCTGTTTGGCTTCGGCAATGCTGCTTCCATGGACGGCGAGGGGCAGATAAGCGTAGGCTGTGTGAGCGGCACCATTGCTGCATTGTACGGCGGCGCCAAGGCGGCCGACGTGGGCGGCAACATCGACCTGCACATCAACAGCGGCACCTTCGGCTACGTGTTCGGAGGCAATGAGTCCAGCGGCACCATCCACGGCACGGTGACCGTCACCGTCGAGGAGTCTGGGTGCAAGCCCATTGTCATCAGCGAAATCTATGGCGGCGGCAACCTGGCACCCTATACGGCTCCCGCCGCCACGCCAGGCTATCCGCAGATCAACATTGTCTCATGTACCAGCATTGGCACCATATATGGCGGTGGCTACGGTAACACGGCCATCATAACAGGCAATCCGCAGGTGAACGTCAACATGGAGAAAGGTGCCCATGCCTCTCTGATAGGCAATCAGTTGGGAGCCATAGGCACGGTGTTTGGCGGTGGCAATGCGGCAGCCGTAGAGGGCAGTACTACGGTTAGCATCGGAACGGCTGAGGGCAAAGGTGCCAACATTTCCGGCAATGTCTTCGGCGGTGGCAATCAGGCCGATGTAACGGGCCAGGCCAATGTTGTGGTCGGCCGGAAATAGGTTTCCGGCGTTTCTCCCGTACCTTGCACGGGTGTTGCCATCAGACACAATGCGGTGCCGACGAAGGTCAGATGAAGGCCTGACGGGCTTTCTTGAGGAGGTCGCTGGCGAAGATGAAGTCGGTGAGCGCTTGGTTGGTGGAAGTGGCCACCTGGGTCTTGTCGCCCGTCCACTCCTGATGACCTTCCTTGATAAAGATGATGCTGTCTCCTATGCCCATGACGGAGTTCATGTCGTGGGTGTTGATGATGGTGGTCATGCCGTATTCCACAGTGATGTCATGGATGAGGGCATCAATGACGAGGCTGGTCTTAGGGTCGAGGCCACTATTAGGCTCATCACAGAACAAGTATTTGGGATTCAAGGCTATGGCACGGGCAATGGCCACGCGCTTCTGCATACCGCCGGAGATCTCGTCGGGATACTTTCTCTCGGCACCCTCCAGATTCACACGGTGCAGACATTCCTGGGCACGCTTCTGCCGTTCTCTCAACGTCATCGACGAGAACATGTCGAGGGGGAACATGACGTTCTCGAGCACGGTCATGCTGTCGAAGAGCGCGGCCGACTGGAAAATCATGCCCATTTCACGCCGCAGCAGCATCTTCTCCCGCTTGCTCATAGCCACGAAGTCACGGCCGTCATAGAGGATGTGTCCGCTCGTGGGGTCAAACAGCCCCACGATACATTTCATCAGTACCGTCTTGCCCGAACCGGACTGGCCAATGATGAGGTTGGTCTGTCCTTCTGCGAAGGTGGTGTTGATACCCTTGAGAACCTCCTTGTCCTCAAATGACTTATGCAGAGATTTTATTTCTATCATGACTGGAACGTGTGGGTGTGAAAAAAGACACGCAGGGGTGAAAGCCAGAAGACGCGGGTGTGTTTCATGAGAGGATCTGAGTGAGGAAGATGTCGGCAAAGAGGATGAGCATGGAGCAGTGCACGACGCTGTCTGTGCTGGCCTTGCCCACCTCCACGCTGCCGCCCTCGACGGTGTAGCCGTAAAAGGCAGAGACGGAGGAGATGATGAAGGCGAAGAAGAAGGATTTGATGAAACTCATCCAGATGAACCACTGCTTGAAGCTGTGCTGGAGGCCGTAGGTGAGGTCTTCTGGCGTGAGGATGCCGGCGTAGGCGATGGCGTAGGCACCGCTGAATCCCGCCACCATCGAGAAGGTGACCAGCACGGGAATCATGGTCAGCAAGGCCATGATCTTGGGCAGGATGAGGAACGAGGCCGAGTTTACACCCATGATTTCCAGCGCATCAATCTGCTGGGTGACACGCATGGTGCCAATCTCCGAGGCGATGTTGCTGCCCACCTTGCCGGCCAGGATGAGGCACATGATGCTGCTGGAGAACTCCAGCAGCAGGATCTCGCGGGTGGTATAGCCCGTGGTGAAGCGCGGCATCCATGGCGACTGGATATTCACCTTCATCTGGATGCAGATGACAGCCCCGATGAAGAAGGAGATCATCATGACGATGCCGATGCTGTCAACACCCAGTTTCTGCATCTCCTTGACATATTGTTTAAGGTACATGCGCACGCGCTCGGGACGGCTGAAGACCTTCGCCATCAGTTGCAGATAACGGCCAAAAGTGGCCAGCGGTTGTGTGATTAGTTTCATATCTGGGCGCAAAAGTACGGAAAAAAGACTAAAAGCACGTGCCCGCCAGACAGTTTTTTGCAAGATGCGGCGTTATTTGGGCAGAATAATAAATTTTTGTATGCATCTTTTCCCCTGATTGGAGATTATTCCTCCTCACCTTGCACGTTTTTTTGCAACTTTTCTTCTCCTATCTGAAATATTATTTGTACTTTTGTGGCCATCAAAGAATAAAAGAGAATAAAGAAGAATAAAAGAGAATAAAGAAGAATAAAAGAGAATAAAAGAGAATAAAAGAAGATAAAGATGGACGGTAAGGATAGTATCTACAGCCTGTTCCAGCCGACGTTTGGGAACCGGCCAGAACAGTACATCGGTCGCGACGGCGTGATTGAGCAGTTTATGGCTGGACTTAGAGAGCCTGTGGGTTCACGCAACCGCTGTACCCTGTTTCTGGGGCAACGCGGTATGGGCAAGACGGCACTGCTGCTTGAACTGAACGACCTTGCCCAGAAAACTGGTTATGTGGTGGCTCGCGTGACGGCTCATGAAGGTATGTCTGCTGCCATCATCGAACAGTTCCAACTGAATGGTGCCCAGTACTTCGAGGACGAGAAGCGGAAGGTGACGGGTGTGACGGCAGGTGCGCTGGGCTTCTCGTTTGGTCTCACCTTCTCCGAAGCTGCCGAGCGGCAGTATGGTTTCAGGGCGAAGATGTCGCTGCTGTGCGACAAACTGGCCGAGAAGGGCAAGGGTGCACTGATTCTGATTGATGAGGTGAGGACTTCGGCTGCAATGCGTGAGGTGGCAGCTTCATACCAGGAGCTGGTGGGCGACCGTAAGAACATTGCGATAGCGATGGCAGGGCTGCCTCATGCGGTATCCGGTGTGCTGAACGACAGCGTGCTGACATTCCTGAACCGAGCCACCAAGGTGGAGTTGGGAGTGATTTCCACACAACTGATCAGGGCCTACTATGAAAGAGCATTCCGGTCGGTGGGGATTGTTATTTCGGATGAACTACTGGACCGCGCGGCTGCAGCGACACGCGGCTTTCCGTATCTGATGCAGTTGATAGGTTATTATGTTGTTCAATATACAGGTGAGGAGGGCACTGTCACCGATGCCATCATGACCAAGGTGGAGCTGTCGGCAATGAAGGATATGGAGGACAATGTGTTCAAACCGATTTTGGCTCCTCTGTCAGATAACGACAGGGTGTTCCTGCGAGCACTTGCCCGCTGTGGCGGAACAGCGACCACAGCCAAGTTGCAAGCGAAATTGGGCAGGAAGGGACCGGCCATCCAGCCTTATCGCAAGCGGCTGATTGAGGCAGGAGTAATTGAAGCCCCAAGACGCGGAGAGTTGGTATTTGCCGTGCCGTACTTGTCAGATTATATGTTGGAGCAGGAATAGATGGACACCGCAGCCCGGAGTGACTGTCCTATTTATTTTGTGAAATCCTTTGGTTCTGCCAATCCAGATGATACGGCAGCAAAGGAGAAACTGATGCAGCAGGCAACATCTTTTATATGATTATACGCAATCCGCACCACCAACGCCCGGAAAGAGCCAAAGACTAGAAGGAATGACCCCGAGGAGGAGGCTTTGTTGATTATTCCATCATGAACGAATGATTATTCCATCATGACCGAATGTTTATTCGTTCATGATGGAATAATCAACACACGTGGGCGAGTATGCCAGAAGTACCTTTACAATATACCTGGTGCTGTGGAGGAAATCAACAGTTACTTTGATGGCAAGCCTAAGATGTTCGAAGAATTCAACCGCATCTTTATGCCGCGACGCCAAAAGTGGTCAGCGGTTGGGTGATTATTATCATATCTGGGTGCCAAAGTACTGAAAAAAACCTAAAAGGGTGTGGTCGGCAGACAGATTTTTTGCAAGATGTGGCGTAATTTGGATAGAATTGTGTACCTTTGCGCACTCATTTCGAGTCTATGACCGCAGAACCCATCAATGTGCCCCCCGTGGCGGATGCTTCCAGCCCCGCTTTTGTGGCCCCTCATCAGGAGGAGCCGTTGCGCCTTTGTGCCGAGCATCTGAAGAAGATCTATGGCAAGCGAACGGTGGTGGATGATGTCAATTTCTATGTGGACCAGGGTGAGATTGTCGGGCTGTTGGGTCCCAACGGTGCTGGCAAGACCACCTCTTTCTATATGACCACGGGCTTGGTCATTCCCAATGAAGGCCGCGTATTTATCGGTGAGCAGGAGATCACGGGTCTGCCCGTGTATAAACGTGCCCACAAGGGCATCGGCTATCTGGCGCAGGAGGCCAGCGTGTTCCGCAAGATGTCTGTGGAGGACAATATCTGGAGTGTGCTGGAGCTGCGCACCGACTGCACAGAGCAGTACAAGCGCGAGAAACTGGAGTCGCTGATTGCCGAGTTCCGTCTGCAGAAGGTGCGCAAGAACCTGGGCGACCGCCTCAGCGGTGGTGAGCGGCGCCGCACAGAGATTGCCCGCTGCCTGGCCATCGACCCCAAGTTTGTGATGCTGGACGAGCCCTTTGCCGGTGTGGATCCCATCGCCGTGGAGGACATTCAGCTCATCGTCTGGAAGCTGAAGCGCATGAACATCGGCGTGCTCATCACCGACCACAATGTGGAGGAGACGCTCTGCATTACCGACCGGGCCTACATGCTCTTTGAGGGGCGCATCCATTTCAAGGGGCGTCCCGAGGAACTGGCCGCCAACCCTGTCGTGAAGGAGAAATATCTGACCACCAGCTTCGAGCTGCGCATGAAGGACTTCGAGGCTCTGGAACGCGAACGGGAAGGCGAGTTGACGAGTTGACGAGTTGACGAGTTGACGAGTTGACAAGTTGACGAGTTGACAAGTTGACGAGTTGACAAGTTGACGAGTTGACGAGTTGACGAGTTGACGAGTTGACAAGTTGAAAGTTGGGCGGGTTGGCACGGTATTTGCTGTTATATAATCGCCAATAGGCAAGTCAATAGTAAATAGTCAAATAAATTGTAATTAGTAAATAGCTAAATCGTTAATTATAATCATGAACATTCAATTCGTAAACACATCTGAGGTGACAGCCGAGCTGACCCTCACACTGGAGAAAACAGATTATCAGGAGAACGTCGATAAGGCACTCAAGAAGTATAGAATGAAGGCGTCACTGCCCGGCTTCCGCCCCGGTCAGGTGCCCATGAGCATCATGAAGAAGCGCTTCGGCATGGACATCACAGTGGAAGAGGTGCAGAAGATGGTCTCAGAAAAGCTCTATGGCTACATCCGCGAGCAGAAGGTGGATATGTTGGGCGAACCCCTTGCCAGCGAGAAACAGAAGCCGGTGGATTTTGCTGCCGAGCAGCTGGTGTTCATCTTCGACATTGCATTGGCTCCCCAGTTCGACGCCAAACTCTCTGACAAGGACAAGATTCCTTTCTACACTATCGATGTCACCGACGAGATGGTCGATGGTCAGGTCAATGCCTACAGCCAGCGTGGCGGCAACTATGTGCATGTTGACACGTGGCAGAAGGGCGATATGACAAAAGGTCACCTGGCAGAGCTGGACGAGGACGGCAACATCAAGGAAGGCGGCTTGCAGAAGGAAGACGCCGTGATGCTGCCCGAATATTTCAAGAACCAGGATCAGTTGAAGAAGTTTGAAGGTGTGCAGGTCAACACCGTTCTGACCTTCAATCCCTCCGAGGCTTACGAGGGTAGTGCTATAGAAATCAGCAGCCTACTGGACATCAGTAAGGAAGAGGCCGCAGAGGTGAAGAGCAACTTCAGCTATCAGATCAACGAGATTACCCGCTATGTGCCGGCAGAGATTAACCAGGACCTCTTCGACCGTATCTTCGGTGAGGGCACAGTCACCAGCGAGGAAGACTTCCGCGCCCGCGTCAAGCAACAGTTGCAGGACCAGTTTGTCCGCGACCAGGAATATCGCTTCCTTCTTGATGTGCGCGAGTATCTGGAGAAGCGCATCGGCGAGCTGCAGTGGCCGGAGGCAGCGTTGAAGCGCATCATGCGTGCCAACAACCCCGACAAGGGCGAGGAATATGTGGAGCAGAACTTCGCCGGCAGCATCCGCGAGCTGGAGTGGCACCTCATCAAGGAACAGCTGGCCGACCAGACGGGCATCAAGGTGGAACAGGACGATGTGCTGGAGACCGCCAAGGAGCAGGTGCGTGCTCAGTTCGCCCAGTATGGCATGGGTGGTGTGCCCGACGAGGTAATCACCAAGTATGCCCAGGAGCAGATGCAGAAGCGCGAACAGGCCGAAGGCTATGTGGCCCGCACTGTGGAGCGCAAACTCGGCACGGCACTGAAGGATGTGGTGAAACTGGATCAGAAGACCATCTCCCTGGCAGACTTCAACAAATTGTTTGAAAGCAAGAAGGAGGAATGATGAAGCACACCGATTTCCGTAAATATGCCACAGGACATCTTGGCATCAACGGTCAGGTGCTGGATGACTACGTGAGTCTGCAGAACCAGTATCTGAACCCCTATATCCTCGAGGAGCGTCAGTTGAACGTCACACAGATGGATGTCTTCTCGCGCCTGATGATGGATCGCATCATCTTCCTGGGCACACCCATCGATGACTACACCGCCAACACCTTGCAGGCCCAGCTGCTGTATCTGGACAGCGTGGATCCCGGCAAGGACATCAGCATCTACCTGAACTCCCCTGGCGGTAGCGTCAGCGCCGGCCTGGGCATCTATGACACCATGCAATTCGTTTCCAGCCCCGTGGCCACCATCTGCACAGGCATGGCTGCCTCGATGGCTGCCGTCCTGCTGGTGGCCGGTGCCGAGGGCAAGCGCAGTGCCCTGCCCCACAGCCGTGTGATGATCCACCAGCCGCTGGGTGGCGTGCAGGGTCAGGCCAGCGACATCGAGATCGAGGCTCGCGAGATTCAGAAACTCAAGAAGGAACTCTACCAGATCATCGCCGACCACAGCCACACGCCCTACGACAAGGTGTGGGCAGACAGCGACCGCAACTACTGGATGACGGCCGAGGAGGCACGTGAGTATGGCATGATTGACCAGGTGCTCACACGCAAGCAATAAACCCTCGCGCGCGTTCCTTATTATATTATATATACCCAGACAGATTATCATGCCAAAGAAAATGAGCAAGTGTTCGTTCTGCGGCCGTTCGGAGCAAGAGGTGAGACTGATCATCTCGGGTCTTGACGGCTGGATATGCGACGAATGTGCCGAGCAGGCCTATAACATTGTGCAAGAGAATCTGCACGCCCAGCCCTCCCGTGCTACTCAGGATGCAACCAACCTGCGATGGGAGAAACTGCCCCGGCCGGAAGCTATCAAGCGCTATCTGGACCAGTATGTCATTGGCCAGGAGGATGCCAAACGCTATCTCTCCGTGGCCGTGTATAACCACTACAAACGACTATTGCAACCCGACACCAACGACGGCGTGGAGATAGAGAAGAGCAACATCATCATGGTGGGGCCCACGGGCACAGGCAAGACGCTGCTGGCACGCACCATCGCCCGCCTGCTGGAGGTGCCCTTCACCATCGTGGATGCCACCGTCTTCACCGAGGCCGGCTATGTGGGCGAAGATGTGGAGAGTATGCTCTCCCGTCTGCTGCAAGTGGCTGATTACAACATCGAGGCAGCCCAACGAGGCATCGTCTTTGTTGACGAGATAGACAAGATAGCCCGCAAGGCAGACAACCCCAGCATCACACGCGACGTCTCCGGCGAGGGTGTGCAGCAAGGTCTGCTCAAGATGCTGGAGGGGACGACCGTCAACGTGCCGCCCAAGGGCGGGCGCAAACATCCCGACCAGGAGTATGTCCAAGTGGATACACGCAACATACTCTTCATCTGCGGTGGAGCCTTCGACGGTATCGAGCGCAAGATTGCCCAGCGGCTGAACACCCACGTGGTTGGATACAATAGCGTCCAGAACGTGGCGCGCATCGACCGCGCCAACCTCATGCAGTACATCCAGCCCCAGGACTTGAAGGCCTTTGGCCTCATCCCGGAGATTATCGGCCGTCTGCCCGTGCTCACCTATCTGGATGCGCTGGACAAGCCCGCCCTGCGACGCATCCTCACAGAGCCGCGCAACTCCATTATCCGCCAGCAGCAGAAACTCTTCAAGATGGACGGCATCAACCTCCAGTTCGACGAGGATGCGCTGGAGTTCATTGTTGATAAAGCCATTGATTTCAAGCTGGGTGCCCGCGGCTTGCGCAGCATCGTCGAGAGCATCATGATTGAGGCTCAGTATGAGCTGCCCACAGCAGGTGTCCGTGAGTTCCGTGTTACTCGTGATTATGCTCGTAAACAGATAGAAAAAAGTCACATTGCGGCCGCCTGAGCACACGTTTTTTTGTCCATTTATAGCCTCCGAACGTATAAAATGACGTTCGGAGGCTTTCATTTATAAAAAAAGTTTCGCTAAAATTTGCAAGTTTGCCCTAAAAGTCTATAACTTTGTAAGCGCATTTTGAAGGGACTACACATGAAGACTCAGACAGACTTGACCACACAGCTGAAGCGTTATTTCGGATTCGACACATTCAAAGGAGACCAGGAAGCCATTATCCGCAACCTCATGAGCGGGCACGACACCTTTGTACTCATGCCCACAGGAGGCGGCAAATCACTCTGTTATCAACTGCCGGCGCTCATCATGGAGGGCACGGCTATCGTCATTTCACCCCTCATCGCACTGATGAAGAACCAGGTGGATGCCATCCGGCAGGTGAGTGCCAACGACGGCATTGCCCATTACATGAACTCCTCGCTCAACCGTGCTGCGCTGGACCAAGTGAAAACCGATGTCCTCTCGGGCAACACGAAGTTGCTTTATGTTGCCCCGGAGAGCCTGACCAAGGAAGAAAATGTCGATTTCCTGCGTCAGGTCAAGATCTCGTTCTACGCCGTTGACGAGGCCCACTGTATCTCGGAGTGGGGACATGACTTCCGGCCGGAGTATCGCCGCATCCGTCCCATTATCACAGAGATAGGTCAGGCACCTGTCATCGCGCTCACGGCCACGGCCACCGACAAGGTGCGGGATGACATCAAGAAGAATCTGGGTATGCCCCAGGCCGATGAGTTCAAGAGTTCCTTCAACCGTCCCAACCTGTATTATGAAGTGCGCCCCAAGACCAAGGACATCGACAAGGAAATCGTCAAATTCATCAAGCAGAACCCTCACAAGAGCGGCATCATCTACTGCCTGAGCCGCCGCAAGGTGGAGGAACTGGCAGAGGTATTGCGCGCCAACGACATCAATGCCCGCCCCTATCATGCCGGCATGGATACACAGACTCGCACGCAGACGCAGGACGGCTTCATCATGGAAGAGGTGGATGTCATCGTGGCCACCATCGCTTTCGGCATGGGCATCGACAAGCCAGACGTGCGCTTCGTCATCCATTATGACATCCCCAAGAGCCTTGAAGGCTACTATCAGGAGACCGGACGTGCCGGTCGCGACGGCGGCGAGGGCAAGTGCATCACCTTCTACGCCTACAAAGACCTTGTCAAGCTGGAGAAGTTCATGGAGGGCAAGCCCGTGGCTGAGCAGGACATCGGACGTCAGTTATTGCAGGAGACGGCGTCCTATGCAGAGACCTCGGTGTGCCGCCGCCGCGTGCTCCTGCACTACTTTGGCGAAGAATACGGTGAGGAGAACTGCCAGAACTGCGACAACTGCCTGCATCCCAAGACACGTATAGAGGCGAAGGACGACCTGAAGCTGGCACTCGAGATCATCAAGGCTGTCAAAGAGAACTTCAAGGTCCCGCATATCATCAATGTCCTTGTGGGCAATCCCACCGAGGAGGTGCTGGCGCACAAGCACGACGAGCTGGATCTCTTCGGTGCTGGAGACGCAAAGGAGGAGCGTTACTGGAACTGCATCCTGCGCCAGGCACTGCTCGGCGGCTATATCTACAAGGAGGTGGAGAACTATGGTCTCCTGAAACTCACCGATGCCGGCCGAGACTTCATCCGCAAGCCCGTCTCCTTCCTCATCTCCGAGGACAACGATTTCGACAGCGACTACGTGGACCCCGATGCCGGAACCAGCGCCCTCGACGAGCAGCTGTTCCAGATGCTCAAGGACTTGCGCAAGAGCGTGGCCAAGGAGAAGAACATACCTCCATACGTCATCTTCCAAGACCAGAGTCTCGAGGCCATGGCCACCGTCTATCCCGTCACCATCAACGAGTTAAAGGACATCCCCGGTGTGGGCGAGGGCAAGGCCAAGCGCTACGGCACCGCGTTCTGCCAGCTCATCATGAAGCACTGCGAGGAGAACGAGATTGACCGCCCCTACGACATGCGTGTCCGCACCGTCATCAACAAGAGCAAGAACAAGGTGGCCATCATCCAGAGCATTGACCGCAAGGTGGACCTGGAGGTACTGGCCAAGTCCAAAGGACTGGATTTCGACGAGTTCCTGGATGAGTTGGACACAATTGTCTATTCCGGTACCAAGCTCGACATCAACTATTACCTGAAAACCATCTTGGACTCAGACCAGATTGATGACATCTTCGAGTACTTCCGTGAGAGCGAAAGTGACGACATCGACGATGCCCTTGACGAGCTGGGCGAGGACTATACCGAGGAGCAGATCCGCCTCGTCCGCATCAAGTTCATCTCAGAACTGGGAAACTGATTATTTATCATTTAATCATTTACCATTTAACCATTTACCATTTAACCATTTACCATTTAACCATTTACCATTTAAATTCATAATTCATAATTATCTTTCAACTCCCACCTAACAACCTCATCACCTCAAAACCTCAAAACCTCATCACCTCAAAACCTCAAAACCTCATCACCTCAAAACCTCAAAACTTCAAAAAACTCACAAACCTCAATTTTCAATTTCAAAAGAGGCAGTGTCATTCATTCTTGAGACAGACACTTCAAGTCATGGGAGGGAAGAAATGGGCTCAGCACCTTTACTTCATCATAACCTTGCGACCATCACGGATGTAGAGACCCTTCGGTATAGGACGATTAACATACGTTAAAAAACAGGATTGACGGATGGTCGTTCACGAAAAAGCTGTATCTTTGTAGCAAATTAGCAAAGTTTTTGGTTATGGGAACATATATCAACGCAGGAAATGCGGGGTTCCAGTCCTCCCGCAACAGCGAGTACGTTGACAAGTCAGGGCTGATCAGTATCGTCAATAGCACGCTTTTCAGTGAGCGCCGTTTCAGTTGTGTTACCCGCAGCCGCCGCTTCGGCAAGTCGATGGCAGCCAAAATGCTCTGTGCCTATTATGACCAGTCCTGCGATTCGCGCAGGCTCTTTGCCGACTTGCAGATTGCCGGCGACCCGTCTTTTGAGCAGCACCTGAACAAGTATCCTGTCATCTTCCTGGACCTGTCGGACTTCGTGACGCGGTTCAAGGACGAGAGCATTGTGGGGCAGATGGATGACGAACTGAAAGAAGATGTTCATAAGGCTTATCCAGATGTACCAATTCAGGATGGTGATGATCTGATGAAATATCTTATTCGCATCGTAGAAGCCCAACGACAGTCGTTCATTTTCATTGTTGACGAGTGGGATGCCATCTGCCGCGAGTTTGAACCCGGCACACCGGCCATGGACGGCTATCTGAACTGGCTGCGTCGCATGTTCAAGGGTGGTCAGACCATGCAGGTGTTCGCCGCAGTCTATATGACCGGAATTCTCCCTGTCAAGAAATATAAGACGCAGTCGGCCATGAACAATTTTCTGGAGTACTCCATGGTGGAGCCCCGCAATATGGCCCGCTATTTCGGTTTTACCAAGGACGAGGTGCGGGCGTTGGCTGCCGCGCATAGCATGGACTTTGATGAGCTGGAGAAGTGGTACGACGGCTATCAGATCGGCGATGAGCATTCTATCTTCAACCCCAACAGTGTTATTCAGGCGGTTGATGTAGGCCGCTGCCGCAGCTACTGGGCCTCAACGGGTGCCTACGATGCCGTTGCCGACTATATCAAGATGAACTATGAGGGTTTGAAGG
This sequence comes from Bacteroidaceae bacterium, assembly GCA_017455585.1. Classification (GTDB taxonomy): domain Bacteria; phylum Bacteroidota; class Bacteroidia; order Bacteroidales; family Bacteroidaceae; genus Physcousia. Next base: position 1,095 of record JAFSZU010000160.1, on the reverse strand, counting down.
ACGACATTATCCGCATGTTGGCCGATGAGCGATGCAAGGTGAATCCGACCAAGTTCCAGAACGACATGTCTGTCATCCACAGCAAGGACGACGTGCTGACGGTGCTCATCCATCTGGGTTACCTGTCATACGACTGGAAAAAGAGCGAGTGCTATATCCCCAACCGCGAAGTGGCTGGTGAGATGGTGAACGCCGTAGAGGCAAACAACTGGAAGCCCGTGGTAGATGCCCTAGCGAAGTCCGAGCAGTTGCTGCAGGCCACCCTGGAGGGTGACGAGGAGGCTGTGGTGCGTGGGGTGGATGCCGCCCATGACGAGCACACAAGCATCCTCTCCTACAATGATGAGAACTCGCTGGCCTGTGTGCTCTCCATCGCCTATTATTACGCCCGCAACGACTACGAGATGCACCGTGAGCTGGCGAGCGGCAAAGGCTTCGCAGACATCGTGCTCATCCCTCGCAAGAACGTGGATTCGCCCGCCATTGTCCTGGAGCTGAAATGCAACAAGAATGCCGACGCGGCCATTGACCAGATCAAGCGCCGGCAATACCCCGCCAAGGTGGCCGAGTATGCCGACCGCCTCCTGCTCGTCGGCATCAACTACGACCGCGAGACCAAGCAGCACACCTGCCGGATAGAAAACTATCAGAGGGAATAAATCAAGATACTTCATCATCACGGCATCTGCCGCGAATTTGTAGCAAAGACATATTGAATATTCACCATTTAACCACTAATTGCCTATGACCTGACGATGCAACGGGGAGACAGACGCACGGCGTGCGGCACTCCCTAGGGACAAACAATTCACTAACTCAAATTATTAACCAAACGGAGAAGTGCGCTGAAGTCCCGTTCGCAGTCTTATTGATAACTTGAGCTTTCTGCTCTTGTTCTCTCTGATTGAAACCGCCAAATTCGCTACGGAGAGCAAGCAGTTCAGAAGGTTCATGCCCGAAAGGGCGTGAACTGTTCTTGCTTGTTTTGTAGCATGGTTACTTGGCGGTACCCAATCAGAGAATAAGCACCGAATGGTTTCACGCCTTTCTTTTTACTTTATTCTCATTATGAAACATTCTTATTTCAAACACATT